>NZ_JAGGNV010000029.1 GCF_018614955.1 Variovorax paradoxus
CCAGCGTGTACATGCCACGTGGCTGACCGTCTTTTCTCTTGCTCATATCTCTTCTCTCCAATCACTGATTTGACCATCAGCTATGGAGTACGTTTTTCAGGGGCAAGGTCAGTCCGCTCAGACCGAAGCGCAGACGGCGAAGCGTCTTGGGTGCGCAAAAGTAGTTCTCAAGCATCGAGATCTCCTGGTGAGTTGAGCCATGAATGGCCGAACCACGGTAACCAAGGAGACCCTGCCGCCTATGGTGAGCTGATTTGCGCCAAGACCACCGAACGCACCTCGCGCAGCATCGGCGCGTTCATCCGTACTCCCCGTATCGGAAGTCTCCCCATAAGGCAGGAGTTGTACGCGATCTGGTCGTGGCCGCACCCTTCGCAGCGCAACACGTGGCCTCCCAGCGCCACACTGCGGCACTGTTCTATGGCCGACATGACCTTGAGCTGGCCCAGGCTCAGGTGGCCGCGCTGCGCCTGGCGCCACGCGAGGCCGTGGGTGCGGAAAATGTCGGCGACTTCCAGGGCGCCATGCGCCACGCCGAAGCCTTACGCAGGCTGCAGACGCTCGAGCGGGCTCACCACCTCGCGCAGGAGCTCGGTGGCCACATGGGTGTAGAGCGTCGTGGTCTCCAGCCTGCGGTGGCCCAGCATGACCTGAATGACACGGATGTCCACCTTCTGCTCGAGCAGGTGAGTGGCAAAGCTGTGGCGCAGCGTGTGCATGGAGACGCGCTTGTCGATCCGCGCCGCTTCGGCGGCGCTGTGGATGGCACGGTTGAGCTGGCGCGCGGTCAAGGGGTCCACCGGATTCATGCCCGGGAACAGCCACCCGTTGGGCAGCATCTTGCCTTGCGCGTGCGCGAGGCGCCACCAGCCGCGCAGCCGCTCCAGCAGGATGGGCGAGAGCATGGCGTAGCGATCCTTGTGGCCCTTGCCCTGCTCGACGCGCAGCGTCATGCGCTGGCTGTCGATGTCGCCGACCTTCAGCGCAATCACCTCGCTCACGCGCAGCCCGGTGCCGTAGGCAATGGACAGCGCGGTCTGGTACTTGAGGTTGGATGCCGCAGCGATCAGGCGCGCCGCCTCCTCGCGACTGAGCACCACAGGCAGCTTGTGCGGCACGCGTACGTAGCTCATCTTGTCCATCAACTCGCCGCGCCCAAGCGTGACGTCAAAGAAGAACTTCAGACCGGTGATGGTCGCATTGAGCGTGATCGCCGACATGCCGCGGTCGACCATGTGCAGCTGAAAGCGCCGCAAGTCCTCCGCAGTGGCTGTGTCGGGAGATCGCTGCAGGAAGCCCGCAAAGTATCGAACTGCGCGAAGGTAAGCGGCCTGGGTCTTGGGGGCGAGCTGGCGCATGTGCATGTCGTCGAGCATGCGTTGGCGAAGTGGCGAGATGGCCGGGGTCGAAGCGTTCATGGTTGTGCTCCTATCGAAGAACGAGGCGGATTGCCTCGGTCTCAAAGGTAGGCACAACCGATGTCATGGGCCCGGCGCTTGCAGGGGGCCCTACCGCGCGAGCGGTTTAGTCCTCCGCGGCGAAGCCGTCTTTCGGTTTTCTCGATAGCAGACGTTCATTGCAGTTGACTAATGCCACCTCATCTTCGGCCGACCTTTGTTGCGCCCTACGCGAATTGCGATCAAGGTTCGCGACCTCATTCCCAAGAGTTCGACCTCGGCGCAACCTGTTCTTTCGTATCAGGCGCGGGGAGGCTCGCCGATCAGCATCGCCAGAGGCTTCAGCGGCCCGAGAGCAATCAGCTCGAACTCCATCATGCCGGCCACGCCCAGAGGAAGCTTCTCCAGGATCTCGTGGGCCTCGGCGGTGCTGGTGACGTTCATGATGAAGACGACGCCGTAGCCCTCGCTCTGGAAGAACCACTGATCGATCTTCCCGGCCAGATGGTTGCGAACGGTCGCGCGCACCTCGAAGGGCAGGACGGGGGCGATCGCTTCGGGCGTTCCCTTGGCGGTCACCGAACCGATCGCCAAGACCTTGGTCGTCGGGGCGGCAACGGCGGCGAGCGCCGGAAGGATCTCTGCATGGACGCGCGGATTCTTGACTTGTGACATTTGATAACTCCAGGTTGCGAAGGTTGTGGGTTAACCCACGTGGGTGCCTCGCCGGCTCAGATGGCAGCAGGTGAAGCGGGGGATGAATGGGCCGAATAGACGGATGGGGTCCCATCAGCCCGGCTTGTTATGACAGCATTTCCTTGGCAACGAGGGCCGGCTCATCGATTTGCAGCCAGTGACCCGCCGGGATCAGCCGAAGGGAGGCGTGCTTCAGGTGAGACTGGAAGTCGTTCGCGCCGCCCGCGTTGATATAAGGATCGTTTTCACCCCAGATGATCTTGGCCGGGGTATCGAGGGCTTCCATCATCGGAAGCCGCGCGGTGTTGCGAGTGAGTTCCTCGAAGAACTGAGCCGTCATCTGCACGAACGCCGGGCCGGCGCCGGGCGTGTTCCGGAAGTTTCCATCGATGACAGGACCGAGGAACTCGTCGTATCGCGCCTTGTGCTTGTCCGCGAGGCTTTTCTTGAAGCTCTCGCGCTGGAAGTTCACTATCCAGCCAAACTGCTCCGGGCTTTGAATGATCGCGCTCGAAAGCGCTTTCAGGTTCGCTGTCGCGAATAGTTCAATCAACTCTGGCCACTTTACGGTGGGCGAGTGGGCGAAGGCCGCGTTGAGGATGACAAGTGACTCGGTGCTCTCGGGATGGTCGATCGCGAAGTTCATTCCCGCCGCGCCCGACGCGTCATGCATCACAGGAACGATCTTTCCCAGTCCTAGGTGGTCGACGACCGCCTCGAGATCCCCGAGCTGTTGCTTGAAGCTGTAAGTCGCGCCGTCGGGTTTGTCGGACCGACCAAACCCCTGGAAGTCGAATGTCACCACGCGCCGGCCGGCAGCGACGAGATGGGGGATCAGGTCGTCATAGATGTGCAGGTTGTCAGGGAAGCCGTGCATGAGCACGAAGGCGGGGTCTGTACCTGCGTAGTCGCGTGCATAGACCTTCCCCTGCTCACGCGGGACAAGATGTTCGGTGAAGGTTGGCTTGGCATTCATGTCTTATCCATTCCTGTTCTGTCAAAAAAGAACTGTCGCGCCTCGCAGTCATGTTGCATATGCAACATAGAACGCAAGTCACAACATCGACGAAAACTCATGCTGCTGCCTGGAAACTCACCAGGTCGTTTGCAATGTTCGAAATGGCGGTTGCACCAGCTTCTCCGAGCACAGCCTTGGCCTGGGCTTGGCCCGCTCGCCAGGCCGGCGCTAGGCGATGCAGCAGTTCGATACCAGACTTCGACAAACAGATTGGCCGGCCCCGGCCTCCAGCCGTGCTGTGAACTTCTTCAATCCAGCCCTGGGAAAGCATGATCTGGAGGTTGCGCGTCAGCGTCGATCGTTCTTGTTGGTGGAATCGGCCTATCTCTGCGCGGGTTGCCGGGCCGATCGTATGGATCACAACCAGCAAGGCGAATTGGGGGGAGTTGATGCCAAACGGTCGAAGCTCCTGGTCGTAGATGCCGGTGACGACCCGCGAGACCAGCCGTGTACGCATGAGCACACAGGTGTTGGCCATCTCGAGGATCACATCTGCGCCCACTGCTAAAGAACCCCTGTTTGCTTTCATGGCCGTAGTATGTTGCATATACAACATACTGTCAAGCCCCTCTCTCCAGTGCATCGAGGTAGCGCTGGATGCTCTGCTCGATCTGCCGCTGACGCGCTTCGATCTTGCCGGGCGTGAAGTTGCGGTCGCGGCTGTTGACCGCCTTGAACTTGCTGCCGTCGATGGCCACGATGGCGTGGGAGAACAGCTGGGAGAACAGCTTGAGGTCGCGGCACAGGCCGACGAAGCGGCGGCAGACGTTGCGAATGCCGGCTCCGTTGTCGTGATGGAAGTCGGCGATGGTCTTCAAGTCAGGAGCGAGACGCAAGCGGGCGGGGTGTCGCTGGGCGCGGCCTCGGTGGCCTCCACCGCCGCGGGACCGGCTTGCCCGCAAAAATACGGGAGCTACGCAGCTGCGCCGCAAGTCGCCCGCTGCAGCCCGGGTTGCCGGCATCTACGGCTGATGTCCGCTCGTGACCGGCGCCGGCTTCAGCCGCATTCTTCCCTTCCCTGCTTTCTTCTGGACTGCTGCGCCTTGGCGACTGCACCCTGCCGAACCCGCACGTAGAAGCCGCCTAGGCTCATTTGCCAGCCGCAGAATCCCCTCTCAGGCGCTATTCGGCCACGATCCGGACCTCAGCTTTCTCGCGCAGCTCCATTGTGTAGTCTGCCAGGGCTTCATCCCATTCAGGCTTGGTGACGTCTAAGTCGACCAACGGCCACATCAAGATGGGAGGTTCCCCACCGCCCGCCACCGGAGGAAAGCCTTCCGACGGATTGCGCTGCGCGTCGAAGTACTTCACATCGCCGCCAATCCAGATCGCATATTTTGTCTTCATGAGCTTGTGGTCCATTGGGCACGGCCAGGATAGCAAAGTCGCCGCGCGTGCACCGGGGCGAGGCCTTAAGAACCGGGAACTAATCTCGTCTCGTCATACCTGGCGTGCTTACGCGCGGGCCGGAAGAACTGCCGGCTATCGAGCGCGGCGCCCTCCACTCTGCAGCACCACGAGAGTCGACGGTCCGTCACCAGTGTTGAGTCCGACGTTCCGATCGTCGATTCCGTCCACGCCACTTGCGACGGCCACTGGCCGCCCGAGTGCGACCGCCAGAGCAGCGCCGGAAACGGGCTTTGGGATCCCCCGCGAGGTCCGACTACTAAGCTGCAAAAATGCGGAACGCCACCATTTTTTAGCGGCTAAAAATCCGTTGCCGACTTCCGACGGCCGCGCACGCGCTCAGGACGATCTGTCCCACGACGCGCCCCTCCCCTACGCGCCATCACACTGCCGCGTGCTGCGCCGTTGCACGTTGGCGTTTTCCGATTCCGCGCCCCTGAAGTCGCGGGCGAGCGGCGGCAAGCGACTCGCCGCCGACCCGCGCACGAACGGCGGTCGCGCTGCTGTTCAATGTCGGGCGACGATGCGCCGGCGGGCCAACGCCGGCACGCCACCTCAAGCACGGTAACTGCAACGGTCAGTGCTGGCAGCCGGCGGCCCCTACGCGCGTTCGCGCGAGGTCACTTGCTCGACGGCATGCCTCATCGCTGGCTCGATCTGGTCGATGCCATCGATGCTGATGCGCAGGTCACGCAACAGCCCATCCGACAGCGCGTAGACCCAACCGTGCAGCGTGACCTTCTGTTCGCGGGACCAAGCGTCGCGGATCACAGTCGTGTGAGCGACGTTGATGACCTGCTCGATCACGTTGAGCTCGCAGAGCGCATCGTGCCGGAACTCCGGCGCCACGCCGTCGAGTAGATTGGCATGGCGATCCCGCACGTTCTTGACGTGCTGCAGCCAGTTGTCGGCCAAGCCGACCCGGCGGTCCTCAAGTGCGGCGAGCACGCCGCCACACCCGTGGTGGCCGACAACCATGAGATCTCGGACCTTCAGTTGGTCCACCGCGAACTGGATCGTCGAAATGCAGTTCAGGTCAGTGGGGATCACGACGTTCGCGATGTTGCGGTGAACGAAGATCTCGCCAGGCTCCAGGCCCGTGATCTGGTTTGCAGGAACGCGACTGTCCGAGCAGCCGATCCACATGAAGGCGGGTCGTTGCTGTGCCATGAGGCTCCGGAAGAAGCCGGGCCGGTCGCGCTCCATGGCGGCTGCCCACTCCCGGTTTCGCGCGAACAGCTCCGCGACTGAGGGATTGCTCATCGTTTGTCGTCCTCTATTTATTTGCGTTGCGGAATGTACAGCCTTCCCGCCGGGCTCGTTTGTAGAGAATTCACGGCCTTTCTCCTGATAGGGAGGCCCGTCGTCCTGGCAGCGATGACCAAGAATTTACTTAAGTCCAGGCGAACCAGGTCCCCCCGCCAACGCGCTGAGTGCGCATCGGCCCCACTTGTTGGCCGCCGGCGCCGGGCCACGGCGGCGCGAACCAGACCGTGGCCGGCATTGAGTAACGCCGGCATGGACACGCGCAGATGCGCGCCAAGGGCGCGTGCATCGGGGCCTCGGCACGGTAGGCGGGCCGGTCCGTGCCGGCGCCGCATGCCGGTCGCCGAACCCCAACTCACATGCGATACCAAGGATGTCGAATCGAAGTTATTCGAAGACGTCAAAAAACCTGTGCCGCGTTGCCGCGCAGCGACGTTCGCGCTAGCAGACCCCGGCGTTTAGCAGCCCGGCGTGGCGGGTCCTCCACCAAGCCGCGCCATTCGGAGGGAGCCTTCGAAGAGGGGGAGCAACGCGCCCGAAGCGAGGCAAGGGGAACGAAGTCGTGGACTTCCCCCGCCACCGGAGGGATATGCGACTCTCTCTTTCTGATAGCTCATGTGCCTGGGGCAGTGGCACACGCCCGCGCCAGCTGACGGCGCCTGGAAGTACTCGATCCAGTTCACCTAACAGCCGCCGCCCGGGGCCGGGCTTCCGGGGTCTCCGCCGGGCCTCCGTATGAGCGCTTCCCGTTCAGCGCTCGAGGGCTCCACCTGCGAGCCATGCGGCGCCGCGCCGGTACAAGGCCTCGACCAGTTCGCCCTTGAGCATGGGCATGTCGAGCTTGACCGCGTAGCCGATTCGGGTCTGGATATAGGCCAGATGCCGGTAGCCCTCGGGAAACTTTGCCAGCGCCTGCGCGTCCAGGCTGACGGTGGCGGCCGGGTCGACCGGGTCGATGCGGTCCTTCTCGTAGATCGGCTGGCGGTGCAGCAGCTTCCATTCGCCGCCGTGCTGGACGATGAAGTCATAGAAACGGCCGGTGCACACCACGTCACACAGCACACCCTCCACCATGCCGCGCTGCGAAATGGTCATCTTGGTCTGTGCGATGGCGCGCTCGCCTGCGACTTCGATGGCCGACCCGCCGAGGAAGTGCAGAATGCTCACGCCCTTGGCCCAGCCCTCCTGAGTGACCCGGATGAACTCCCGGAACGGCCCCTGGAACCAGGTCGCCATCATCACGCCTTCTGGATGCCACACGGTGGCGAAGCGCTCCCAGTCGCCAGCGTCGCGCCAGACCGCCCAGCGCTCCACCAGCCGGCGGATCAGAAGTTCCTGCTGCAATGTCTCGTTCATGTCGTCTCCTCGGGGTCGAGCCTGCGCCGGTTGCGCCGACCCTCGCGCGGAAATAAGGCGTCTGCGCTAGGACTCGAGCTCGCGATCCCATGCGCCCCAGCACCGGCAACATGTCGAGATCAGCTCGTTCATTCAGGGCGCTTGTCGAGACGGCGCCGCCCTGCCCTGCCCTGCCCTGCCCTGCCCTGCCCTGCTTCTATGACTTTAGCAGTCCTTTGTTCGACCGTATTCGAGACTGGAACACCTCATTCGGGCCGTTCCCGATCGAATCAACGACTTACGCGCGCCGCCGTCAAAGTTAGGACGTAAATTTGATGGGAATCTGGTCTAACTTTGAACGAACTCAGTTGGATTTGAGTTCCTCCAAGGTTGTCGCTTCTGGTTACCCTGCAAGATCAACAACTTAGCGCGGCCCTTTTCAAATTTTCTCCCCCCGCTTTTTCAAATTTAAGCCGGCGCGTTGCCTTTGCGCGCCCGTCGCGATGAAGCCGGTCGACGGCTGCTTTGCGGCGATTCTGACGTCTGCCGTGAGGCCGCTGTGCGCCCGTTGCTGTCGGCCAGCTTCTGACGAAGCGGACCGTCGCGGACTTCGGCTGCCGGCCATAACTTGTCGGTCGCGATTGACCGCTTCCCGCGTGTCCACTGGACCATCAGCAGCCCAGCCGCCGCAAGCGGTGCATTGCTCAAACAAGCACCGATCGGATCACGCCGCATGTCTGTGCGGATGCGTACATCGCCCAGGTTAATCGCACGTTCGCCAGGCCTGTTGCGTCTGCTTGCAAACGATCTCTCGTTCTAAGGGGAAAACCTTCCAACACTGAGACTCAGTGCCGGCGCCAGTATGTGCTCCTGAGAGGAGTAGTGCTCGCTCCGAGATCTCATTCGGCGGGAAGGACGCGCAGCGCCTTATGTCCGCTCGGCCGCATAGCACGCGGCGCCTACTTCCTGCAGCTTCGCCGGTGTTGCCGGGGTTTCACGTTTACTACCCCAGCCGCCGGCAGGTACCGCTCAAGCTGCGCTGCTTCGTCGACTGCATGGCCGCCCGACATCGCCGCCCACGTTCGCGACGAGGCTCGCAACGGAACGCCTGAGGTTCCGAGCGGCTGCCTATCCGAAGTCGGGCATGCTGGCTGGTTCGGATCGTTCGGGACGCGCCCTGCGACGACATGCAGGGCGCGCTGGGTCGCTTCAGTGCCGCCGGGTGTCCTGGTGCAGACAGAGGATGTTGCCTTCAGTGTCGGCGAGCCAGGCGCACTTTTCGTCGCCGGCGGAGAAGACATGGTTCACCGTCTTCAGGTCGGCCAGATCGTAGTCCTCGAACTTCACGCCGCGCCCCTCGAGATCCTTGATCTCGGACTCGATGTTGGCGACCTCGAAGCTCAACGTCGTGTACTCCGCCTTCTTGCGATCGGGCCGGGGGATGAGGGCCACAGTGGCACCGTCGCCGCCGCGCATCCAGAATGAGCCATCGGCGTGTTCGCCCTCGGGAACGAGCCCGATTTTCTCCTCGTAAAACCGGCGCGCCCGGTCCATTTGCACCACCGGGAGAATGGTGGTGATGTGGGAATTCGTCAGCATAGCGTGCTCCTTTCGTGGCAACAAAATGCGGCTCGGCAGCCTCTGAACCGCCCCCTTCAGCTGCAGCAAGGGCCGCGCCGCAGCAAAGGCGATGAGGCACAGACCGTCCGGGCCACGCCGATCCGCACCTGCCTAAAAATATAGATGCCGCGATGGCCGCCAACAATGAGCGTTTGCGCTGACGGCGCGATTGCGGCCACCGGTGCGAAACCCGTTGGCGCTCGGCAGTTCATCTGCCCGACGCTGCCGAGGCTGTTCTTTGATGGAGCCTTCTCCAACGTTTCAAACCCCAAGGTTGCGGTCTTCTACTTCGCCTTCATGCCGGAGTTCGTGCTTCCCGGCACTGCCCACCCCACGCTCTGCGTATTTGCGCTGGGCTTGCTGTTTGCCGGGCTCACGTTCCTGGTCAAGGGTCCGGTCGGCCTGTTCGCAGGGCTGCCGACCAATAAAGCAACACAAGTACCCGCGGACGTGAGCGAAGCCAGCCTGAGAGCGATCGCTCCGAAAGGAGATGCCAAGGCCCAGGTCATCGCCGTCGCTGCTATTTGACCATCGGCTTGCGTAGTCGCAAAGAGAGCGTATGCTGAATTGTTCTTGGCCGGGGCGCTGCGCCGGCAGATGCATGCTTTGCTGGGCTACGGGCTCGGCATGCGGTAGGTGTGCTAGGTGAGCCGCCGAGAATACGAAAGCTCAATTGGGCACTGCAGCTCGCTGCTGCCGTCACCGGGTCGGCATCCAGTCGACATGTTGAAACTCCCGGCGAATTCGCAAACCCAAGGAGAATCACCATGCCCCTGTACCTGTACCAGGTCGCCTACACCCCGGAATCTCTTGCCGCCCAGATCAAGAAACCCCAGGACCGCCTGGAGATCGTGGGCACACAAATCTCCGAGGCCGTGGGTGCAAAGATCGTCAGCGGTGGTTACTCGTACGGCGAGTACGACGTTTCGATGATCATCGAGGCCCCAGACGAGGTGGCGATGTCGGCGGTGGCAATTGCCATTTCTGCGGGCGGGGCCATCAAGGCCGCGAAGACGACACCACTGCTCAGCGGGACTCAATGGGTCGCGGCGCTGAAGAAGGCGACGACGGTTAGCCAAGCGTACAAGCCCGCCCGGTAAGGGCGGGTGGGGCGGCGCGGTAGCGCACAGCTGCATCTGATCCGCTGCCGCGCCATGCTGACCCCGAACGTCAAACTGCGAGATGCGGCCCGGACCGAAACTGCTCGCGGTGCTCGTCGGCAATTCGAGAGTCCGCTTGTCGGCGACTAGGGAAATGCTGATCAATAGGTCGCGGCGGGCATGGCCCGTGCATGCGTGAGGACACCGCAAGTCACCGCACCACGGACATGAGCCAACGCAGTTTTGCCAGCGCCGAGTACGCGATGAAGAAGAAGCGCACTCGTCGCGAGAAGTTCTTGGCCGACATGGAGCGCGTCGTGCCTTGGTCGCGCTTGATCGGCGTGATCGAGCCGCTGTACCCCACGAGCGGGCGCGTCGGCCGCCAGCCGATCGGCGTCCCCAGGATGCTGCGCATGTACTGCCTCCATGTATGGACCCGACGCCTTT
>NZ_JAGGNV010000030.1 GCF_018614955.1 Variovorax paradoxus
AGGTAGTCCCACATAGCATCTTCGGGGCGTCGAGATCGTGGGCCGGAAGAACGGGTTGGGGTCGATTTGAATCGCTCGTGTTCGGACGTGGGATGCCTGTCGGCTGTCATTCGACACAGCCGCGCAATGGAAGCCCGGGCTGCGAGGCGCTCGGGAGTTCGAGCCGCTACCCACGAACGACACCCTTCCCAGCGCCTCCACGGCTTGATCAATCCAGTCCAGGTAGCGGTGCGCATCAGGCGGCAGCGGCAACTCGGCAAGCAGCTCCACACTGTTCACGCAGATCTGCAGCCGGGTGCGAAGCTCCGGTGTGAGCTGAATGCATTCGCCGCAGGCGGCGACAGACCCACGTGCCGGATGCACGGCCTCGTGATTTGTCTCAATGCACATCGCGATCTCCATCGCGGTATCCGCACCGCGTATGGGGACCACGGTATCGGTGGCAGGCAACCTTCAAGGGCAACTGAAGATCAGCGGAGCCGGGTCCCTTGGTCGCCGGACGACCAAAAAGTTCTCTGCTACACGACATCGACGATTGGGTCGGCATACTCCGAAGCCGCCTGTCGCCGCAGGCTCTTGACGGGCCAGGAGCGGGCGTTGCTGAGCGACCGGCCTGGGCGTCGCCGGCGCCAACCCGGGACGACCTGTCCATGGCGCTGCGTACCTGGCACTCCGCCGGTAGCGGTTGCTCTGGCATGAAATACCTATGGGCGACGCCCAACTGGCCCGAGAATCGGGCGAACCGGCTGGCCGGGTCAATCGCCGCGACGGCGAATCATGTCGCGGGCGAGAACACCTCGCCTCTCGCCCCGATCATCACTCCGCAACCAAGACGAGGTCAACATGCGCGCGACGTGGTATTCGAAGAACGGGGAGGCCCGTGACGTTCTCGTAGTCGGCGAATTGCCCACGCCAACGCCCGCCCCGGGAGAAGTTCGCGTCAAGCTCGCGACCTCGGGCGTCAATCCATCGGACGTCAAGTCGAGAAGCGCCCGCCCGCTCGGCAGCGAACGCATCGTGCCGCACAGCGATGGCGCCGGCGTGATCGACGCAGTTGGCGAAGGCGTGCCCCCCAAGCGCATAGGCGAACGAGTTTGGGTCTGGAACGGGCAGTGGCAACGACCGATGGGCACGGCGGCGGAATTCATCGTGCTGCCGGAGGCACAGGCAGTGATGCTCCCCGATTCGATCGACTTCGCGGCGGCGGCCTGTCTCGGCATTCCGGCGATGACCGCGTTTCAAGCCGTTCGCCTGCTGGGCGATATTGCAGGTAGGACGGTACTGGTGATCGGAGCGTCCTCTGCGGTCGGTCACTATGCCGCGCAGCTCGCAGTCATCAGAGGCGCGAAAGTGATCGGCACAGTCGGCTCCGCGGACAAGGCCAAGCATGCGCTCGCCGCTGGCGTCGAGACGACAATCAACTACAAGACCGAATCAGTTGCAGAACGCATCAAGCAACTCACCGCCGGTCGCGGCGTGGATGCAATCATCGACATGGATTTCTCGACAACGGTTCAGTTGCTTGGCAGCGGTGGACTGGCACCGCATGGCACCCTGGTTTCGTATGGCTCGAATGCTTACGGCGACATAGCGATTCCATTTCGAGCCCTGCTGTGGAACTCGTTCAGCCTGCGCTTCTTTCTCGTCTACGAACTTGCGCCGCACGACCGGCGCGCTGCAATCGATGGACTGAGCCAGTTGTTGGCAGGCGGACAGCTATCGCATGCGATTGGAGCGCGGTTTGGGTTCGACGAGGTTGCGGCAGCGCACGAGGCTGTCGAGGGCGGAAGGTTGATCGGTAACGTCATTGTGGAGTCGACCTGAGCGCCTTCGCGTCAGCACCTTCGTTGCGAGCGGCCAAAGGCCTGCGTCCTCTGCCGCTCGCATCGAACGCGAACCGTGGACGACAGCTTTCAGGCTATGGATTGCCGTCAACGGGCAGCCGCTCCGGGTCGTCGTGAACCTCTCGAATGGTCAGCTGCCGCCCAGGACTGGCGGTTCTGCGGAAACTCGCGCGCGCTTCCGGCGTAGCGTTCACCCAGTTTGCGGGCAGGCGCAAGACCGAACTCAGCGCAGCGCTTCCCGATCTTCGTACGCCACCTCCCCGTCGACCAGCGTGAACACGCTGCGGGTCGCTGGCAGCATCTTCAAGGGGACCTCCAGCACGTCCTGCGAAAGGATCGCGAGGTCCGCGGCCATGCCGGGCGCGATGCGGCCGCGCACGGCCTCCTGGCGCTCCACATAGGCTCCCCCGGCCGTGTAGGCCATCAGGGCTTCCTCGCGCGTGAGCGCTTCCGACGGGTTGGCCGCGTAAGTGCAGGCGAGCATCATGTTCAGGAACGGGTTGACCTCGTCGCCGCCGGCGTCTGAGCCGATTGCCAGGCGGATTCCCGATTTCAGCAGGCTGCGCACCGGGGACAGTGTCTCCATCGGGCGCGGCGGGCGCCCGTCCGCCAAAGGCGCGATGAAGTGCAGCGGGTTGATCGTGACCACCACGCCGAGCCGGGCGGCACGTGCCAGCGTGTCGGGCCGGATGCCGTCGCCATGCTCCAGCCGCACCCGCTTCTTCGCCCATTCGGCTGCGGGCGCGATCGCCTCCATGAGGTTGAACAACCGGTCGGTTTCGCCGTCGCCCACGACGTGCAAGATCAGTTGCTGCGGTCGCGACAACGCGGTGCGCAGTATGTCGCGCTCCTGCGCCTCGGTGAAGTTGTGGCGGCCGCGCCAGTCGCCGCGGCCCGGATACGGTTCGCGCTGGAACGCGAGCTGCTCGATCGGCGTGCCGTCCAGCAGCCACTTCGGGCCGTCGACGCGCATCCGCGTGGGCAGCCGCGTGGCGGAGGCGATTTCGTCCCAGGCGGCGCGGATGGTGGGTGCGTCGCCACCCCACGCATACACGGTCCATTTCTGCCGCAGGTCCATCAGCGAGAGTGCTTGCGCGGTGTCTTCGACGGTCTTTCCGTTGTTCATCAGGTGAATGCTGGTGACGCCCCAACGGGTATAGCGCGAGGCCGCGTCGTCCAGCACTTGCGCGAGTCGTTGCGGCACCACGGGCGCGACGCGGCTCCATCCCATGTATTGCGCGTTTTCGTACGCCGCGCCGTCGAGATGACCATGATCGTCGCGGCCCCACCATCCGCCAAGCGGGTCGACAACGTCGTCGGTGATGCCCAGCCGCGCCATCGCGGCGCTGTTGAGCAGCAGCGCATGGCCCCAGAAGCCGCGCAGCATCGTGGGCCGGTTGCCGGCCGCTTCGTCGAGCGCCGCGCGCCAATTGCGCGGGTCGCGTGCGACCGCCGGCCCGATGAACGCGGTGATCCAGTCGCCCGGGTCCTGCGCCGCCTCGTGCACCTTCTGCAGCGCCTGCTCGGGCGTGGGGCCGGGAAAGGGCAGGCCCGGCATGGCGATCGGCTTCACGGGTGGCGCGAACATCGGCAGGGCAGAGCCGAGATGCACGTGCGCTTCAGTGAGCCCCGGCACCACGCGCCGTCCGCCCGCATCGACGATGCGAGTGGCCGGGCCGGCGAGCGCGCGCACGTCTTCATCGGCCCCTACAGCGCTGATGCGTCCGTGTTCGACGGCGATGGCTTGCGCGGCGGGCTTCGCGGCATCGGCGGTGAACACCTTGCCGTTGACCACGATGATCTCGGGCGCGGCGAGGGCGAGGCGACACACCGCCGTGAGCGCGGCGGCCACGAGGCACAGTGCTGCTTTCTTCATGTGAGCTCCAGTGGGAATGAAGCCGCAGCCTCGCCGCTGCGCCGCCGAAAGTCCCGATCAAAAGACGAAAATGCCCGAATCGTGGATACCGCCGCCCCAACGCCCGCCGTCGAGCGCATCGCCTTTGCGGGTTTCGTGCTCGACCTGCGCGCCGGGCTGCTGCGAGGGGCGGGCGGTGCATCGGTCGAGCTCAGGCCGCAGGCCTACGCGGTACTGGAACTGCTGGCGCGCCGCGCGGGCACGCTAGTCAGCAAGAACGAGCTGATGGATGCGCTGTGGCCCGGCGTCGTGGTCACGGACGACTCGCTGGTGCAGGCGGTGGGCGACTTGCGGCATGCGCTGGGGGTCCAAGGGCGCGACGCCGTGCGCACGGTGCCGCGCCGCGGCTACATGCTCGTGGTTGCGGCGCCCGCGGATGGGGAGCCTGCAGCGCTCGCGCCAACGCGCGCGCATCGCCCAGGCCTGCGATGGGCCGCCGCCGCACTGGCGGCCTCGGCCTTGGCGGCCGCTGCTCTCGCGGCGTACTTGCGGCCGAGTGCGCCGCCGCCATCGCACTCGGTCGCTGTGCTTGCCTTCCACAGCGAGCGTTCCGGGCCCGAAGCGCAGGCGCTGGCCCTGGACGTCGCGTCCAACCTCGTGAGCGAACTGGCGCGCAGCCCCGACCTTCGCGTCATCTCGAGCCAGTCCAGCTTCCGGCTCGATCCGACGAAAACGCCGTTGTCGGCGATCGGCCAGCGGCTGCATGCGCGCTACCTCGTCGACGGCAGCGTAGAGCGCGAGGGCGAGCTGCTTCACATCCGCGTGGACCTGATCGACAGCGCGAGCGCACAGGTGATGTGGACGCTGCGCGAGAAGGCCGACCGCCTTTCCATGGGTGCCGTCCAGCAGTCGCTCGTGGGGCGCATTGCGGGCACGCTGCAATCGCGCGTCGTTCATGCCGCAGACCGCCGCGAGGCCGCCGCGCCGCAAAGCATGGACGTGGTGGCCCTCACCGCGCAGGGCAAGGCGCTGGCGCAGCGCTACAGCGCGGCAGACACGGTGCGCGCCCGCGCGTTTTTCAAGCAGGCGCTCGCCATCGATGGCGACTATGCGCCCGCGTGGGTCCATCTCGGCCTGACCAACATGGCGGACATCGGCCTGCACCTCACGGGCCGGTGGGACGCCCGCCGCATGCCGGAAGTGCTCACGCAGATCCAGCGCGGCATCGCGCGCCAGCCCGACATGCCGGTCGCGTATGTCGCGCTTTCGCAGGCGCACGGCATCTCGGGGGACTACGCCGCGTCGCTGCATGCCGCCGAGCGTTGCCTGGTGCTCAGCCCGAACGAGCCCGCATGCTTTTATGCACTGGGCTCGGCACAGCTTCGCCTCGGCCGGGTCGACGCTGCGGTGGCTAACCTCGCGCAGGCGATGGAGCGCAATCCCTTGGCGCCGCCACATGTCTCCGCGTTCTACGGCACGGCCCTTTGGGCGGCGGGCCGCTTCGGCGACTCCTTGCGCGTGGCGGACGAGTGCCTGGCCGTGTCGCCCGACTTCTGGCGCTGCCGGCAGGACCGCATAGCGTCGCTGATCGGGCTGGGCAGCAGCGACGAAGCGCGCGCCGAGGCGGCGCGGCTGCATGCCATGGTGCCCACCATGACCGCCCAGTGGTTTGCGGCCGGCTTCTCGTCGCAGGCGGGTGAGCTCGCGGCCCGCCGGGTCGCTGCCGCGCGCGCCGCGGGCATGCCGTGAATGCCCCAGCGGTCTTGCTCATTTTTGCTGCATACCTGCCTGCAAAGCGGCATTTGTGCCATCGATGGGCCACTCCGAGAGTGACGACCCCCTTCTTGCCTGACCCCACGTCACGCGACTTGACGCCGGCGAAAGCCTGTCAAGCGTTCAGCGTGGCTTTGGCCGGGATCGGCGCACCGCCCAGCCTGCCACGTCCACGCGAGCCAGCATCCACCGCCTCATCTTGTCTCACCGTACCCACGCCCCGATTTGTGGCGCAAGTGGCGACTGTCCCGGCCAAGCCGGCTTCTCAGCGAACGAGAAACAACGATGAACTACGCCTCCACGAGCACCACGACGGTTTCGGGCAACACGCCGTCGTAGTCCATCGCATCCGCCGCGGCCTTGGACTGCATCGTGGCCGTAAAAGTCTCCAAGTCTGGAATGTCCATGATCAGGCCCACGCTCGTCGGATCTTGTGGGTTGATGAACGTTCGAATATTAGTCACACCAATGGGCCCGAACAGTTCTTTGCGTTTCGGCGATGCAAGCCAGTGCTTCTGATCCTTGACCTTGTGGTGGGTGACGATGGTGGGCATGTTGTCTCCTTGGTGTGTAGGACAAGAATGTCCCTGCCGCACCTTAGGGCACTATCGAGGCGATGTCCATCGGTGCGCGGTTGGCGGATCCCCAGGTCAAGAGTGCGCCCTGGCTCCCTTGTTCAAGAGGCCGAATCCAGATGAGGCCGTAGGTTGCCAAACTTGTTGCTGTGGCGCACGCGTGGCGACAGGGACTTAGCCGGGGCCGCGCCACACGACAATTTCGGCCTGCGCACGAGTTGATGCGACTGGCCAACCGAGGCGCCAAAGCTGTTGCGCGCGAGTGAGCCGAGCTGCAGGTAACGCTCGTCAAGTTCGAACGACGGCCCTAGGGAAATGCTGATCAATGAACGACGCCGCCGGATCTCAGGACATCACGACGCGATGCAGTTGCGATTCCGGTCGACTTTGCGCCGTGAGGTCGGCCCGCCGGGCGTTTTGCGCCTCTTTCGAGGCCACTTTCGGCGTTCAAGACGCACCTCGGGCATGAGCGGCCAAGAGCGACCTCTTGGCGATGACCAGGTTGGCCAGCCCGAACAGGCTGAACAGCTGCGCCTCGTTCTTGGCCAGGCCCTTGTAGCGCGTCTTCTTGTGACGAAACAGGTTCTTGATCACATGGAACGGGTGCTCGACCTTGGCCCGGATGCTCGCCTTCAGCTGCTCGGCCTTCTCCAGCAGGCGCGCCCACTTGCGCTTCGGGTCCAGTTGCCGGCGCTTGCCCGGCTGCATCGCCACGTGCCACTGCGGGCCCTGCGCTTCTTCGCGTTTGTCGACACCCCGGTAGCCGGCATCGCCGAAGGCCACCGTCTCCTCGCCGTGCAGCAGCGCGCCGGCCTGGGTCACGTCGTTGACGTTGGCCGCCGTGGCGACCACCGTGTGCACCAGCCCCGATCCGGCATCCACGCCCACATGGGCCTTCATCCCAAATGTGGCGTTGGCCAATATGTGGCGTCCGGTTGCCTCGGCCCTCTCGAGATCGATCGCTGAGCGCCACATAAAATTCACCTCGGCGCACCGCGGTCCTCTCAGCCCACAGAGGACAGCGAACTCTCGTCGATATCCCAGTCGAGCAAGCGCTGGCATGCCCAACCGAACATCATGGGTGGGCCTGAGGTCGCTGTGGCCCACATTTATGTGGCGCTCAGCGAGCGGCCTTCCGAGGGCGACACCGCCGGGCGCCACATATTGGCCAACGCCACATTTGGAATGAAATGTGGTCGACCACATTTCATTCCGAAGTGCCACTGATTTCCCTTCTTGGTCTGGTGCATTTCGGGGTCGCGTGTGTTGCCCGCGTTCTTGGTCGAACTCGGCGCCGCGATGATGGTCGCGTCCACGATGGTGCCTGCGCGCATCAAAAGCCCTTGCTCGGCAAGATGGGCGTTGATCTCCTCGAACAGCGCCTTGGTAAGGTCGTTGTCCAGCAGCAGGCGCCTGAACTTCAGCAACGTGGTGGCGTCGGGCACCGACTCGCGCGACAAATCGATACCCACGAAGTCGCGCAGCGCCTGGCTGTCGTAGAGCGCGTCTTCCAGCGCCTCGTCGGCCAGACCGTACCACTGCTAATGAGATGGACCCGACGTCA
>NZ_JAGGNV010000031.1:0-4112 GCF_018614955.1 Variovorax paradoxus
CGCCGATGTCCTTGATCTCGACGTAGCGGTAGGCCGGATTGCCCGGGCCGTGGCCGCGGTTGACGAAGACCTTGTTGACGATGCCCAGGTCGTCCGCCGACATCAGGTCGTAGCGCAGGCTGGAGGACACGTGCAGCACGTCCTCGGGGTTGCAGCCCAGCGAGTCGAGCATGTATTCGAAGGCCTTCAGGCGTGGCTTGTAGGCCTGGGCCTGCTGCGCGGTATAGACGCGATGGAAGGGCGCGCCGAGCATCGCCACGTTCTTCTGGATCTGGTCGTCCGAGGCGTTCGACAGGATCACCAGCGGGATCTCCTTGGCGATCTTGGCCAGGCCGGCGGGCACGTCCTCGTGCGGGGCCCAGGTGGGCACCGCGTCGTAGTACTTCTGCGCTTCGTGGTCGAGGTACTGGATCTTCCACTTCTTGCAAAGCCGACGCACCGCGTTCTTCAGCACCACCTCGTAGGGTTGCCAGTCGCCCAGCACTTCATCGAAGCGGTAGGCAGTGAAGTCGGCAATGAACTGCTCCATTTGCTCGGCCGTGATGCGGTCAGCAAAGATGTCGCGCGTAACTTCGCCCATGCGAAAGCGCGTGAGGGTGCCGTAGCAGTCGAAGGTGATGTACTTGGGACGGATGCTCATGGTCTCTGTTCCTTGGATGAGAGATGTAAATGCGACGAACTCATGACGAAGCGATTGCAGCACGCAGCAGCGCCGAGGATGTAGGGAAATGCGGCACCGTGGCGCGCGGAAGCTGCGGTTTGGAGGGGGTGCGGCGGCATGCCGTGCGGTCTGCCCCTCGCGTGTGCAGCGACGCACCTCGGTGCGTTGCCGCGAAGGCGATGTGCACGCTTTTGAAGTGGCAGCGGCTGAGTCATGCTCAGGCCATGACCCACACCTTGCGCACGGTTTCGAGGGTGCGCCAGGTGCCGGTGTAGCCGGGCTTCATGATGAAGCAGTCCCCGGCCTTGTAGGTCACCGGGGGCTGTCCGTCCTCGGTGATTTCCGCCACGCCGGACAGGATCAGGCAGAACTCCCAGGTCTCGCCCTTGATGGAGCGGTTGACGCCGGGCGTCGACTCCCACACGCCAGCGCGCACCTTGCCGTCCTTGGCGCTGTCGACGTCCCAGTTGCGGCACACGATGTCGCCTTCAATGACGCGTTCGGCCGGCGGCCGGTATTCGCGCGCATCGCCGAGTTGGTCGAAGTTGAAGTTGATGAGAAGATTTTTTGACATGAAAAGTGGACTCTCAGGAGGGTGGAACACGACCCTGATGCTATGTTTGGGCGTTCCCGCGTGGGTGCCGAAGCCGATGGCGAAAACGGTGACAAATGCGCGATTGGCTGCGCGGCAAAGCGCAATCTGCTTGCGCGGGCAATGCGTGAGACTGCCGCCATCCGTTGGAGAAGTCGTTGCCTGCCACCAATGCCGGGCCGACCTTGGTGACGGCCTGCGTGATCGGGAAGTTCCAGTGCGCGATAGGTCGCAACGACGCCGTAGGGCTCGCCGATCACCAAACCCAAGTGCTCGCTGCGGGTCGCCTCCACATCGCCGCCCAGCTTGTCTGCGCTTCTGCAATGAATCTCAGGCAGTCGGCAGCGTAGGGAATGTCCACCGCCAAGACATCCTTGAAGGGCCGTGCTGAGCCCAAAGGCTTCGATCCGGGCAAGCTCGTCGCTATGGGTCTCGATCAGGTCGGCCCAGCGCCGCAGTGTCCGGGGGCGTACACGGGCGCTCCCGTAACCCGGTCCGAAGTCTGGAATGCGGCCTGCGCATTGCTCACCGCGCAATCGATGATGGCTGCAGCAGCGATCGGTACCTCGGCACAGACCCTCCCATCGGATGGACGACGAACCTCCAGCACGTCACCCTCGCCATTGACCAGCACACCCCCGATGAAGTGTCCGTTCGGAAAGGAGGTCTTGTTGGGGCCGGAAATCAAGCATGTTCAAGTCCGGGTCGAAGCTTTGCATGGCGATCGATGCTAGGGAGATTGGCTCAGCATTTGTATGCGTAAGCAGGCCCGCCGCCGCAGCGAATTGCAAAACAGGCACGCTTTGCAGGCGAAGCTTGCGAGTTGCGAAAGAGCGCGAATTCGGTCTGGCGAAAGGCGCGGATGTCGTCCAAGATGAGCTGCCCTTTTGCTCGCACGAAGACCTGCCGATGCCCACCCAGACACTGAACGCACCCGCTCTCGACGGCGTGGTGCTGAGACCGATGACCGCTGCCGACCTGCCGCTCGCGCACGCGTTGACCGCCGAGCTGCGCTGGCCGCATCGCCCCGCGGATTGGGCGCAGGTCTTCGCCCATGCCGAGGGCATCGTTGCCGAGCGCGACGGGGAGCTGGTCGGCACCGCCCTGCGCTGGCGCTGGGGCAAGCGCCACGCCACCATCGGCCTCGTGATCGTGTCGCCGGCCTGCCAGGGACGCCGCCTCGGCCACCGGCTGATGAGCGCGCTGCTCGAAGAGCTCGAGGATTGCACGGTGCTGCTGCATGCCACCGCCGAAGGCCGGGGTCTTTACGAGCGCCTGGGCTTCGTGCGCACCGGCGAGCTTCGGCAGCACCAGGGCGTGGCCCAGCCGGCGCCGCTGGTTGCGCTGCCGACCGGCTGGCGCCTGCGGCCTGCGGGACAGAGCGAGGCGGCATCGCTGCAGGCGCTCGATGCCGCGGCACGCGGCATGCCGCGCGATGCGCTGATCGCGGACCTGCTCGCCGCCGCCGATGCCTGCGTGGTGCTCGACCATGACAACGAGCCGCGCGGCTTCGCGATGCTGCGGCGCTTCGGGCGCGGTCACGCGATCGGCCCGGTGGTGGCGCCCGATGCCGAAGGCGCGAAGGCGCTCATCGCGCACCTCGCCGGCATGAACGCCGGCCACTTCACGCGCATCGACATCGACTTCGCCAGCGGCCTGGCCGAATGGCTCGAAAGCTTCGGCCTGCTGCGCGTGGATGCGCCGACGACGATGGTGCGCGGCGCGCCGCTCGCCGTGCCGCCCGGCGGGCCGACGCTGTTCGCAATCGTCACGCAGGCGGTCGGCTGACGATGGCAGCGATGGGCACGACCACCTTCCTCTACAAGTCCGACCCGGTGCGCGGCCGCCAGTGGGCCGAGGTGTTCCGGCGCCGCGCGCCCGAGATCGACTTTCGCATCTGGCCCGACATCGGCGACGCGGCGCAGGTGCGCTTTCTTGCGGCCTGGGAGCCGCCGGAGGACCTGGCCGAGCGCTTTCCGAACCTCGAGGTGCTGTTCTCCTCCGGCGCAGGCGTCGACCAGTTCGACTTCGCGGCGCTGCCGCCTGCATTGCCGGTCGTGCGCATGGTCGAGCCCGGCATCGTGCGCGGCATGGTGGAGTACGTCACGCATGCGGTGCTCGGCCTGCATCGCGACATGCCGCGCTACCGGCGCCAGCAGCAGCAGGGGCAGTGGCGCCCGCTGCCGGTGCGGCCCGCGGACGAGCGGCGCATCGGTGTGCTCGGGCTCGGCTCGCTCGGCCAGGCCGTGCTGGCGCAACTCGTCGGCCTGGGCTTCGATTGCGCGGGCTGGAGCCGCTCGCGGCATGCGGTCGAGGGCGTGGCATGCCATGCCGGCGCCGACGAGCTGCCGGCCTTTATCGCGCGCACCGACATCCTCGTGTGCCTGCTGCCGTTGACCGATTCGACGCGCGGCTTTCTCGACGCGCGGCTGTTCTCGATGCTGCCCGAAGGCGCGGGCCTGGTGCACGTCGGCCGCGGGCCGCAACTCGTTGATGCCGACCTGCTGGCCGCGCTGGCCAGCGGCCGGATCGGCGATGCCGTGCTCGACGTGACCGATCCCGAGCCGCTGCCGACGGAGCATGCCTTCTGGCGCCATCCGAACATCCAGCTCACGCCGCACATCGCGAGCGTGACCCAGCCCTTGAGCGCGGCGGAGGTGGTGCTGGACAACCTGCAGCGCTTTGAGGAAGGCGAGCCGATGATCGGGCTCGTCGATCGCGCGCGAGGGTACTGAGGCCCTTATATGCACGACGGCAGGATCTGCTGTCGCAACGCGCACAACCGCAGCCTGCTTTGTGCAAGGCCCTCAATGCAACACCAGCGAGAGGGGCACGCCGCCTAAGCTTTTGGACATCCAA
>NZ_JAGGNV010000031.1:4272-47647 GCF_018614955.1 Variovorax paradoxus
TGACGCTCGGCGGCTCCGAGGCCATCGACGCCGCGGTTCGCTTCATCGTGCAGTACCACAACGCGATCGGCAAACCGGCGAAGAAGCAGTTCATCGCGCTGGAGCGCGGCTACCACGGCTCCTCGTCCACCGGCGCCGGCCTGACCGCATTGCCTGCCTTCCACCGCGGCTTCGATCTGCCGCTGCCCACGCAGCACTACATTCCCTCGCCCTACGCCTACCGCCATGCGGACGGCGCCGACCCGCAGGCGCTGATCGCGGCCTCGGTCGCCGCGCTGCGCGCCAAGGTGGCCGAGCTGGGCGCGGACAACGTGGCCGCCTTCTTCTGCGAGCCGATCCAGGGCTCGGGCGGCGTCATCGTGCCGCCCAAGGGCTGGCTGAAGGCGATGCGCGAGGCCACGCGCGAGCTCGGCATCCTGTTCGTCGTCGACGAGGTCATCACCGGCTTCGGCCGCACCGGCCCGATGTTCGCGTGCGAGGCCGAGGGCGTGGAGCCCGACCTGATGACCATGGCCAAGGGCCTGACCGCCGGCTACGCGCCGATGGGTGCCACGATGATGTCGGAGCAGGTCTATGCCGGCATCGCCGACGGTGCGCCGGCCGGCGCATCGGTCGGCCATGGCGCGACCTATTCGGCGCATCCGGTCAGCGCCGCGGTCGCGCTCGAGGTGCTGCGCCTGTACGAGGAGGGCGGCGTGCTCGCCAACGGCCAGCGCGGTGCGGCCCACTTCGCGGCCGGTCTCGATGCGCTCGCCGCGCATCCGCTGGTGGGCGATGCGCGTTATCGCGGCCTGCTGGGTGCGTTGGAGCTGGTGAGCGACAAGGCGAGCAAGCGCGGCTTCGATGCAGCGCTCGGCCTCGCCGACCGCATCTTCGCCATCGGCTACAGGAACGGCCTGGTGTTCCGCTCCTTCGGCGACCACATCCTCGGCTTTGCGCCGGCGCTTACCTATACCGAGGACGAGTTCGCGCAGATGTTCGCGCGGCTGAAAAAGACGCTCGATGAAGTGCTCGATGCGCCCGACGTTCGCGCTGCATTGGCGGCCTGAGCGAAAACCCGCACACCGTCCCGCAACACATCGAGACCGACGCAGAATCGAACTCTCTTCGTTTTTCGACGCCGCCATGTCAGAAGCCTTCAAGATCGACCGACTCGACCTGCGCATCCTGGCGCAGCTGCAAAAGAACGGGCGCATGACCAACGTGGACTTGGCGGACGCGGTGGGCCTCTCGCCCAGCCCCTGCCTGATCCGCGTCAAGCGCCTGGAGCAGGCCGGCTACATCGCCGGCTACGGCGCCCACCTGCGGCTCGAGAAGCTCGGCGACACGCTGACCGTGTTCACAGAGGTCACGCTGTCCGACCACCACCGCGAGGACTTCGTGCGCTTCGAGGCCGCCATCCGCGAGGTCGACGAGGTGCTCGAATGCCACCTGGTGAGCGGCGGCTACGACTACCTGCTGCGCTTCCTGACGCGCGGCGTGAACCACTACCAGGAAGTGATCGAGGAACTGCTCGAACGCAACATCGGCATCGCGAAGTACTTCAGCTACATCGTCATCAAGTCGCCGTTCATCAAGACGCACTGTCCGATCGAGCGGCTGTTCCCCAACCAGCGCTGACCGGCGCTTTCGTTTCGTCCATGCCCGACACCCCGCCTCGCTCCCGTCCGCCTGCCCGCTCGTGCGGCTGGCCGAAACCGACAGACCCACGCTGACGCTGCAGATCGACGGGCAACCGGCCACCGCGCTGGCCGGCGATACGCTGCTGGTGGCGCTGCTGAGCCACGGCCGGCGCGTGCGCGACAGCGAGTTCGGCGACGGGCCGCGCGCCGGCTTCTGCCTGATGGGCGCCTGCCAGGACTGCTGGGTGTGGACGCCGGCGGGCGAGCGCCTGCGCGCCTGCTCGACCCCGGTGGAAGCGGGCATGTCGGTGTGCACGCGGCCGCCCGAGCAGCCGCGGTTGAAGGGCTACTACTACAAGTACTTGTTCAAAGAAGTGTGCTTCGGTCCCGTCGACTTCGCCGCCCAGCCGAACGCTTCAGCCCGTCCGCCCGGTCAGCGGAAACACCTGCGGGTCAAACACTGGGACTGATTCTGATGGGCGTATTGGCATTGGTGCTGGGCGCGGCCGCCACCGGTCGAGTGCGACCGATGTGAAGGCCCATCACATATGCGCGATGGCAGGATCTGCTGTAGCGGTCCGCACAACCGCAGCCTGCTTTGTGCAAGACCCTCATTGCAGCACCGCCGAGAGGGGCACGCGGCCTAAACTTTTGGACATCCAAAGGCCCGGCCTCAGCCCCTTCATGACGCATCCCACCGCATTACCAAACATCCATGGCCACGCTTTTATGGATGGCGATGAGCAACCCTGACGCCGTTTCCAAAGGACCGACTCCGTGAACTCCTCCATCATCGAGCACCTCAGGAGCGCTGGCCGCCTGGACCGCGTGTTCATCGACGGCGAGTGGGTCACGCCTCATGGGCAAGCTCGAAGCGCTGTCATCGATCCGTCGACCGAAGAGCCGGTCGCGGAGATCGCGCTGGGCAGTGCAAGAGATGTCGCTGCAGCCGTGGCTTCGGCGCGGCGCGCATTCGCGACCTGGTCCGTGAGTTCCGCCCAGAGCAGGGCCTTGCTTCTCGATCGCGTCCACGCCTTGATCCTCGAGCGCGCAGAACTGTTCGCTCAGGCGATCTCGTTGGAGATGGGCGCTGCCATCAGCATGGCGCGTGGCACGCAGGTGCCGGTCGCGGCCGAGCACATCCGCGTGGCCCGGGACAATCTGGCCTGCTATCCGTTCCTCACCCATCGGGGAGACATGGCCATCATGCGCGAGGCCATCGGCGTGTGCGGCCTGATCACCCCCTGGAACTGGCCGCTCTACCAGATCACCGCCAAGGTCGGTCCCGCCTTGGCGGCGGGATGTACGGTCGTCCTGAAGCCCAGCGAGCTGTCGCCGCTGAGCGCCTTGCTCTTTGCCGAGGTGATGCACGACGCCGGCATCCCGCCGGGTGTGTTCAACCTGGTGAACGGCAATGGGCCGGAGGTCGGCGCCGCGCTGTCGGCGCATCCCGACGTGGACATGATCTCAATCACCGGTTCGACAAGAGCCGGCGTCCTGGTGGCCCAAGCGGCGGCGCCGACGGTGAAGCGCGTGGCGCAGGAACTCGGCGGGAAATCGCCCAACCTCATCCTGCCGGATGCGGACCTGGCGCGTGCCATACCGGCAGGCGTAGCGGCCGCCTTCCGCAACGTCGGCCAATCCTGCAGCGCTCCGACGCGCATGATCGTGCCCCGCGAGCGCCTCCAGGAAGTTGAGCGGCTCGCGCTCGAAGCGGCAGCCAGCATCGTCGTGGGCGATCCGCGTTCGCAGCAGACCACGCACGGCCCGGTGGCGAATCGCGCGCAGTTCAATCGGGTGCAGGAAATGATCGGCATCGGAATCGCCGAAGGCGCGCGGCTCATTTGTGGCGGCCTCGGGCGGCCAGAGGCTTTAAGCCGCGGCTTCTACTGCCGTCCGACCATCTTCACCGCGGTGCAGCCTCGGATGCAGATCGCGCAGGAGGAAATCTTCGGGCCGGTGCTCGCGATCATTCCCTATGACAGCGTGGACGAGGCCGTGGAGATCGCCAATGGCACTGTCTACGGCCTGGGCGCCCATGTGCAAGGGAAGGACCTCGGCGCGGCGCGCGCCGTCGCAGCGCGGATTCGGTCCGGGCAGGTGCACATCAACTATCCGGCCTGGAGCCCCCACGCCCCCTTCGGTGGCTACAAGCGCTCGGGAAATGGCCGCGAATACGGAATAGAAGGTCTCGAGGAGTACCTGGAAACCAAAGCCATTCTTGGCTTCCAGGATGCCTCGGCACCCAGTACCGACTGACAGGCTTTCAGTGAAAACATCGCGCAGGAGCAATCATGACCGTGGCCTTAGTGCTGCATCGCGCCGACGGCGCACCCGTTTCAACCTCCTTCCGCAGGGCGGCGTTCGGCAAGGACGACCCCTTTCCGCGGCATCGGGAGATCGCGTGGGAAGGACCGGGTTCGATGAGCGCAGGCCGAATCAGCTTCATCGGTGAGCTCGAAGTCCCGAGCTTTCCCCACACCGAGACCATCGTCGTCATGGCCGGAGAGCTCAGCCTGACGGCGGCCGGCGTGGCACCGCTCGTGCTTCGCCCCGGTGAAGGGGCCGTCATCGCGCGCGGCACGGCAGTTCGCATACTGGCCCGATCGCGCACGCTGTTCGTGTTCTGCGCCGCAGCGGCAGAGGGGCCGAACAACCCCGGTATCACGCCGCTGCGCGCCGGCAGCGTGCGGTTCGCAGCCCCTGACGGAAGCGTCCTGTCGGTGGGCACGGGCGACGCGCTGTTCGTACCCCAGGGCGCACCGATCGCATGGGAAAGCAATGATCGCGTGGCGAAGTTCTGCGTAGTCCAAAGCGTCCAGGCTTGAATCGACGAGCGAGATTCATCATGTCCCCTCCGCTGCACCATATCAACACTTCCCCCAAGCCGCCGGCCTCCGCTGACGTCGTCGTGATCGGCGGCGGCATCATCGGTGTCTTTACCGCCTACTACCTGGCCAAGCGCGGTCTTTCAGTCGCCTTGGTCGAGAAGGGCAGGATCGGCGCCGAGCAGTCGAGCCGCAACTGGGGCTGGTGCCGGCAGCAGAACCGCGACGCGCGCGAACTGCCCATGGCGAGCAAGAGCCTCGATCTCTGGGAACGATTTGCTGCCGAGAGCGGTGAAGACACGGGTTTTCATCGCTGCGGGCTCTTGTATCTCAGCAACGACGAGGCTGAGCTGTCCCGTTGGTCCAGCTGGCGTGATTTTGCGAAGACCGCCGGAGTGACGACCTACATGCTCAATAGCCGGCAGGCCGCGCAGCGCGGGCAAGCGACCGGCCGCGCCTGGAAAGGCGGCGTCTTCTCGCCCAGCGATGGCACCGCCGATCCTGGCAAGGCTGCGCCGGCCGTGGCAGCTGCGCTCATCAAGCTCGGGGGCAGCGTCCATCAGAATTGCGCGGCCCGCGGCATCGAGATGGAAGGCGGACGGGTCAGCGGCGTCATCACGGAAGCCGGGGTCATCAAGACCAGGACGGCTGTGCTCGCCGGTGGCGCCTGGGCCTCCTCGTTCTGCCGGCAGCTCGGCATCCGTTTTCCCCAGGCCTCGATCCGCCAATCCATCCTGAGCGTGTCGCCTGTGGAGCATCGCTTGCCGGATGCCCTGTTTACGGCAGGCGTGTCCATCACGCGCCGCAACGACGGACGCTACGCACTGGCCATCAGTGGCCGCGCACGCGTGGACGTGACGCCGCAGTTCATGCGATTCGCCCCGCAGTTCGTGCCCATGTTCGCCAAGCGCTGGCGCAGCCTTCTTCCGGGAGGCCTGGAAGGCATTCGCGGTGGCCACGAAACGCTGAAGCGGTGGCGGCTCGATGCGCCGACCCCGATGGAGCGAGTACGCATCCTGGATCCAAAGCCCGATCTGGCGACGGTCAGGGAGACCCACCGCCGCGCTGTCGAACTCCTGCCTGAACTGCGCGAAGCAAGGATCACGGACGCCTGGGCCGGCTTTGTCGATAGCACGCCGGATGGTGTTCCCGGCATCGGCGAAGTGCCGTCCATACCGGGCTTCATCCTGGCAGCGGGCTTTTCGGGACACGGCTTCGGCATCGGTCCTGGCGCTGGCCACCTGATCGCGGACCTTGCCACTGGTGCCGAACCGATCGTTGATCCCTTGCCGTACCGGCCCGAGCGGTTCAGCGACTCAGCATGGGGCAAGGTCGCTGATTTCTAGGCCGCGCACAGCATCGCGGTAACGGGCACCAAAGGCACACATGTTTTCGAGCGATGTGATCGTGATTGGCGGCGGCTTGGTCGGCACCGCAGTGGCCTATGGGCTGGGCCAGCTCGGCAAGAACGTCACGGTCCTGGATGAAGGCGACGATGCGTTTCGCGCCTCGCGCGGGAACTTCGGCTTGATCTGGGTTCACGGCAAGGGCCGCGGCGTTCCGCACTATGCGCGCTGGACCCGGGAGTCCGCGCGGCTGTGGCCCGCGCTCGCCGCGCGACTTCAGGGCGAAACCGGCATCGATGTCCAGGCCAGGCAGAACGGCGCCTTCAACCTGTGCTTTTCCGAGGCCGAACTCGAGGCGCGCCGGGAGCGGCTTGCTGCCGTGCACGATGAAGTTGGCGGCGAGTATCCCTACGAGATCCTGGACCGCGCGGCCCTGCTGCAGCGATTGCCCCACGTCGGACCGAAGGTGATCGGCGCCAGCTACTCGCCGATGGACGGCCATGTCAATCCGCTCAAGCTGCTGCGCGCCCTGCACACCGCGCGCATCCAGCGAGGCGTGATGCTGAAGACAGGCCACGGGGTGGAGCGCATCACGCACGCAGACGGCCTGTTCACGGCGCACGTCCGGGGCCAGCAGTTTCGCGCGCCCAAGCTCGTACTGGCCGCGGGACTCGGAAACGCGAGCCTGGCCGGTCAAGTCGGCCTCCACGCGCCGGTGCGGCCGAATCGCGGGCAATTGATCGTCACCGAGCGCACCGAAAAGCTCTTCGACTATCCCACGGGGCATATCCGGCAGACCGACGAGGGCGGCATCCAGATCGGGGAGTCCATGGAAGATGCGGGCTTTGACGACAGCACAACGACCAGCACCTTGGCCGAGCTCGCGCGCCGCGCGGTCGCCAGTTTTCCGATGCTCGGTCAGCTCAATGTGGTTCGGGTATGGGGCGCGTTGCGGGTAATGACGCCCGACGGCTATCCGATCTACCAGGAATCGAAATCCTGTCCAGGCGCCTACGTCGTCACGTGCCATAGCGGCGTGACCCTGGCCGCGGCCCACGCCTTTCGCATCGCCCCGTGGATCAATGGCTCAGTTGCGCCCGAGGAGCTGGACGCCTTTCGGGGCGATCGCTTTGCCGCCGCAGACCATCCGACACAGGCCCTGGATCACCACCATGCCCACTGAACCGCTCTTTCACCCGATCTCGGCCGCCACCGAGCCCTTCATCGACATTGAGTTCGACGGTCGCCGCCTTGAGGTGCTGGGCCAGCGCTCGGTGGCTGCCGCCTTGCTGGCGGCCGGTGTGTCGCGCTTTCGGTCCACGCCCGTGTCGGGTGCGCCACGTGCTCCCTACTGCATGATGGGCGTTTGCTTCGAATGCCTGCTGGAAATCGATGGCGTGGCCAATTGCCAGGCCTGTCTCGTGACAGTGCAACCTGGCATGAAGATCCGCCCGCAGGAAGGCGCCCGCAGCTGGGAAGCCGTCCACACGGCCGGCGGCGGCAGCGACGAGGACACCACTGAGGCCAGCCATGCAGCTTGACGCGCTGGACGGCGCGGTGGATGTCGCCGTCGTGGGGGCGGGCCCGGCGGGTCTCGCAGCCGCCGCCGCCGCGGCCGAACTGGGGCTGTCGGTCGTGCTGCTCGATGAGCAGGCGCATCCCGGCGGCCAGATCTACCGCGACGTCACGCGGGCCGGTGTCGATCGGCTGCAGGTGCTCGGGGACGACTACGCCGCAGGGCGAGCGCTGGTGAAGCGCTTCACGCAATCGACGGCGCGGCACGTGGGCGGCGCGTCCGTCTGGAATATCACCCGTGACCGCGTCATTCACTACTTGAAGGACGGGCGATCCCAGTCCATGACAGCCGGTCAGGTCATCCTGTGCACCGGGGCTATGGAGCGGCCATTTCCGATTCCGGGCTGGACGCTGCCCGGCGTGATGACGGCCGGGGCGGCGCAAATCCTTCTCAAGAGCGCCGGCGTGGCGCCATCGCAGCCGGTCGTGCTGGCCGGCTGCGGACCGTTGCTGTATCTGCTGGCCTGGCAATACTTGCGGGCGGGTGTGCGCATCGGCGCGATCGTCGACACCACGCAGCGCGGCGACTACCTGCGGGCCCTGCGCCATCTCGGCGGCGCGCTGGCCGGATGGCGCGACGTGAGGAAAGGCCTGGGCCTGATCCGCAGCATCCGGAGCGCCGGCATCCCCTACTACCGCGGCGCAACCGACCTCGCCGTGGAAGGCGGCGAACAGGCCACGGCCCTGCGCTTTCGTATCGGCGCCACGTCGCACCGAGTGCAGACCGATCTCGTACTGCTGCACCAGGGCGTGGTGCCGAACAACCAGATCACGGCGTCGCTGCGCCTGGCGCACCGTTGGGACGACCAGCAGCTGTGCTGGGTGCCGGCGGCCGATGCCTGGGGCCGCCTCGAGCTGGACGGCTTCCTGATCGCCGGTGACGGGCGTGGCATTGCCGGCGGGTTGGCAGCGGCCTTGCAAGGGCAGCTCGCCGGCGTGGCCGCGGCGCACGACGCCGGGCGCGTGTCCGAATTCGAACGCGACCGCCAGGCCGAGCCGCTGCGGTCGGCGCTTCGTCGCCAGCTGCACATCCGGCCTTTCCTCGATACGCTTTACCGTCCCAAGATCCAGCATCGCGTGCCGGCCGACGACGTGATCGCCTGCCGCTGCGAGGAAGTCTCGGCCGGCGAACTGCGCCGATCGGTTGCCCTCGGCTGCCACGGGCCGAGCCAGGCCAAAGCCTTCACGCGCTGCAGCATGGGCCCCTGCCAGGGCCGCCTTTGCGGCCTGACGGTCACAGAGGTCATCGCGCATGAGCGCGGTGTCTCTCCGGCCGAGGTCGGCCACTACCGGATCCGCGCTCCCATCAAGCCGATCACGCTCGAAGAGCTGGCCGCACTTTGATTCCATTTTTTTCAACACCTTGAGATCGCACCAATGACCGACATCACCCGCGTCGAACCCACCCATCGCCTCAGCCGCCTGGTCGTGCACAACGGCATCGCCTATATGACGGGCGTCACCGCGCAGGACGGCACGTTGGACATCCAGGGCCAGACTCGCCAAGTGCTCGAGAAGATCGATGGCCACCTCGCCAAGGCCGGTATCGACAAGACGCGCATGCTGTCGGTGCAGATCTGGTTGAAGGACATCGAGCGCGATTTCGCGGGCATGAACGAGGTGTGGGACGCGTGGGTGCCCAAAGGCGCTGGCCCGGCACGCGCCACCGGCGAGTCCAAGCTGGGACACCCCGACTTGCTGGTGGAGATTCTGGTCACCGCCGCTGTCTGAGCCATTGACGATCCGAAGGGCTTCCATGATCCGGCGCATTGCCTTTATCCATACCGTCGCGATGCTGGTCGAGCGTTTCCGTCCGCGCTTCCAGTCGGAACTGCCAGACGCAGACTGCTTTCACATGTTGGACGAAAGTGTCCTGCAGGATCTGATGCGGCACGGTCCTTCCAGCGGCATCACGCGCCGCATCGTCACCCTCTCACAAGTGGCGGCCGATGCGGGTGCCGAGCTGATCGTTTTCACGTGCTCGTCGACCTCGCCGGCCATCGATACCGCGCGCCAGACGGTGAGTGTGCCGATCCTCAAGATCGACGATCCTCTCTACGCCCGCGTGGCAAGCGCGCCGGGCCGCGTCGGTCTGATCTGCACGACCTCGTCGACGGTCGCACCGAGCCGGGCACTGCTGACTGCGCACGCGCAGAGCGCCGGCCGGGACATCCCGGCGGAGAGCGTCCTGTGCGCGACGGCATTCGACGCCCTGGCCAGTAGCCGGCGTGACCTGCACGATCGCCTCGTGTGCGAGGCTGCGGCAGAGTTGGCGCCACGCGTCGATCGCATCGTTCTGGCGCAAGCCTCGTTGGCGCACCTGGGCGAACCGCTGGCCGACCAACTGGGGCTGCCGGTGTTCGCGAGCCCCGAACTGTTGGTGCAGGAGGTGGTCGCCCGGGTCCGGGATTCGGCCCGATGCTTGCCCGTCACGCCATGACCGTCCTGCTCGGCTGCATCGCCGACGACTTCACCGGCGCGACCGATCTCGCCAACAACCTGGTGCGAGCCGGCATGCGCGTGGTGCAGACCATCGGCGTGCCGGCCGGGCCGCTGGCCGCCGAAGTCGATGCGGTGGTGGTGGCGCTCAAGTCGCGCACCATCGCGCCGGCCGATGCGGTGGCGCAATCGCTGGCAGCGCTGCGCTGGCTGCAGGCCGAGGGCGCGCGGCAGATCTACTTCAAGTACTGCTCCACCTTCGACAGCACGCCCGAGGGCAACATCGGGCCGGTGACCGAGGCGCTGATGGATGCGCTGGCGACCGACTTCACCATCGCCACGCCGGCCTTCCCCGACAACAAGCGCACCGTCTTCAAGGGCTACCTGTTCGCGGGCGAGGTGCTGCTCAACGAGAGCGGCATGCAGAACCATCCGCTCACGCCGATGACCGATGCCAACCTGGTGCGCGTGCTGCAGACGCAGACGCGGCGCAAGGTGGGGCTGATCGACCATGCCGTGGTCGCGCGCGGCGCACAGGCGATCGAGGAACGCATCGCGCAGCTGAAGGCCGAAGGAATCGGCATCGCGATCGTCGATGCGGTCTCCAACGACGACCTGCTGCGCCTCGGCCCGGCGCTGGCGCAGATGCCGCTGGTCACGGCCGGCTCGGGCGTCGCGATCGGGCTGCCGAGCAACTTCGGCATCGCGCCTTCGTCCGCCGCGAGCGCGCTGCCTGCGGCTTCGGGGTTGCAGGCCGTGGTGTCGGGCAGCTGCTCGCTCGCCACCAACCGGCAGGCGCAGCACTTCATCGCATCGGGACGGCCGGCGCTGGCGATCGATCCGTTGCGCATCGCGGCAGGCGTCGACGTCGTCGCCGAGGCGCTGGCCTGGGCGGCACCGCTCGTCGAATCCGGCCCGGTGCTGGTCTATTCGACGGCCGAGTCCGGCGCCGTGAAATCGGTGCAGGGCCGGCTCGGCGCCCCGGAAGCCGGCGCGATGGTGGAGCGCACCATCGCCGCGATCGCGCGCGGGCTGGTCGCGCACGGCGTGCGCCAACTCGTGGTGGCGGGCGGTGAAACTTCCGGCGCCTGCGTGCAGGCGCTGGGCATCGCGCAGATGCAGATCGGCCCGCAGATCGATCCCGGCGTCCCGTGGTGCCATGCGTCGGCCGCGGCGGCCGGCGGCGAGGGCCTGCATATCGCGCTCAAGTCCGGCAACTTCGGCACCGACGACTTCTTCGCCAAAGCCTTTACAGTCCCCTGATGACTGAAGAAAGCCAAGCGCGCGAAGAGATCTGCCGCATCGGCCGCAGCCTGTTCGAGCGCGGCTATGTGCATGCCACGGCGGGCAACATCAGCGTGCGGCTCGACGACGGGTTCCTGATCACGCCCACCGATGCCTGCCTCGGCTTTCTCGACCCGGCGAAGCTCGCGCGGCTCGATGCCGAGCTGAACCAGACCGCCGGCGATCGCGCCAGCAAGACCATCGCGCTGCATGCGCGCATCCATGCCGCAGCCACCCGCTTCGACGCCGGCACGCGCTGCGTGATCCACACCCATTCCACCCATTGCGTCGCGCTCACGCTGCAGGAGCCGGGCGAGGAACTGCTGCCGGCCCTCACGCCCTATTTCGTGATGAAGGTCGGCCATGTGCCGGTGATTCCGTATCAGCGTCCGGGTGCGCCCGAAGCGGCCGAGCAGGTGGCGCAGGCCATCGAGCGCTACGGCGCGCAGGGCACGCCGATCCGCGCCGTGATGCTCGAGCGCCTGGGTCCCAACGTGTGGCACGAGACGCCTGGCGCCGCGATGGCGGTGCTCGAGGAACTCGAGGAGACGGCGAAACTCTGGCTATGGAGCGGCCAGACGATGGAGCGCCGACCGCAAGCCCTGGGCCCGGCCCAGATCGATGAACTGCGCCTGAGCTTCGGCGCCCGCTGGTAGGGGAAAATCTCGTCATGCCCCGATTCGCCGCCAACCTCTCGATGCTCTATCCGGAGCTCGACTTCCTCCGCCGCTTCGAAGTCACGCTCGTCGATGCCTATATTGACGCAGCAGCGGGAGGGCCGCTCTACGGCGGCCGGCGATATCTGGTTTGAGATCTACGAGGACCGCTTGCTGCGCAGCTTCGGCGTGCGATATGTAGCGAAGATCGCAAACGAGGCGGCAACGTGCACCATGCGATCTACGCGCACGCGATCAAGGCTCCAGGCCGCGGTATTCCGCAATGGGCCGAGCTGCCGATGCCATTCGGCACCTTCCGGCTTGACTATTGCCGCAGCAAGGTTGGTGCCGGGGAGCCCGAGGTGCCGCTGTCGGAAGCGCTCATGGCCCGGTTCCCAAGCTTGCCCAATTCGACGTGTGGGACGCACTGCTGGGCTACCAGGATCACTTGAGACACGTCCTTCAAACGGGATACTCGATGTGGGCTTCGTCGCTCGTTCGCGGCGCAACTTCTTTCGACCGCGGGGAGCCGAGCTGCTGCGCTGGGGAGCAGTTACTGAGAGGCAAGTGTGGAGTCGCGCGGACAGATGACCGGGAATGCGTAGTCGCGTCCCATCAGAGCCCGGGCAAACAGGTAGGTGTTTCGCGCGCGCTCGCCGAGTGCATCGAGATCCACGCGCCCGGCGGCGTCGCAGGGAAAGGCCAGGCACTGCACGCTTTCGGTAATTGGAAGGAAGCGCAACTCACGACTGAAGCTCATGCAAGGCGCTGCGGTCACAGTGTGATGCTGGGATGCCATGATGTCTCTCCGTAGAGTCTTCTCGTTGACAAGAATAGACGCAGGTCCGCAGTGACTGGTGCCGTTGTGGGCGCTGCGGCGGCAGATCGTTGGGGATCGGAGGGCCTTTTCAACAGGAGATCGCCACACATGTGCAAGGCGAATGCGGAGCTTCAGAGGTCCATTTCAAGCTGGCCCACGATGCTGCGTTTGGCGCCAGGATCCATGCCCACTCCCTGCCAAGGAAGAACGCGCGAATTGATCCAGAAAGCGACATGGAGCGTCGCTTCAAACTCGACCTGCGATAGTTGTCGTTGGCTTTTCGCGACCTAAGGTCCGTCAAGCGTGAGGCAGTGTCGCGCTCGCATCCAACGCCCATATCTGCGCCAGCAGCGCCTGAGAACGCTCGGTCCCAATCAAGGGCGACGCCAACTCCAGAAACTTTCCTTCAAGCTCGCCATCTGTCAGCGCCTGCTCTGGGTCGCCCTTGCGATTGGGCTGCAGGTGGTCGAGGCCAAGCGCTCATCGCATCGACACTGCAGCGTGGCCTCATCTTGAAGTTGGCTGGCAAGGCCTTGGTCGGCCCCTATCGCGGCCTGAGCCCCACGACCATTACTCCCACCGTTTCTGGGTCGCGATGATGCCCAGCGGATACCCGCGCCTGTTCAGCGACTGGCGCAGGACGATCCGGCTGGCGAAGCGCTCAATGCCGATGTCGTCATCCAGCATCTTTTCCATCAGCGCCTGAAAGTGGCCGACGCCGGGCGCCACGATCTTCAGCAGGTAGTCGTAGCCGCCGCTGACGTTGTAGCACTCGACGATCTCCTCGTACTTCCCGGCGCCTTCCTCGAACTTGCGGAAATCATCTGGTCGGTGGCTGCTGATGGTGATCTCCGAGAACACGACGACGCACTCCCCCAGTTTTTCCAGCGCGATGTCGGCGCTGTAGCCGCGGATCAGCCCGGTCTCCTGCAGCCGCTTGGTGCGCAGGAGACACGGGCTGGGGCTGAGGCCTATCGACTCGGCCAGATCGACGTTCGAGCAGCGCCCCTCGCGCTGCAGATGCACCATGATCTTGAGGTCGAACCGGTCGAAAAAGACTGCTGATCCCATGGGGGGCGATCGTACTGTCAAGCCGATCCCCGCGACTAGCGCTGCGCCTGGGTGAGCGATTCGTCGAGCGCCTCGATCACCATGCCGGCCTGCTCCGCCGAGAGCACCAGCGGCGGACGGATCTTGAGCACGTTGTGTCCCTGGGCGCAGGCGCTGATAAGCACGCCTTTGTCGCGCATCAGGTTGACCACCCGGCTGGTAAGGCCGCGGTCCGGCGCCCGCGTCGACCGGTCCGACACGAGCTCGACGCCGACGAAGAGCCCTGCCCCCCGTACGTCGCCGATGGCCTCGTGCTTTGCGGCGAGCCCTGCGATGCCGTCGAGCAACACCTTGCCGATCTTGGCTGCGTGCGGCACCAGCCGATCCCGTTCAATGGTCTCCAGCACCGCCAGGGCGGCCGCGCATGAGACCGTGTTGCCGGCGAAGGTGTTGAAGTAGCGGGAGTTCTTGCCGAAATCGGCCAGGGCGTCGGCTGTTGCGAGGAGGCCCGCTATCGGCTGGCCGTTGCCCATCGGCTTGCCCAGCGTGACGATGTCGGGAACGAGACCGTGGCGCTGGAAGCCCCACATGTGCTCACCGGTGCGACCGAAGCCGGGCTGCACCTCGTCGGCGATGAACAGGCCGCCAGCGCGCTTGATCGCCTCGACCGCTCCCTTCAGGAAGCCCGCAGGCTCGGGCAGGATGCCGTCGCTGGTGAAAAGCGAATCGACGATCAAGGCCGCCGGCTTGATGCCGTGGCGCTGCAGGTCGGCGATGGCCGCCTCAACGTCGCGTGTGAAGCGCTCGCCAAGGTCGGCACCTTCGGCGTGGTACAGGCGCGGCGCCGACACCAGGCGAACGTGCGGACCGAGGTCGACAGTCACGCCCAGCGATGGCGAGAACTGAGACACGGCGTCGGTGATGCCGTGGTAGGCCGTGTCGGTGACGATCACACCCGTGCCCCCCGTGCGTACCTTGGCGATGCGATACGCCAGGTCATTGGCCTCGCTGCCGGTGCAAGTCAGCATCAGGTGGGCCAGGTCAGTGCCGGGCACGCTGGCGAGCAGGCGCTCGGCCAGCTCGAGGATGGTGTCGTGGAGGTATCGCGTGTTGGTCGCAAGCGTCTGCACCTGGCGGCAGATCGCCTCGGTCACCGCGGGGTGGCAGTGACCGAGCGACGTGACGTTGTTGTAGACGTCAAGGTAGCGGCGGCCTTCCGGGTCTATCAGCCACACGCCGTCGCCGCGCACGATGTGCAGCGGGTGTTCGTACATCAGCCGGTAGGCCGGGCCGAGCAGCGCATTGCGCCGCTCGATCATCGCCTCGGTGGCGGGCCCGACATTGGCGCGGCCGGGGATGTAGGCGTTGACCATGTTGAAGTCAGCGGTGGCTTTCATGAGGAGGTTCCGTTTCGTGTTGGGGTCAGTAAGCGGTCGCGCGCGTCGTGGCGGGAGAGGTCTGCCATCTGCGACAGCGCCTCCCAGGCCGCGGGGTTGTGGCGCATGATGTAGGCGCGGTTTTCTGGATAGCGCAGGGCGCGCCACTCCGAGATCAACGCCGTGATGAGGTGGCGCGTCGCCATGAGGTCGGCGACGATGTCCTGCTCCAGCTCGGTCAGCGGCAGGACGGCCTGGTAGGCACCGACGAACTGCGCCGGTCCCTCCAACGGGTCGGCGCTGCCGGTCATGTGGAAGGCGGCAGCCGTCGCCACCTCGCCGACCAGTGGCGCATGGAGCATGTCGCCGAAGTCGATGATGCCGGTGATGCGCGCCTGGTCGTCCGGCGCGACCAGCACGTTGTAGAGGTGATAGTCGTTGTGGATCACCTGCGCCCTCAACGACGCAAGGCGGGGCAGCACATGGTCGGTGAAGCGCGTCATGAACGACTGGGCCAGCGCGCGTCGTGGTCCTTCAACCAGGCTGTCGAGCTGGACGGTCAGCCGGTGCGCGGCCGACACATTCCACAGCAGGTCGTGCGTGGCCGCAGGGTGCGTGAAGCCTTGCAGGGCGAGGTCCAGTTCGGCCAATCCCTTGCCCATCGTCACGCGCTGAGCGGCGGTGCGCGGTGTCTCCCGGATCTGAATGCCTTCCAGATAGGTCAGCATACGCACGGTGGTGCGGGCGCCGTCCGCTAGCTCCACGGTGTCACGCGCGCGGCCGTCCAGCGTCCGCACGACGCGGGGGACCGGCTGGCTGGGCGATGTGCGGGCGATGTGCTCAAGGGCGGCGATCTGGAAATCGACCAGCGACACCGGCTCGGAGGAGTTGCTGATCTTGAACACGTAGCGCGTGCCGTCGGCGGACTCGACGGCGCAGTTCTGGTCGCGCTCGCCGGCCAGCGACTTCACACTGCCGTCGATGCCATAGAGGCGCGCCACCAGCGCCTGCACCTCGGCTGGCGCCAGGTCGGGCGCTGCGGTGCTCAGCGCAGCGGCCTCGCTCGGGTGGCCCTCAGGCATCGCCCCCTGAGGTCCAAGGTGGGAGTCAAGCATGAGCATCAGAGTCCGAGCAGTGCAGGAAGCTGACGAACGTCTGTCAAGCGGCTCACGCCGTATTCGGTCGACGTAGGCTCGTGACCCCGGTCGATGAAGGCCTTGGCCATGAAGCCCAGGTCGGACGCCGTCATCAGGTCATACCGGAAGCTCGACGAGACATGCATCATTTGATCGGGCCCGCAGCCGAGCTGGTCGAACATGTATTCGAAGGCTTGCATGCGTGGCTTGTAGGCGCGCGCTTCCTCGGCGGTGTAGACCGCGTGGAAAGGAGCCTTGAGGTGCGCGACGCTGTGAGGGATGAGGTCGACCATCGAGTTCGACAAGATCACCAGCGGCACGTGCGGTGCGATCGCCTCCAGCACCTCGACCACGTTCGGGTGCGGCTGCCAGGTCGGCACCGCGTCGTATAGAGAGAGCGCATCCGATGCCAGGCATTCGATGCCATGCGCCTTGCAGGCACGCTGGATGGAGTTCTCCACCACGTCGTAAAAGGGCTTCCAGTCGCCCAGTACCTCGTCGAGGCGATAGGCCCGAAAACTGTCCAGGAACGCCGGCATCCGGTCGGCCGACACACGGTCCTTGAACAGGACTTTTGCCGTCGGGCCCATCTCGAAGTTGATGAGCGTTCCATAGCAATCGAAGCTGATGAATTTGGGTTTGAAAATCATGGGCTGACCCGCTGCGTTGAGATGGAATAAGTCTAGGGTTGTCCCCATTACAGGAGATGCCATATCGCAACGGAACCCAAGCAGTTTCTTTGTCAATCCGGAGGGGGCCTGGCATTTTTGAGTGGTGCTGTTCGCGGGGAAGAAGGAGTCCGGCCTAGATCAGGCCACCGTACCCGGCGGCATTTCGAGAACAGATCGTCGAGCTGGCGCGAGCAGGAAGAGCCCTGCCGGGACGTCACATAAGTTCGACCCGACAGCGCAAGCCATCGCGAACTGGGTCGGTCATCAACGATTCCGCGCGGTTCACAGGAGTAGATCCACAGCCCTGTTTCGATTTACCTGACTTGTCTGGCGCGCCCAGTCGCCATGCCGGCTGGAGCTTTGCCTTCCAGCGTCCGTTCCTGCCACACGATGAGCTGTCAGAAGCTCCCAATCAAACATTTCCGACCTTTCATAGCATCTGCTTCGGCATCACCGCCGCAGTGCTTTCTCTAGCATGGTCACCATCCGACCAACGCGAACAAGGTTTCCCATGTCCAAGCTTCTTGTCCCCTCAACTTCGACCAACTCGGCGAGCCGCCTGAATACCGCCCGCCAGCAGAGCGTCATCGAGGGCGATGTCGTACGCCGCAACTGGGACATCGACAGTGCGAAAGACTGCAAAGTGCGTGCAGGGGTATTCGGGCCGTTCGAACTGCTCGGCCGCAGGCCGGATGTCGACCCGGAGGGGTTTGGCATGGACCGCTACGGCCGCGCGGCAGCGCTGCGACTGGACGCCCGTCCTGCAACGTAAACGGGGCAATCGAGCGATGAGCGACGCCACCTTCGTACATGCTCATATTAAGGTCACCTTAGCTTTCGCTTTGTTGACCGTTAACCACCTGGGCCGCCTTGCGGCCGATACTTGCTGCCAGGAAGTCGGCTTGGCAAACCCCGCCGCCGCTGCAAAGGATAGCCCCGCATGAACACCGCCATCATCGAGCGCCTCGCTAACGACGGCCGTCTGGATCGCATCTTCATTGGCGGCGAGTGGGTCTTGCCGGCAGGGCAGGCCCGCAGTGCCGTCATCGACCCGTCGACGGAAGAATCCGTCGCGGAAATCGCATTGGGCAACGCACAAGACGTCGCCACGGCCGTGGCCGCGGCGCGGCGCGCCTTGGCGACCTGGTCCGTGAGCTCGCCCCAGAGCAGGGCCGCGCTTCTCGACCGCGTCCACGCCCTGATCCTGGAGCGGGCCGAGGCGTTTGCCCAGGCGATCTCGCAGGAGATGGGCTGCGCCATCAGCGTGGCGCGCGCCGCACAGGTGCCGATCGCGGCGGAGCACGTCCGCGTGGCCCGCGATCTCGCGGGCAGCTATGCCTTTGTCACACACCGCGGCAACACAGCCATCATGCGCGAGGCCATTGGCGTGTGCGGCCTGATCACCCCCTGGAACTGGCCGCTCTACCAGATCACCGCGAAGGTGGGCCCCGCGCTGGCGGCGGGCTGCACCGTCGTCTTGAAGCCCAGCGAGCTGTCGCCCCTGAGCGCCTTTCTGTTCGCTGAATTGATGCACGACGCCGGCATTCCCGCGGGTGTGTTCAACCTCGTCAATGGCGAAGGGCCGGAGGTCGGCGCCGCGCTGGCCACGCACACTGATGTGGACATGATCTCGATCACCGGCTCCACCCGGGCCGGCGTCCTGGTGGCGCAGGCGGCCGCGCCGACCGTCAAGCGCGTGGCCCAGGAACTCGGTGGCAAGTCGCCCAACGTCATCCTGCCCGATGCCGATTTCGCACGCGCCATACCGGCCGCGGTGGCGGCGGGTTTGCGCAACGTCGGCCAGTCCTGCAGCGCCCCCACCCGCATGATCGTGCCACGCGAACGCCTCGCAGACGTCGAGCGCATCGCGTGCGAGGCGGCATCCGCGCTTGTCGTGGGCGATCCGCGTTTGCAGCAGACCACGCATGGCCCGGTGGCCAACCGTGCGCAGTTCAACCGCGTGCAGGAAATGATCGGCGTCGGCATCGCCGAAGGCGCGCGCCTCGTCTGCGGCGGCCCCGGTCGCCCGCAGGGGGTGGAGCGCGGCTACTACGTGCGCCCCACCCTCTTTTCCGACGTGCAGCCGCAGATGCGGATCGCGCAGGAGGAGATCTTCGGCCCGGTGCTGGCCATCATTCCCTACGACAGCGTGGACGAGGCCGTCGCGATCGCCAACGGGACGGTCTATGGCTTGGGCGCCCACGTCCAGGGCCAGGACCTCGCTGCCGCTCGCGCGGTGGCTGCGCGAATCCGTTCCGGGCAGGTGCACATCAACAACCCGCCCTGGAGTCCCGATGCGCCCTTCGGCGGCTACAAGCGCTCGGGCAACGGACGCGAATACGGCGTCGAAGGCCTGGAGGAATACCTCGAGACCAAGGCCATCCTCGGCTACCTGGATGGCCCCGCGCCCAGTGCCGCTTGAGGGCGCAACGCTATGAATACCCGCAATTCAAAGGAACAACGACCATGACCGTAGCCCTGCTGCTGCACCGCGCCGACGGCGCACCGCTGTCGACCTCTTTCCGCAAGGCCGCCTTCGGCGCGGCCGATCCTTTCGCTCGCGATCGCGAAATCGCCTGGGAAGGACCGGACTCAATGAGCGCCGGCCGCGTCAGCTTCATCGGTGACGTCGATGTCGCGCGCTTTCCCCACACCGAGACCATCGTCGTCATGGCCGGAGAGCTCGGCCTGACGGCGGCCGGCGCGGCACCGCTCGTGCTCGGCCGCGGTGAAGGGGCCGTCATCGCCCGCGGCACGGCAGTTCGCATACTGGCCGCATCTCGCACGTTGTTCGTGTCCTGCGCGGTAGAGGCAGAGGGGCCGAACAACTCCGGCATCACGCCGCTGCGCGCCGACGCCGCCTTCAAGGCGTCCACGCCGCCCCCGGCCGAGACGCTGCTGGGCCCGACCCCTCAGTGCCGCAGCGACAACGTCTTCATCGACGAGCAGGCGGAGTACCGCGCGGGCACCTGGGATTCGACGCCCTACCACCGCGTCGTTCGCCCGCATCGCCTCAACGAGTTCATGTACCTGCTGGCCGGCGGTGTGCGATTCGCCGGGCCCGATGGCAGCGTGCTGACGGCAAACGCTGGCGACGCGCTCTTCGTGGCGCAGGGCGCCCCGATCGGATGGGAGAGCAGCGAGCGCGTCGCCAAGTTCTACGTCGTCCAGAACGTGCAGCCCTGAAACGACGATCGAGCCCCAGCCATGTCACAGCCACTTCGTCTTGTCGAGACTTCGCCTAACCCGCCGGCCCGTGCCGACGTCGTCGTGATCGGCGGCGGGATCATCGGTATGTTTACCGCGTACTACCTGGTCCGGCGCGGGCTTTCGGTCGCCGTGGTTGAAAAGGGCCGCATCGGCGCCGAGCAATCGAGCCGCAACTGGGGCTGGTGCCGCCAGCAGAATCGCGACGCCCGCGAACTGCCGATGGCGACCAGGAGCCTCGAGCTGTGGGAGCAGTTTGCCGCCGACACCGGCGAAGACACGGGCTTCTCCCGCTGCGGATTGTTGTATCTCAGCGATGACGAATCCGAACTGGCGCGCTGGGCCCGCTGGCGCGATTTCGCAAGGACGGCGGGCGTGACCACGCAAATGCTAAGCGGCCGGCAGGCCTCGCAGCGGGGTCAGGCGACCGGCCGCGCATGGAAAGGCGGCGTGTTCTCGCCCAGCGACGGCACTGCCGATCCCGCCAAGGCGGCGCCCGCCGTGGCAGCCGCGCTGATGAAGCTGGGCGGCAGCGTCCACCAGAACTGCGCAGCACGGGGCATCGAGCTCGAGGGCGGCCGCGTCAGCGGCGTGGTCACCGAAGCGGGAACCATCAAGACCCGCACGGCTGTTCTTGCAGGTGGTGCTTGGGCGTCCTCGTTCTGTCACCAGCTCGGCGTGCGGTTTCCGCTCGCCACGGTGCGCCAATCCATCGTGCGCGTGTCCCCGCTGGAACAGCGTCTGCCGGACGCCCTGGCCGGCCCGGGTGTCGCCGTCACCCGGCGCCCCGACGGCAGCCACATACTGGCCATCAGCGGCCGTGGGCGCGTGGACCCGACGCCACAGCTGATGCGCTTCGCGCCGCAGTTCGTGCCCATGTTCGCCAAGCGCTGGCGCAACGTGTTTCCCGGCGGCCTGGAAGGCATCCGCTGGGGTCATGAAACCCGCGCGCGATGGAAGCTGGACTCGCCCACGCCCATGGAACGGGCGCGCATCCTCGATCCCAAGCCCGACCCGGCAAGCGTGCGCGAGACCCACCGCCGCGCCGTCGACTTGTTGCCTGCACTTGGCAAGGCTCCCATCGCCAGCGCCTGGGCTGGTTACATCGACAGCACGCCCGACGGCGTCCCCGGTGTCGGAGAAGTGCCGGAGGTGCCCGGATTCATCCTGGCCGCGGGCTTTTCCGGGCATGGCTTCGGCATCGGTCCAGGCGCCGGCCACCTGATCGCCGACCTGGTCACCGGCGCAGAGCCGATCTTCGATCCCGCGCCTTTCAGCCCGGGCCGGTTCAACAAGTCGGTGTGGGGCAAGGTGGCTGATTTCTAGAGGCTGCAGAGAACGTCGCAAGCGACTCTGGACATTCCTGGAAGACTTCGCGCCGGTCTTCGTCTCCTGCCAGCACACGCGCTGCGCGTCAGCATCGATCCAAGTGGCTCAAAACAAGCGCGGTGAGGAATGCTGAGGGGCGTTTGGATTGAAACGGAATCCACTTGGGTTGCGTAGGAGCTGATGGAGCCGCAGCCGTGCGCGTCACGACCAGCAGAGATCGACCGGTCATCGCCCGAGCGCATCGAGCATCTGGTACCAGCCGGCAACCATCCGCACACCGGGAGTGCGCAGCGAATGGGAAGGGCACCGGCTTCTGCCGGGACGCGTCGAGCAAGGCGAGCTGCGGCGACTCGCCGGCCATCAAGCTGCCTGCATAGCGGCCCAGCAGCGTCGCCATCGCGATGCCCACGCCGTTGTAGCCGAAGCAGACACAGGTCCGCTCGTCGATGCGCCCGACACGCGGCAGCTGGTTGAGCGTCATGCCCACCAGACCGGACCACTGGAAATCGATCGCCAGGCCTTCAAGTTCGGGAAACAGAGTCGTCATGGCGCGCCGCAGCGCGTCGCCTCAGACCGAGCGCCAATCTGCTGCCCGCACCCGCCATCAGCCCGGCCACCCAGAACATGCCTGACGCGCCGATGAGGGCTCCGGCCGCGCCCGACACCAGGGGGATGCCGACGCTGGACGCGTTGATCACGATCACGCGCATGGCCACCGCGTCGCCATGTGGCTGCTCGGGGCCAACTGGAGCAGCAGGCTCATCACCATCGGCTGCACGCTCCCGAGCGTGAAGCCCAGGAGGACGGAGCACACGCCCATGGCCAGCGGCGCTTGCATCAGCGGATAGATGCGATGCGCGCGATGTGGCGCTGGATCGCGATGATCGCGGCGCCGGCCGCCGCGTCCATCACGGACCCCACCGGTCACGCAAGCGTTGAGGAACAGCTGGGCCGCGCCAGCTCGCTGCCCTGGCCCTGGAGCCCAGGCAGCCGCAGTTCACCCATCAAGGCCCGACCAGTGCGGGGAACTCGCTGCGGGAGCAGGTCATGCGTCCAGCCAGACGTGTTCGGCGAAGCTGGAGCCCATCATTCCCCCAAGCGGTATTTGCGACAGGCCCTTGAGCTTGCTGGTGTGCCCATCGATGCTGGAGACGAACATCGGGATCCCGATGCCGCCTTCGTTGTGGATCATCACCTGCATGTCCGCATACATCTGCGCGCGCTTGGCCGCGTCGGTTTCGCCGCGCGCGGCCACCAGCAGCTGGTCGAACTTCTCGTTCTTCCAGCCCGCTTCGTTCCAGGGCGCATCGGACTTGAAGAACAAGGTCAACGCCAGGTCGGCGCTGGGGCGTGTGTTGACGTTGCCGAAACCCACCGGGTGCTTCATCCAGTGCGTAGACCAGTACCCGTCGGCAGGCATGCGCTTGACCTCCAGATTCAGCCCGATCTGCTGGGCCGCGTGCTGCAGCACCAGGGCCATCTCCACCGAGTTGACCGCGGCGGGCGAGACCACCACCGGGACGGGGGTGCTGCCCAGGTTGGCCCTTTGAAGGTGCCACTTGGCCTTCTCGGGATCGTACGCACGCTGCGGCAGGCCCTTGAAGTGGAAGCGGCTGGCCGGGCCGATGGGCTGGTCGTTGGCCACCACGCCATAGCCCTGCGCGATGGTCTTGAGCATCTGCTCGCGATTGAACAGGTGCTTCATGGCCAGCACGAAATCCGGGTTGGAGCCGGGGCTGCGATCGAACCGCATGACCAGGTCCGTGTACGAGACCGCCTTGGACTCGAAGATCGCGTGCTTGCCGGTGGCCTTCACGCGTTCGACCGAGCGCGGGTCGACCGCGCTGATCAAGTCCAGCTGCCCCCCCAGCAGCGCGTTGACGCGCGCCGACTCATCGGTGATGGCCAGGAACTCGATCTCGTCCAGATACGGGCGGTTCGGCTTCCAGTAGTTCTCGTTGCGCACGGCGATGGAGCGCACGCCGGGCTTGAACTCCTTGACCTTGTAGGGGCCGGTGCCGATGCCGGCACTGAAGTCGGTCGTGCCTTCCTTGACGATGTGGAAGTGGTAGGTGCCCAGGATCACGGGCAGGTCGGCGTTGGGCGAGGTCAGGCGGAAAGTCACCTCGTTGGGGCCGGTGGCGGTCACTTCCTCGATCTGGTCGGCCAGGACCTTGGCCCTCGATGCGGTTGCCGCGTCCTTGTGCCGCATCATCGAGAACACCACATCGGCCGGCGTCAGCGGCTTGCCGTCGTGGAAGCTCACGCCCTTGCGCAGCCTGAACACCCAGGTCTTGGCGTCCTTGGTGCTGAACTCCTCGGCCAGCGACGGCTGCGGCGTCAGGGTGCCGTCCAGGGAGGTCAGCCCGTTGTAGAACATGAAGCCGCGGGCGTAGTCGGTGCCGTTGGACTGCCTGGCTGGATCGAGTGTGTCGTTCACGCCAGAGGCGGTACCTGCGACCCGGATGCGGCCGCCCTTGCGCGCCGTCTGCGCATTTGCCGTCGTGGCCAGCGCCGCAACGCTGCCCGCCAGCGTTGCCTGCATGCCGCCGGCCATGAGCATTGCCAGCACGTCGCGGCGGCTGGCGCCGCGCTTCAGCTGACCCATCAGGCGCGTGCTTTCCTCGGCCCCGATCAGGCCGTTGAGATTTTTGTGCTCGTTCATGGTTGTCTCCTCGATCTATGAGTGGCGAGATCGGCTTCAGGCGAGCTTGTCCTTGAGCCGGTAATAGGCCCCTACCAGCGGCAGGAACCACGGTGGTCCGACATGGCCCGGGATCGCGGGCCAGTCGAAGTCTTTCCAGGGATTGAGTTCGGCGCGCCCGTCCATGACTTCCGCCATGATCGTCCCCATCAGGGTCGACATCTGGGTGCCGTGGCCGCTGTAGCCCATCGAGAAGTAGATGCCATTGCGCTCGCCCGCGCGTGGCAGGCGGTCACGCGTCATGTCGACCATTCCGCCCCAGCAGTAGTCGATGCGCACGTGGCGAAGGTCGGGAAAGACGTCGTGCAATGCCGCCTGCAGGATCGCGCCACTCTTCTCGTCGGAGGTCGGGTTGGAGACGGCGAAGCGGGCGCGTCCACCGAAGAGCAGCCGGTTGTCGGGCGTCGTTCGGAAGTAGTTGACGAGATTCTTGGTATCGACCGCCATTCGGCGTCGCGGCAATAGCCGGTCGAGCGTCTCTGTCGGCAGGGGCTCGGTGACGATCAGGAACGCGCCGACCGGCACGATGCGGCGTCGAATCCAACCCAGCGGCCCCGTCTGCGAGGTTCCGCTCGCCAGCAGAACCTGCTTGGCGTTGAGCCGGCCCTTCGGCGTCTCGATCTGGTGGCCTCCGCCGGGCGCGGGTCGCAGGCCCGTCATCGGCGCATGCTCGTGGATCTCCACGCCACGCCGCGCCGCCGCTTCCGCCAAGCCGCGGACGAAGCGCCCGACATGCATGCCGGCGCCTTTGCGGTAGATCAGCCCGCCATAGAAGCGGTCCGACCCGACCTCGCCGGCCAGGTCCGCACGGCTCACCATCTCCGTGTCGGGATCGACATTGGCGGCCAGCAATTCCTGGCTGCGGGCCAGCTTGTCGTAGTGCTCGGGTTTGGCCGCCAGCTTGATCTTGCCAACGCGCGCGAAGCTGCAGTCGATCTTCTCTTCCGCCACCAGGCGCTCGACCGTATCGACTCCGGCGTCGAAGGCCCGATAGAGCCGGTCGGCGACTTCCTTGCCGAGTTTGGCCGACATCGTGCCGTAGTCCTGGGCAAAGCCGTTGTTGCACATGCCGCCGTTGCGACCGGAGGCGGCGTGCCCGATGGTCTCGGCTTCCAGGAGCACGACGCGTGCACCCTTCTTGGCAAGCGCCAGCGCAGCCGAACAGCCGGTCAGGCCGCCGCCGATCACCGCCACGTCGCAGCTGCCCTGCACCGGTCCTGCAGTCGCACTACGGAAGGGCTCCGAGGTGTCCAGCCAATACGAGGTCAGCTTCATAGCGGCGTTTCCGGCGTCTTCGAGCGCAGCATCGTGATGTCTCCTAGTTGAACGACTGGTTGGCCAGCGCGAACATGCGTGCTGGCCCCGCCGGCGGGATGTGCGGCCCCTTGACCATGGTGGTGGCGTCATCGACCTGGCGCAGGCCGATGCTTTCGAGCCAGTCCCCCAGCTGCGAGGTGGCAGCGGTGTCGACGCGGACGAAAACCTGGCCAAGACGTGCGAGCGCGGCTTCGATCAAGGCGCGCGCATCGGCCGCACTTTCGGCGACCACGGGACCGATGACGTGCCCGCGGCCGAACAGGCGTGAAATGGCATAGCCGCGCGGCTCGCCGTCACGCACGAGCACGTCGCCGTCACCGGCCTTGATGAGCCGATCCAGCATCTGCCGCCTGGCCCAGCCCGTGGCCTGCCGGTCCAGACGCGCGACCGCCTCGACATCCGATGGCGCCATCGCCCTGACCAGGCTGGCCGGTGGCGCCTGGTGGCGCTCGTCGGGAAAGCCTTGATGCTGTTGGATGACGCCGATGCGGACAAAGCCGCGCCTTTCATAAAGCGCCAGCCCTTCGGCCGTCGAGTTCAGCGTGATGGTCCGCGGGTGCGCCGCTGCCAGCAGCGCATCCATCAGCCGGGCACCGTGGCCACGGCCTTGGGCAGCCTTGGCGACGATGATCATCCCGGCTGAAGCATGGTCCTCGCCGTAGGCCCACCAGGCCGCAGTCGCCATCACTGTACCGGCGCCGTTGCGGAGCACGAAGCCCTGGCCGAGCTCCAGCGCGAAGGCCCAGTCCTCGAGCCGATAGGGCCAGGACATTTCCTGCGAAAGCTGGAGGGCGCCTTCCAGGTGTTCCGTGGCAAACGGGACCAGCACCACGTCGTCGTTGTGGTGGTGGCCGGGCCGGGTCGCTATGGCGGTCATGGTTCGCGCACCGCGATGGCGTCGATCTCGACCAGGTACCCGAAGTGCAACTCTGGCACCGGAACCACGGTGCGCGCGGGGCATGCATCCGGCAGCATGGACGCATAGACCGCGTTGAAGCGGGCCCAGTTGGCGATGCCGACGATGTAGGCCGTCACCTTGACGAGCTGTTGCGGCGAGCTGCCCGCGGCGCGCACGATCTCCAGCATGTTCTGGATCGCCTGCCTGGCCTGCGCCTCGAATCCATCGTCGTCCAGCGGACGTCCATCCGGGCGGATCGGCAACTGGCCGGAGACGAAGACGTGGGCGCCGCCGGCGACAATGGCCTGCGTGTAGTGACCTGCCGGCTTCGGCGCCCGGTCCGTCAGGATGCCGGTCACGTGCTGGCCGCTCATCGCCAGCCCCCGAAACGCGACCACTCGGCTTCGACCCGGTCGGATGCGCCGCGAACGACGTGATAAGCCCGGTGCTGGGCGCCTGTGGCGCAGGCGTGGTTCGGCAGGATCCGCACACGATCACCGATCGCGAGATCGGGCAGCTTGCCCCCCGAGCCGGGACGCACCGTGATGATCCCGTGCTCCTGGTTGGCGTCGGCAACGATCAGGTCGGGATAGGGCACGCCGGCGGTGTCGCACACCTGCCCATAACCTTGGTCGATCGCCTGCCTGCGGGTGCCGCGGTCCTGCGATAGTGCCATCCAGCCGGCGTCGATCACGATCCATCCCTTGTCGCGCTGGTGGCCGATCACCGTCGCGAGTACCGACAGCGCGATGTCGTCGACCTGGCAGACACCGATACCGGCCATCACGAGATCGAAGAACACGAACACGCCCGCCCGGACTTCGGTCACGCCGGAGAGGTCGGCGGCGTTGTGCGCGGTCGGTGTGGAGCCGACGCTGACCACCGGGCAGGGCAAGCCCGCCTCGCGCAGGACGGTGGCGGCATCGACCACGCTGCGACGCTCGACCTCGGCACATTGACGCAAGGCTTCGGGCCCACGGGCCGAGTAACTGGCGCCGGCGTGCGTGATCACGCCACGCAGTTCCGCTCCGTCTTCGAGGGCGTGGCCGATGTCCAGCAGCAGTTGCCGGTCGGTCGGCAGCACGCCGGAGCGGTGGCCGTCGCAGTCGATCTCGATGAGCGCCGGAATGCGCGCTCCTGCTTGGCGCGAGGCCTGCGCAACGGCTTGCGCCTGCTCCACGGTGTCCAGCACCACGGTCACGTCGGCGCCCCCGGCGCGCAGCGCCAGCACCAGTGCCAGTTTCGATGGTGCAATGCCGACGGCGTAGACGATGTCCCGCACGCCAGCCGCCGCGAACTGCTCGGCTTCAAGAAGCGTCGAAACGGTTGCCGGACCCGACGGCGACGTCATCACGCGCCGCGCGACGTCCACCGACTTGGACGTCTTGAGGTGGGGACGCAGCGTGACGCCCAGGCGGTCCAGCTTGGCTTTCAGGCGTGCGATGTTCCGCTCCATCCGCTCAGCGTCGAGGACTAGGCAAGGCGTCGCCAGTTCCCCCAGCGTCGTTGCGCTCTGTTCGGCTTGCGCCTGCTTCATGGCTATGGGCTGGCCCAATGTCGTGCTCCGAGTTGTGCTTGTCCGATGCGGCCTGCTGGATGCGGGCCGGCACCGACCAAGTGAGATGACCGGATGTTGCGCCTGATCGATTCAACCTACAATTTATCGAACCTGCATAGCGAGTTAAGGTCCCACTAAATGATCAGCTCTGAGGATCTGCGCTTCTTCAACATGCTGGCCCAGTCCGCGTCGCTCGCTGAAGCTGCCCGGAAGATGGATGTCACGCCGCCGGCCGTCACCCAGCGCCTGCAAGCGCTGGAAGCACGGATTGGCATCCGGCTGATCGACCGTTCCGGCCGCAGGTTGGTCCTCACCGATGAAGGCGATCTGGTCGCATCGCACGGGACGATCGTGGCCGATGCGATGGAGGCGCTGTCCGAGGCATTGGCCAATCGCAAGAAGGCCGTCAGCGGGCATCTACGCATAGCCGCCCCGCATGGCTTCGGCCGGCTGCATGTCGCACCCGTGGTCGATGCGTTTGCAAAAGCGCACCCTGGCGTGACGGTCACCCTGGACCTTGCCGACCATCCCGGCGCGCACCTGGTCGAGAGCAGCGACGTCATCGTCCACATCGGACCGCCTGGCGCCCAAAACCAGATTGTCACGACGCTGGCACCGAACCGACGCATCCTCTGCGCCAGCCCGGACTATCTCGCCAGTGCTTCGCCGATTCAGTCGCCTTCAGACTTGCTGCGGCATCGATGCCTGGTGGTGAGAGAGAACGACGAGGACGTCACGCTGTGGCGCTTCGTGCACGCTTCGCGCGAGCCGGAGACCGTCCGGATCCGTCCCACCATGTGCAGCAATGACGGCGCGGTGGTGCGCGACTGGGCGGTCACAGGGCAGGGTGTCGCGATGCGGTCGGAGTGGAACGTCGCTGCCGATCTGGCAGCCGGTCGGCTCAAGCGGGTGCTTGCGAGCTGGGATGTTCCTGCCGCCGACGTCGTCGCCATGCTGGGCACCCGCTTCGGGCGAAGTGCGCGGGCAACGGCCTTTCTGGCGATGCTGCGCCAATCTCTTGCGCCGCCACCTTGGAGGCGGAGGACCGTGCGATGACGCCGGGTCTGAATGCTGCTGGTAGTCCGGTGCCGGAGCAGTTGCGGGCATTCGCCGTTCTTCCTTCAATGCCCGCCTAAGGTTGTATTGCAGACATCTTCAAGGTGCATGCCAACGTCATTCTTCCGCGATTGATCAGCACGATGGGGCTCATGCCAGAGCCCCATACACGCTGCCACACTTGTCGTCAGAATGCGTGGCGCAGCCCGAAGTCGTAGCCCGTAGCGCTGCGCGGTGCCAAACCCGCCACGCCCGAACCCGTAGACAAGAAGGCTGGGCCCCCGAGCCCCACGGCCATGATTGCAGGATTGTTCTGTCCGTTCTTGATCCGAGCGCGAGCCACCGTGGCGTAGAGCGCGGTGCGCTTCGACAGGTTGTGGACGTAGCCGAGCGCGAGTTTGTTCACCGACGCGTCGCGGTCCAGTGCCAGCAACGTCGGCGCGGCGGAACCCGGGTCGTTCTTGAACTTGACGCGAGCGTACGACGCCTTCAGAACGCCAGCACCGACGGGGACCGTCATGCCGATCATGGCGCCGTTGTACTCGTCATTGTCTTTGAAGGTGAGTCTGCCGGCACTCAAGGGAGCGGTGGTGGTCTCAGCCTTGTCCTTGACCTGCGACAACTCGCCCATCAGCTTGAGGACACCGAAATCGTAGGACGCGCCCAAGTTGATCGTGCGCAGTTTCTCGGAAAGCCGGGTGCCGGCCACGACCCCGGCCTCGCTGATCAACAAGGTGTCGGCTGCCGTGCTTTGTCCGTAGGCAACCGCCACATCGAGCGGGCCGTTTGCATAGCCGAACCGCCCGCCGTAGTAGCGGCCACGTTGGGACGGGCTGTCGGACAGGTAGCTGTATTTCACGTTCTCAGGCAGGGCGTACATGACCTGACCGTAGAAACCGCCGAGATTGCGCGGCAGGAAGTAACCCACGCTGTTGGACGCCCGGATCGCGTTGTCATTCGCGGCACTGGCGGAGCCCGGGCCGCGCGCCGTGGCGATGTTGCCGCTGATGCTCTTGATGAGATTTTCGCCGACGCCGACTGCGCCCATCGGATCGAACACGCTCTCGTTCCAGTAGGTCGGAACATAGTCCCGGCCGAGCCTGAGTTCACCGAATCCGCCTGACAGGCTCACCGTTGAGCGACGGCTGAAGGAGGCCAAAGCGGTTGCGCCGCTGTCCTGGGTGATGCCCGACTCGAGCCAGAAACCTGCCGCGAGTCCGCCGCCCAGGTCTTCGGTGCCACGGAAGCCGACACGGCTTGACGAATTGGCGCCACTCGACAGCACGGTTTGAGAACGCGTCGCTTCTGCCACGGCGAGAGCCGGCGGCGGCGGGAGCGTCCCGGTGTTGTTGTAGAAGGAACTCTTCACGCTGTAGCGACTGATTGCTGAATCTGCGACGCCGAAAAGCGTCAAGGACGACTGCGCCGAAGCAGCGCCCGAAGCAGCCAGCGCCGCAAAGGTGATCAAGGACTTACGCATAGCAAGTGTCTCCAAGGGACGGACAAGGATTACCGGCGCCTCGCAACGCCGACGGTGGATGCGGCAACGTGCCGCAAGATGGTTTTCGGCAACGAGTGCCGGGTCTGGGTGATTCGGCCGATCAATCCGCCGCAAGCAGGCGGATGTCTTGCGGCGCGAGGCCGCCCTCGTCCACCACGTCCTGCCAACGACCGAACTCGTGCCGAACGCGTTCCCGCAGTGCAGAGGGCGGACCGGCCTCGACCCTGGCGCCTTGGCGTTCGAATCGGGCAACCACTTGCGGATTGGCGAGAACCTCGTTGAGGGCGCGGTTGATCTGCGCGATCACCGCGGGCGAGGTGCGTGCAGGGGCAAACAGCCCATACCACTGCGACACATCGACCCCTTCGATGCCTGATTCCGAGAGCGTAGGCACCGCAGGCAACGCTTCGAGACGCGCCGGGGCCGCAACGGCGAGGGCGCGCAGCCGGCCGTCAAGGATGAAGGGATGTGCGGTGAACAAGCTCGGAAACATGACCTGCGAGCGACCATCGAGTGTGTCCACGATCGCAGGCGCTGCACCCTCATGGGTTCTGCCTTCCATCCTCGTGCCCGTGTTGAGTTGGAACAGCTCCGCCGCGAAGTGTGGCGGCGTCCCGTCGCCGGCCGACGCGTACCTGATGCTGCCCGGCCCGCTGCGCAAACGCTGCAGGAGGCCGCGAACTTCATCGAATCCCGCGTGCCGGTTGGCCACCATCAGGGTCGGCGACGATCCGATCAGCCCGATAGGCTCGAAGTCCTTGACAGGGTGGTAGCCCAGCTTCTGGAGTGCGGGGTTCATGGCGTGGGTGCCCACGTAGCCGAACATGCGAATTCAACCGGTCGATGCAACACACTAAAAACTGCGTAGGCAGAAGGAGTGTTGCAGATGAAGTATCGAACGCGGACCTTCTACACAGACAGTCAGAAGGCGCTCATGTGGGAGCGCTGGAAGCAAGGTCAGACCCTCCACCAGATCGCTGGGTTGTTCGATCGACACCATGGGTCGATACGACAGATCCTGGCCGAGACAGGCGGGATCCGCCCGCCGGAGCGTCACCGTTCCAGGTTGGCGCTGACCTTGTCCGAGCGAGAGGAGATCTCGCGTGCGGTGGTGGCTGGCTTTTCGATCCGCGCAATCGCCACGATCCTTGGACGAGCGCCGTCGACCGTCAGCCGTGAGACCAAGCGCAATGGTGGTCAAGGATGCTATCGGGCGAGCCAGGCCGACCAGGCAGCTTGGGATCGAGCCCATCGGCCCAAGCGCTGCAAGCTGGCTGAGAACCGGGCCCTGGCACACATCGTGGCGGGCAAGCTCCAATTGCAGTGGTCGCCGGAGCAGATTACGGGGTGGCTCACGCATACTTATCCGTGCGACGAGAACTGCCACGTGTCACACGAGACCATCTACCGCAGCCTGTTTATTCAAGCCCGTGGCGCCTTGAAGAAGGAACTGCTGCAGCACCTCAGGCGCACGCGAGGCATGCGCCGCTCGCGCCACTACACGCAGAAGACAGACATCCACGGAAGAATCGTAGATGCAATATCGATCAGCGAGCGCCCAGCCGCGGCTGAAGATCGAGCAGTGCCTGGTCACTGGGAAGGGCGACTTGTTGTTCGGAAGTTCCAACAGCCAGATCGCGACCCTGGTCGAGCGGCAACGCGCTACGTGATGCTGGTGAAGCTCACTGGCAAGGACACGGAGACGGTCGTCAATGCGCTGATCAAGAATGCTCGCAAGCTGCCGCAGGAGCTCTACAAGTCGCTGACCTGGGACCGAGGATCAGAAATGGCCGGCCACAAGCACTTCACTCTGGCGACCGACATCAAGGTGTACTTCTGTGATCCTCAGAACCCTTGGCAGCGCGGAACCAATGAAAATACGAACGGCCTGCTGAGGCAGTACCTTCCCAAGGGGATCGATGTCTCGACCTACTCACAGGCCAAGCTGAATGCCCTTGCACGGAGATTGAACGAGCGACCAAGGAAGACTCTCAACTTCCAAACACCTGCTGAAATGTTCAGCCAAACCGTTGCATCGACCGGTTGAATCCGCAGCCAGAACCGGACATTCAAGACAACCTCTCGATTGAGGCAACCTGACCCACTGACATGGCCCAGCGACACTTCTTCGCGTTGCCCGAGGGCTTATGGCGCGTGGACCAGCACGTAGCCACGGTTCTCCACCGTGTCGAAAGTGCGCATGCCTTTCACCAGAGTGGCCGTCGGCATCCAGACCCAGCCCGCCACATCCGGGTTGACATCGAGCACGAGGAACGAGTCTGACGCAGCGTCGTAGGCGCCGAGCGGCGAGATGTGGCCACCGCCCTTCTGGCCCACGGCCTCACGCCTGTAGTTCACGATCACGTAGTCGCCGCCGCGTGCGAGGTTGTTTGCCAGGTCAGCGCGGATGGCCTCCTCGGAAAGCGCATCGTCAACGACGACAACTCTTGTGACGAGCGCGTTTGCGCGCAGCATTGCGTCAAACTGGCGCAGCTGGTAGCCGAAATCCTTGACCTGCTTGCCGCCAATGATGATCGGCTCGCCAAGCACCTGCGCACGTGTCTTGGGGCCCCTGTCGATCACGCTGTCCTGCGTGAACCGCGGGACGATCGGATCGGCGCCGGCTCGCATGAACTGCACATCGTCCTTGCGCAGCCGCGTGTGGTCGCGTGGCAGGTCGGCACTGCGGCTGTGCACGGCGTTGAGCACGATCGCGGCCGAGGTGGGCCCGCAGAACGTGCCGTTGTACTGGGCTTCAAATTGGTTGGCGAGCGCCGCGAAATCGACCTTTGCGCCCGAGCGCCCAAGACGTGCCAGGCCTTCATCGGACGCAAACGGCACGAGCGCAGGAGACGCTTTCGCCTCTACGCTCGTCGTCGCTGGGCTCGTTGCCGCGCCATGCGTGGCACAGGCCGACAGGAGCGTTGCGGTGGCGAGCAGCGCGGCGCAGACGAGGCTTCTGATCGGCGACATGAGTGACTCCAGGGGTTGCGGAGGGCGGCCCATTGTCGTCGACTACGCACCAGCAGGCGAACCATGCCGAGCGAGGTTGAGCCTCGTCTAGGTTCGCCCTATGCAATCGCGTGTATCGGAGGAATCATGAACGTCGCTCACAAGTTTGCGCTGCTTGTCGCAGCAATCTCCATTGTGGTAGTCGCTTCACAAGGATGCGCCTCATCTGCGCCGAAAGCGGCAAGCTATGAGGCACCACCGCTAGGGACGACCTGGGTTTCTTCCAGGCGCGATACAGGCAGCTTTGGCACCGCAAGCACGCAACTTTCGTACAAACGCGGAGAGATCGCCTGGCAGGGTAGTCAACTCGTGGCTTTCGAGTCCACGGAGGGAACCATCTTGGCTCAACCCAACGGAAACTGGGTCGGGCTGTTTGTCCAGGGACGACCCCTCATCACATGGGATCCTCCTCTCAGCTTCGAGTGGCCTTTGACCGTTGGCAAGACCTGGAGCGCTAGTCACACGCAGACCATTCACGCCACGCAGCAGCGTCAGCGCCTCGACATGGTGTACTGGGTTGAAGCGAGCTAAAACGTATCCGTGCCGGCGGGAACGTTCGAAGCGTACAGGGTGAAGTGGACGGACAACATGGGCAACGAGAACCTGGTGTGGTTCAGCCCGGCACTCGGCATCTACGTGAAGCAGTCGATGCGGCGCACAGATAGTCATCCGCAAGGCCCAGGGACGCGCGAACAGCAGTTGATCTCACAGGCAATAAGGAAATAGCTGCAGGAGCGCTGGAAACGATGGGAACGCGACGGGCACCCGGTCGTTCCAATTCACCCTAAATCGGAATCGCTCGGAATCCGTGTTCGGCCACGAGCAGATGTCGGGCGACAGGCCTCAACGCCGCTGCATCAGTGCAGGCGGTAATCGAGGATGACATCGGCACTCGGCTCGATGCCGAGGCCTGGACCCTGTGGCACTGTCATCACTCCGCCCTTTGGCACGATGGCGTCGCCATAGAGTTGCGCTTCCAGGTCGAAGAACCGCCACTCGACCACTGCATTGGCGCCGCCGAGGGCCGCGCTGGCATGAACCCCGGCGACGAGCCCGGGTCCGTCATAGAAAGCGTGCACCATCACCGTGGCGTTGTGCGCATTCGCCAAGGCGAAGACTTTGCGCAGCTCGGTGATGCCGCCCATCTTCGCCGGGCTGGGTTGAATGAAGTCCACTGCGCCCGCCTGGAGCATGTGCGCGAAGTCCATCAGGGTCGACGCGTTCTCGCCCGCCGCAATCGAAATGCCCCCTTCGCGGCGCATCCGTGCCAGGCCGTCGAGGTTTTCGGGCGGCCAGACCGGCTCCTCGAGCCAGCGAAGGTTGTACTCGCGCAAGCGGTCGGCCATGTCCAGCGCGTCACGCACGGACCACTGGCAATTGACATCGAGCGTGATCTCCACTTCTTCTCCGGCCGCTTCGCGCGCTGCGCGCACACAGGCCGGGTCGATCTCATGAAGCTTCAGGCGCGTATAGCCCAAACCCAGCGCGCGGTTCGCGTTTTCGGCGACCAGCTCCGGGTCGGTGTAGCGAATCAGGCTGGCATAGCACGACAACTCGGCTGCGTCGCTGCCGCCTAGCAAGCGATGCACCGGTTGCCCCGCCGCTTTGCCTGCAATGTCCCACAGCGCGATGTCGAGGGCGGAGAGCCCGAACATGATGGCCCCACTGCGCCCAAAAATGTGCAGGGTGCGTTGCACCTCTCGCATCAGCTTTTCTATCAACAGGGGGTCGCGGCCGAGACAAAGCGGCGCAATGACGTTATCGATGGCTGCCTTGACGACCGGCACGACCGTGAAGCCGAAACTCTCGCCCCATCCGACCAGGCCGCTATCGGTGGTCACCTTGAGCAACAGCGAATCCACCGTCTTCAGATCCTTGCCACCCCATGCGCCGGCGTCGGACCTGCCGCCGACCGTAAAAGGAATGCGCAGAGGAATCGCCTCGACCTGCTGAATTTTCATATCGAGCTTTCATGAAGGGGCAAGGGTCGCCGTCCGAGGCGCTGTCCTTCGGATTCCTTGATCAGCAGCGATCGCCGGCGGTGACGAAGCGCGGGAGATGCGACAGGAGAGCCAAGTACGGGCTCTCGCCAAGCGGCAAGACCCTCGTCAATGCTCGACGGAGCCAGTCTAGCGACGCGGCTTCCCCTTTGCAAACAGGCGGGAGACAGCCGCGCGCGAAGATGTAGGCGGTAGCAAGGAGCTGAATTCGCGACAAAACAACCGGCCGCTTTCGCGCTGAAGAGGCCGGCAACGCGGCAGGACCCCTTTGCTCCGTCTGAAAGGACGCGGACCCCAATATGGGCTTCGCACCTGCTGTCCTTCAAGAACTTGGGCATCTCGTATCATCGAAGTCAGAAACAGATCCCCCATGGCGCAGCCGACCAACAACCAGAGCATCACGCCGGAGGCACGACCGGTCATCGAAGAACTGGACCGCTTCGCGACCCGGCCCGATGTGTTGTGCGTCCTGCGGCAGGCGGCCGCCGATGCCCGCGAGAATTTGCGGCAGAACCCGAACATTGCCGAAGCCTTTGCAGCATTGGATCTCTCGAGTCTTGGGTGCCCAGTGCCCGCGGCGATCGGTAGCGTCAGGGTCGTGGTGACTCGTGGCATCGGCGGCGCAAGTATTGAGCGGCATGTGAATAGCACACAGTATCTGTTGGCGCTGGATGGCGCCGTGGAAACGCACGTCCAGACAACGGACGGCTGGCGCGTGGATCGTTATGGGCAAGGCGATCCGGCCGTACTGGAAAATCGATGGCACGTTGTTCCGCCGGGGGTTTGGCACAAATCCACCGCGCCCGGAGCGCGGAACTGGGGCATCGTGGCTTTCCATTCCGCACGCGACGTGAGCGACGAGTATCAGTGAAGGCTCAGCCTTGCCCCGACCCCCGCAGCAACTCGCGCGCCTCGATCAAGTCAGCGGCATCGAAGCCTTCGGTAAACCATTCATACACGGAGGCAAGTTCGAGCAAGGCCTGCGCGTGCCCGCCATGGAGACGCGCCAACCGGACCATGCTGACGCATGTGCGCAATTCAAGAGACTTGGCGCTTTGCTGTCTGGCGATGGAAAGAGCGCGTTCGAAGCAGGTCTGCGCCTCGGCGGCATTTTCCGTGGAGAGGGCAAGAAGCAACTCTCCCCTGACGCGAAAGAGCTCAGCCTCCCACCAATACGTACCCATCTCACTGGCGAGGCCCAGCGCCTTGGTGACCGATTCCAGTCCCTCGGCGATTTGTCCGGCACGCGAGAGCGCCTGAACCTGCAACAGCAGGAATAGCGGCTGCCAGACCTTGGCACCGGTAGCCTTGTACGCTAACAGCGCCTGCTCGATGTGGGTGAATCCGCTTTCGGTATTGCCTAGCTCGGCCTCGGCCCATCCTTGGACGATCAGGCCGTGGACGAGCCAGCTCGGGAAACCCTGTTCGGTGGCGAAATCGGTCGTCGCTTCGGCCGCTTGCAGAGCCAGAGACGCTTCGCCGCGGAATTGATGGACCCATGCCAATGAAGCCATCGCGTACGCGAGGCTGAACGGGTGCCGAGGCGTTGCCGCATGCGCCGCCCGCTGCGCTTGCGCGACGCCCGCAACCGCCTGATCCGGGTATCCCAACAGCCACAGCCCCAGCGCGCCGAAGGCAAGACAGGAGACCCTCGGATCCCGGCCCAGGCTGTCGCGCAGTGCGTGATCGTGCACGTCCTCGTAGCGCTGAACCGCCAGCTCCATATGCGACCTGCAATCGATCAGGTCGCCGACCCGAAGCAACGTGAGTCCGAGCAATTCGTGGCCGCTCACAAACAGCTCGGTTTCCAGCCTGCGCTCGGCCAAGCCCAGAAGTTGCTCGCCGATATCGCGCGCCAACCGCAGTTCACCCCGATTGATGTACAGCAACCCCAATCCTGAAAGCACCCGAACGAGGTCGGCGCTATCGGTGGTGTCCTGGCATAGTTCGCGGGCCCGCTCGTAGGCTTGGGCGACCTCCGGCACCGCGAAGCCGCGCGTCGCCATCCATGCCGACCCGAGCATCGATTGAATCTGCAACTCGCGCGAGTCGCGCCCCGCCGGATCGGAAAGTCCCGGCAGCATGGTCAGCGACGAGCTGAGATGATCGATTGCCGTGGCGTAGGCGGAGCGTTGCATCGCTTGCGATCCGGCGCGCATCAGGAAATCGACCGCCTTCGGCACGTTGTCGCTGCAAGCATAGTGATGGGCAAGCTCGCTGCAGTGATCGTCCAGGTGATCGCTGAAATGCGCTTCCATTGCTTGCGCCACGCGCGAATGCAAGATGCGCCTGGTGTCAGCCAGCAGCTCGCCGTAGGCCGTCTCCCGGGTGAGTGCGTGCTTGAACACGTATTCCACATCGGGGAACACCGTTCGCTCGAAGATGAATTCGGCACTCTGCAGGCGGTCGAGCATCTCCTGGAGCTGCGTTTCGGAACTCTGCGCCACACGCTCGATGAGACGCAGCGGGGACGTATTGCCGAGCACCGCAAGCATCTGTAGAAACGCCTTGTGCTCGGGCTCCAAGCGGTCGATGCGGGCCGCCAACACGCCCTGCACCGTTGCGGGCATCTCGATCGTCGCCAATGCGCGGGTGAGCACGATCTCTTCACCGCGTCGCATCAGAACACTATGATCGAACAGGGTCTGAACGTACTCCTCCATGAAGAATGGATTTCCCTGCGTCTTCTCGACAATGAGCGATTTCAGTTCGGCGAGCGCGGGAGCGGTTCCGAGCAAGGCGATCAGCAGCGCTTCGGCATCCTCACGCCCGAACGCTTTCAAGCGCAATTGGCTGTGCGACGTGGCAGCGTCCCAGCTGGGTTGGTACTCCGGACGATAGTTGACGAGCAGCAGGATGCGCGCACCCTCCACGGCACGACCGAACATCGTCAGGAAACTCTGGCTCTCGGCGTCCAGCCAATGCAGGTCCTCCATCACCATCAAGACCGGCTGGTTGACGGCTTCGCGCAGCACCAGTCGCTGAATTGCGTCGAACGTTCGGCGGCGCTGGATCTGCGGATCCATCTTGTCGATCGGCGCGGCAGCATCCCTGACGCCCAGCAAGGCCAACAAGAAGGGGATCGCGTCATCAAGGCTGCGATCGAGCCCCAGCACGCGGCCGGTCACCTTCTCCAGCTTGCGGCGGTCGTCGTCGGCCGGCGCAATCTGCAGGTAGCTCTTCAGCATGTCGATCAACGGCAGGTAGGGAAACGCCTTGCCGTAGGAGTCCGAACTGCACTCCAAGATCAGGCAGCCCTCTTTCGCCAGCAGCTTGAACTCGTGACACAGGCGCGACTTGCCCACGCCCGCCTCGCCGATGACGCCGATGATTTGTCCTTCGCCCGCCTTGGCCAGCTGCAGCATCGCCTGCATTCGTTCGAGCTCGTTCTGGCGGCCGACGAACCGTGCCAAGCCATGGCTGGCGGACACTTCGAGGCGGGTATGCAATGGGCCGACGCCGGTGACTTCGAAGAGGTTGATGTTCGCACTGACGCCTTTCAAAGGGACGCTGCCCAGGCTGCGAAACTCGAAGTAGCCCTCTGTTAGGCGATGGGTGGATTCGCTGACGACCACTGAGCCGGGTGCCGCGACGTGCTCAATGCGAGCTGCCAATCCCGTCGAGTGCCCGATCGGCACATAGTCCGCGCGCTGGTCGTCGGTCGGGATCGAACGCACGACCACTTCACCGGTATGGATGCCCACCCTGATCTGCACGGCGGGCAGCCCCTTTTCCCGCAGCAGCCGGGCGCCGTACGCTTTCATCTGCTCCTGCATGCTGAGCGCCGCGTAGAGAGCCCGTCGGGCGTGATCCTCGCGCGCGATCGGAGCGCCGAAGAAGGCGAAGATTCCGTCACCCAGCGCCTGGGCGACATAGCCTTCGTAGCGGTACACGGCACTCATCATCAGGCGCAGTGCCGGATCGATGACCTGCTGCGCGACTTCCGGGTCCATGCCGTCGAGCAGCGCCATCGAGCCCTTGATGTCCGCGAACAGCGCGGTGATGATCTTGCGCTCGCCGGCGTGCTTCGTGAGATGTGCTGCGTGGCCAAGCCGGAATCGCTCAGCCAGATGCGCCGGAACGTACGGATCCGCCGTGGCAGCCTCGGCCGACACGCCGGTACGCGCAGCCTGCGAAGATTCAATGGTCGCTGCCGCAACGACCGCCGGCTTCGGAGTCAGCGGCGTTCCGCACTTTCGACAAAACCTGCTGGCTGCCGCATTCGCGGCATGGCATCCGCTGCAAATCAACTCGAGCTTGGCACCGCAATCCTGGCAAAAGCTGGCATCGGCAAGATTCTCACATTGGCAGAGGGGACACTGCATTCGCGGCTCCCAGTGATCTGGTGGCGCAAAAAGCTGAGAAACGACAATGCAACACTGTCACACAGGACGATCGTAAGCGGGCAGGCCAAAACACTCTTGTAAGACGGTTTCCGTGGAGCGCAATGCACCGTCTACCCAAGCTTGCTCGTCCGAATACGCTTCACCGCAGATGTAGACCTTGCCCTTGATCGGATTCTGCAGCCGCGCTGCGATGGCCTTGTCGTTCGCGCCGATGACCCAGGAGTGATCGCCGTCCCCGAACTCTGGCGAGCCCCAACGTACATAGGTCGCCAACAGCGGATCCGGCAAGGCGTTGTCGCCGAAGAACTCGGCAAGCTGCCGCATCGCCTGCTCGACCACGAACGTGCCGGCCGGTGTCGTGTGCTTGGGTTGCGTCAATCCATCGGTAGGCGCGAAGGGCTTGCCCATCTTCTGCAACTCCTCCCAATATGTGGTGCGATCGAAATCGCAGTAGATCGTCATCGACGCGGGCCCTTTGTCGTCATTGGTCGCAATGGGCCAATAGCAGTAGAACTGGGCCATCGGCAGGTCGGTGAAGGAACCGCCTGCGGCAATCTTGTAGCGGTCGAACCACCACCGCTCCTTGAAGTACAGGTTGATCTTCGTGAGCGGCATGGTGGTGACGCTGCGGATGTCAGCCATGAGCTGACCGTTGTCGCGCAGCGCCGGACATTGCGAGGAAAGGAGCTCGAGCGGACGACTGGGCAGCCCGAGGACGAGTTGCGGACAAAGAAAGTGCGTCGTCCATCCGTTGTCAGTATGGGCTCTCACGTTGAGCAGGTTCTTGTCAGTGACGTCGATGTCGAAGGCATCGACGTGATGTCCCAGGAGAATCCTTCCTCCCATTTCCTTGATCTGCCGCGCAAGCGTATCCGACAGCGTTTCGTAGCCGGGCCGTAACGTCAGATAGTTGGGCAACTTGTCGAAGTCACCCATGGTCTGGAAGCCGACGCCGGCGTTGACCTTTTGGTCATAGAACGCGAGGAACCCCATCGAGTCCTCGATCATCTGAAGGCATTCCTGAGAAAGACCGTAGTCGACGAGCAATGCCCAAAAGCCCCATTCATACAAGGGCACGCCGCGATAGCGGAATTCGAGGCGAATCTTCTGCCAGTCCTCGGGTGTTTGCGGATACCACTGCTTCGGATCGACACCGTTCTGTGTCAGCACCGTGTCGAAAACCTCTTGAAGAATCTTGTTCGGCTGGCGCTGTTTCTCCTGGTCACGCAGGAAGTAGCGGCTGCTCCAGAGGTCGGGATTGCCCGCCATGTCGCCAAAGGTGAAGCGGCGGCCACGCAGGTAGTAGATGTTGTTGTCGTCCCCCATGTTGAACGGCATGATGTCCTTGTCGAGCGACAGCGTCTTGAGCAGCCACATCAAGTTCTTCATGCTATCGACAAAGCGCATGCCGCCTTCTTCGTTCTTGACCAAGGTGCCGTTGATGACGACGAGATCGGTATCCAACCGTCCACCGGGGCGATCGAGCATTTCCAGGATGACGATCTTCGTCGTAGGCTTGTGCCTGAGCATCCGCCAAGCGAAGTACAGACCGGCCATGCCGGCGCCAACGACGACGATGTCTGGCTGAATTGCCTCTGCCGTATTCGATTCCGTCATCTGTGCCTCCCGGACGTGTTTGCCGTAGTGAGGTATGCGTGACGCAGATCGTACGGCCAGGGCGACTAAAACGCGGACTTTCGCACTCTTGTGGAACCAGATGTTACGAAATCGTACTTACATTCGGCCGCTACGCGATTATTCAGCGATGGCAATGGCTCCGGCAGCAAGTACCGTCAGCGACGCCGGCCGTAGCAAAAACCAACTGTGTCACTCGTGCGCAGGCAAATGTGTCACTCGAACTTTCGGGCTCAAGCCGGCCGGCGCAAGAGGCGCGTCCAGCCTGGGTTTGCGCGATTTGCAAAACAAATGTGTCACTCACTCCAGACCGCAAGTCTTGCAAAGACGATGTGTCACCCCGCAGGCGTACACCACCGCCCTACCCTATGGCCGCTCGCGTCACTGCGACACGGCGCTCGCGTGACAATCCCTTGCACCGCAACAGCGGCGGCAAGTGCGAGCCGTAGGTCTGACGGCAGTGCCTGCAGCGAAAGGGCGCCTCCAGCAGCTGTGCGTCCAGGTGGTAAGCCGACGCCTCGCCACAATGCCGGCAAGTCGCAAGCAGTGGCACCCGATGAATCGGACACTGCTCATGGCGCTCGCGCTGGTGCACCACGCCGTGATAGCCGAGCGACATGCAGCTCGGGCAGTAGCGCAGGAATCGGGAAGCATCCAGCGCCGCCATATCCGTCCCCTCGCGCACGCTGCGCTGTGTCACGCCCAGCAGCCGGGCCACGACCGGTACCTCGATGTCTGCAGGGCGGAGGCCGACGTACGGATCCAACGGGTTGGATCGCAGCTGCTTGATCAGGAAGTGCCCCGCCAGCCGGTTCGCGCGTGCGAATTTCCACAGCAGGCCGACCAGCGACTCGTAGGGTTGCACCCAGCGCCGGTGAAGTATGTAGCCGACGCGCGGATTCAGCGCGTGCTGGTCCAGTATCAGAATCGGCAGCGACATTGCCTGACCCCCGGCCCATGTTTCCAGCTCTCAGGCAGCGCTCGTCATCAGCTCGGCGCTGATCGCCTGGCGAGATTGGATGTAGCCGCAGCTACGTACCGCGATATCCCACAGTGCAGCGTCCGGCCGGTATCCGGCGCCGTCGCGCAGTTCGCTGTCCTTGAGCACGATCTCCACCGCGCGCGTAAACGACTCCATCGGAATCTCCAGCGCGCCGGGCAGGCCGTGCCTGTGATGAAGACTCTCGAAGGCCGACCACAGCAATCCGGCGTCGTGGGCCAGCCGATAGCCCTCCTCCACGGCCTTCGGCACGTAGAAGCGGGTGAAACTCCAGTCGCTCGCCCGCGGGAAGCGCGTCTGATCGTAGCCGTCCAGACATGTCGCCACATCGCGCACATTGCGGATGCCGAAGAACGCCAGCTCCTCCACCATCAAGCGCGCCACGATCTGCGTCTTCCTCGCGTGCTGCATGGCCATCTTGACCGCCAGGAGTTCCTGCTGACCCACCAGGAAGGTGAAGAGCCGAATCTGCAGCCGGTCCAGATGGTCATGCACGTCGCGCAGCCACTCGTATTCGTTCTCGTCGAAGCGCTGCGCCTCGTCGCAGAACAGCACGACGGTGCCACTGCCGTTTCGCGCGCAGGCCTCCCTGATCTTGTTGACCAATCGCATGCGCTTGGCCGGATTGCTGCCGCTGACCGGATCCGGGTAGCCCACGGCCTCAAGCAGGTTGGCCAGGAACGGCCCCTCGGCATGACGCGGCTTGTGCTCGGCCTGGGCATGGTAGGTGGTGATCCTGGGTTGTGTCTGAGCCATCAGAAGGCGTAGATACTCGCTAGCCCGCGTCTTGCCGATGCGTGACGGACCATAGGTCAGCGCACCAGTGATCCGGTAGCGCAAGCACCGGTTGACCCCCGATGGCCAGGTCAAACTGCTCCACTGATGGCCACCCAAACTGCCCCAGGCAGGACGGGTCGGATTATGCCGTGACGGGGGTTTGTGAGATGCGTGCGACGGCCTCCTTGAGTCGATAGCTCTTGCCCTCGAACTCGAGCATCGCGGCGCGGTG
>NZ_JAGGNV010000032.1 GCF_018614955.1 Variovorax paradoxus
AGCCAGATAGTCGCGCCACAAGCACAGTCGGTCGCGGGTGACATGGGGGCGGGCGGAACACAAGCTGCTGGCCATCAAGGGCCCCGAGCTGTTTGCCGTCGCCGCGCACCTTTCGGCTCACATCGTCGCCTTCCAGCGTTGTGTCCGATGCATCACGCGAGAGGGAGTGGTTTGGTCGGGGTCGGCGTTGAGCAACGTGCCCTGCTCGGTGTCCTCGGCGATTCCGTTGCCGACCTCACCTCACTTTCCCCAACCAGGGGGAACTCCGGTGCATTGCCGGTCCTTGATCCTTTTGGGCATAAAACTGCTCCAATCGAGTATCGCTATTTGCATTGGCAGACCATAAAGTTGCGGCTCCTAATCACCTGATGAAGAAGCCAAACCATGAGCCGTATCGATATTCCTGCCGTCGAATCCGCCAGCGGCGTCACCGCGATTATTCGCGCACTGGCCGAGGACGGAATCCCCGCGACCAACCCCGTCGTCGAAACCATCCTGAGCCGTAGCGCCGCCAAGTACTACGACCCATCCGTCACCTTGAGCGACGACCAAATCAGCGAGTTGGTGCGTATCACCACCACCGCTCCGACATCCTTCCACCTGCAGAACTGGCGCTTCATCGCTGTACGCACGCCTGAAGCCAAGGCTCGCTTGAAGCCGATCGCTTGGAATCAACCCCCGATCACAGATGCGGCCGTCACCTTCATCATCTGCGGCCAGTTGGCCGATTCCAGCGTAATTCCAGAGCGCCTGGCACCGTTGGTGGAGGCGGGCGTCATGCCGGCAAAGATGGTGCCGGAGTGGGAGAACCCCGCACGCGGTCTGTATTTCGAGCACCCGCAGCAGCAGCGAGACGAGGCGGTGCGCACGGGCGCCATCGCCGCGACGGCGATGATGTATGTGGCCCGCTCTTGGGGCCTTGGCTCGACGCCCATGATCGGTTTCGACGCCGAAGCGCTGGTCCGCGAGTTCGCGCTGGCCGAGAACGAAGTGCCGGTCATGCTGGTGTCCATCGGAGCGGAGCGACCGGGAAATTGGTCGCAGAAGCCGCGCCGTCCGCTCGCCGAAGTGCTGGATCTCGTATAGCCAAGCACAGACGCGTTCCCCCATTCACCCCAATCGTTGAAAACTTAAGGAGCCTACGATGCCCAGAACGCTACCCACGCCGCAACAAGTGTCGGCCGACTCGAAGCCGACTCTCGATATGTTCACCAAGAACATCGGCTTCACCCCAAACATGATGGCGACCTTCGCACTGAGCCCCATCGCGTTCAACGCATGGGCCACCCTGCTCGGCTCCCTGAGCAAGGTGCTCGACGTGAAGACGCGCGACAGCATCGGCCTTGCCGTCTCCGAAGTGAATGGCTGCGATTACTGCCTCACGGTTCACAGCTTTACGGCCGAGCGGATGGCCAAGATGTCTGCCGATGAAATCATTCTCGCTCGGCAGGGCCATGCCACCGACCCGAAGCGGCACGCTGCCGTCCAATTCGCGCGCAAAGTCATCGAGACCCGCGGCAAGGTCAGTGACGCCGATCTGCAAGCCGTCCGCGATGCCGGCTACACGGATGCGCACGTCATCGAAATCGTCGCGCTGGTGGCCATGTACTCTCTGACGAACTTTTTCAATAACGTGTTCGACCACAAGCAGGACTTTCCTGCCGTTGCCCCGGCCGGCTCGATCTGAACGCAACCCGTCGCTCCGATCACCTCCGAGCATCCTTGGAGGCGGGAAGGTTCGGTCAAGCCGAACGCACACCTACGAGCAAAAGTGATGGCTCAGTGATCGGATATTTCGGCGCAGGCGGCGCAGTCAGAAGGCGGATTGAAAGGCCTTGGCAGCATTCGCTGTCACGGCCGCCGATCCTAACCAAGCAAGTTGATAAGGAGAGATCTCATGAAAGCGATTGTTGTTACGGAGCAGGCTGCCGGAAACGCCGGGATGAAGCTGGTGGAGCGCCCCGACCCAGTGCCCGCGATTAACGACGTCGTCGTTCAGGTTTATGCGTCGGGATTCGTCGGCACTGAGTTAGCGTGGCCTTCGACTTGGACCGATCGCGTCAGCCGGAACCGAACACCGTCCATCCCGGGACACGAGTTCGCCGGGGTGGTCACCGCTCTCGGCTACGGCACGACGGGACTCTCGGTGGGCCAGCGGGCATTCGGCATCACTGAGTCCCGCGACTTTGCCCTGAGTCACGGAGGGCCGTTGGCGCTGGCGCCTTCCCGTAGGTCCGCGGTCCCGCGGGATCTCATCCGCTTTGCTTGTATCGACTTCTTATTGGTGACTCCCCCGAATGGAGATGGACATGAATTTGCAATTACGCCACGTCGAAACGAATCAAGACATCCACGCCGCTTTCGCAGTCATGCGTGAACTGAGGCCGCATCTGGTCGATGTGGATGCATTCATTGCACAAGTGCAGCGGCAGGCGCGCGAAGGCTATCGACTACTAGCCACATGGCAGGGAACGGAGCTGGTCGGCTTGGCGGGCTACCGTCTCCAGGAGAATCTGATTTACGGTCGTTTCCTCTACATCGACGATCTGGTTACGACGGCCAATGTGCGTTCGACCGGGGTTGGCGCGGCGCTGGTCGACGCGGTGCGCGAAGAGGGATACCGGCATGACTGCAAGCAGCTGATTCTCGATACAGCCCTCAGTAACTCGCGCGGCCAACGCTTTTACTTCAGACAGGGGCTGCTTTCTCGAGCCTTGCATTTCGGCCAAGCTCTTTCGAAGGAGTGAGTGTCCGGGTACCACCGACGCGCTTACCGCGATACGATTGTTAAGGATTAGCATTTTCGCGTCCCGAATTCCCATGTCCGAAGTCGACTGGCTGAGCCAGCTCCTGCAAATGATCACCGTCACAGGCCGGCTGGAGGTCCGCTGCGCTTACGGCGCGCCTTGGCGCGTCTCCTGGCCCCAGGCCGCGGCAGACGAAATTCCTTACCACATCGTGCTCAAGGGCCGGGCCATTCTCAAAGACTCGAAGATGGAGACGATCACGGAACTGGTGGGCGGAGATATTGTGCTGCTGCCTCACGGCTCGGAGCACGTGCTGGACGATGGCAGTGGACAGGCCCCGGCGCCCACACACAATCGCCGAGATTCTGCAGGGTGGATGCTCAGCGAGAACGATGGCTCGGGCGAGCGTCTGGATCTGTTGTGCGGGAGGTTCTTCGTCAGGCAACCGCATGACCGCTTGATTCGCAATTACCTGCCCACGAATGTCGTCATACGGGCGTCCGACAGCAATGCCAACGAAGATGTCAGCTCTGCTACACAGCACCTGACCAGTCTGATGGGCCTGATGCGGCTGGAGTCCACCAGCGACAAACTGGGCGGAAATGCCGTTCTGAACGCGCTGTCCTCTGCGCTGTTCACACTCGTACTGCGCGCAGCAAGCGAATCCGAGCATGCCCCAGCAGGCTTGCTGGCGTTGGCCGGTCACCCACGCCTGGCGCCGGCCATTTCAGCCCTATTTGCTGATCCGGCGCGCCCCTGGAAGCTGCCTGAGCTGGCCGACTTGTGCAGCATGTCGCGCGCTACCTTCATGCGGCACTTTCAGGACAAGCTGGGGTGCTCGGCCATCGAACTGTTGACCGATATCCGCATGAGTCTGGCCGCCAACGAGTTGACGAAGCCGGGGATCACAACCGCGGCCGTAGCCGAGTCCGTAGGATATCAATCCGAGGCAGCATTCCGGCGTGCGTTTGCCGAATGGATGGGAATGACGCCCGGGCAATGGCGCCGTTCGGCCCATGAGGGTCAATAGTGGCGCTCATTTATTCGTAATCCATCGCCATCGGGGCGTAGGTGTGGGATCCGCGAAGACCGACCGGCGACATCGGCGTGAAGGGGGCCTGTCATCCGAACTTTGTCCAACTCGGGAAGCCGTATCGCCCGATTGAGCGCTTTAGATATGTTTGAACAAGGGGCTACGCGCCAAGGCCTTGGCACCGTCGCCGACGGTCACGAACTTCTCGGTGTAGATATCGCGCTCAAACAAGCGTCCCCGCATCAACGTGCGGATGCAAGCGTCGATCATCGCTGGCGGCCCGCACAGGTAGGCCTTGTGCGATCGGAAGTCGTCATGAAAGATGGAACTCGCCGCTTCGTGAACAAAGCCGGACAGGCCATCCCATTCGCATTGAGGTGTTGGCTCACTCAGCACGGGGACATAGCGGAAGTTCTCGTACCGCGCGGTCAGATCGAGCAGCAGTTCGTGGTAAGTAAAGTTCGGAGCGATCTCGGGCTCCATAGATCAGAGTAATGGAGCGCTTGTCCCCATCGCCCTCGAGCAAGTCGAGGATCATCGAGCGGGGACTCGATAACCCCGATCCGCCGGCAAGAAATATCACCGGCTGTGGATCGGACTTTCTCACGAAGAAACGTCCTAGTGGCCCACTGATCTTCAGCGTATCACCCACCTTCAGGGCTTTGTGGATATAAGTGGTACCTTTCCCGCCTGCGACATGACGAACGTTCAGCTCAAGTCGGTTTCTCGATTGCGGCGGTTTCGACAGCGAAAATGCGCGCGGCTGTTCCAGACCGGGCAGCGGATGCGGGACCGGTCCGTGACGGGGTAGTGGTCTGATTTCATTCGCGATAGCGCCTTTGCGAGTCAGATCCGCGATGGCGCATCTGGCAGGCGTCCGTCGATGTCGACGAATCCATATTCCCGCGCCAGCTCCGCGACCAGCAGGAGCTGCCCTGACTTGGTCATGACCTCCGGATCGGCCGCGAGCGCCGCCACCGCGCGCCCCGCGAACTCCGCCGACTCGCCGTGCTCCATGATGCGTTTGGCCAGCGCAGGGGGCACGCGGTCCGGCTGCGCGAGGAACTTCTCGCTCTTGATGAAGCCTGGCCAGATCACAATGGACGCAACGTTGTGCGGGCGCAGGTCGTGCGCCATGTCCTTGGCCATCTTGTCCACGCCTGCCTTCTGGACGCCGAAGGGCACGTTGAAGGTGTAGCGCACGGCGCCGCCCGATGAGGTATTGACGATCAGCCCCTGCCTGCGCTCCACCATGCGCGGCGCCGCACAGCGACTCGCGATGTAATGCGAACGCAGACCCACGCGCAGGAGCGTCTCCCAGATCTCGTCGTCCAGTTCCCAGAAGGGAACATTTGCCGGCATCTGCGCCGGTGCGGCAAAGACGTTGTTAACCAGGACGTCGATGCGGCCGCCCTGCTCGTCGTGGACGCGCTCGAACACCTGCTTCACGTTGGCATCGTCGGCATGGTCGCAGACGATCGGAATCGCGGTGCCGCCGCGCCTTTGAATCTCGCTGACGGTCTCCGAAAGCGAGCCCGGCCAGTTCGAGCGGCCGGGGTCGAAGGTCCGGCCCGTGACGTAGACGGTGGCGCCGGCCTCGCCGAGCGCCAGGGCGACGCCCTTGCCGACGCCGCGCGTCGCCCCGGTGACGACGGCGATCCTGCCTTGGAGCGGTTTCTCCTGCGCTTGCATGGATGCTTGCATTGCTTCTAGTTCTCCTGGGTGAGCGTCCGCCCTCCGGGGGGCGCGGACAAGGGGGGTATGGTGTCGATGCCCGCAGCCGGCGCGCGGCGGTCCCGCGCGAGCGCGGCCCGGTTGCGCCAGCGTCCGAACAGCGGCGGCACGAAGACCGCGGCCAGCATCACGCAGCCGTAGAGCACGCCGGTCAGTTCCTGCGACAGCTTCTCCGCGATGTCGGGCACGAAAGACAGGAACAGTGCAGCGACGAAGGTGCCGAGCTTCGACCGCGGCGAAGCGATGGCCACGCCCACCAGCAGGCTGAGCGACAGGAACACCGGAAAGCTGTCGGGCGACACGAAGCTGGTGAGCGACGTGTTGAGCGCACCGGCTGCGCCGACCACGCCCGAGCTCACCGCAAAGGCGGCGGCCTTCCACCTGCCGACGTCGACGCCGACGGCCGTCGCGGCGGTGGGATGGTCGCGCAGCATGTGCCAGGCCAGCCCTGCGGGCCCCTTCATCAGGCGGTGCAGCAGCAGGTAGATCAGCGCAGTCCAGCCCATCGTCAGGGCCAGGATCCACTGGTCGACCTGGAGGAAGGCGAAGACCGCCGGAACGTTCATGGGGTCGAGGCTCAGGCCGCTCACACCGCCCGTCCAGGGCTCCAGCAGCGGGTGCTTCAGCAGTTGCGGCAACGCCAGCGCCAGCGCGAAGGTGGCCAGCGCCAGGTAGGGCCCGGCCAGGCGCACCGCGGGCAACCCGAAGAGAAAGCCGGCCACGCAGCACAGGACGACCGCCACTGGCACCGCGAGGTAAGGCGAAAGCCACTGCTGCGCAACCACGACGCCAGCCGCGTACGCCCCGATCGCGAAGAAGGCGCCATGGCCCAGCGAGACCTGCCCGCTCGCACCGATCAGCAGTTGCAGCCCGCGCACGGCCAGCGCCAGGATGAGCACGGTAGCGATCTTGAACGCCCAGTAGCCGTGTACCAGGAACACGAGGGCCAGCGCGCAGGCAAGCCCGGCGAGGACGAGGACCGAGATCCGGCGAATGTTCATGTCATACACGTTGAATGGCCTTTCCGCCGAACAGGCCACGCGGCTTCACCAAGAGGATCGCAAACATCACGACCAGCGCGATGGTCAGCTTGAGCTCGTTGCCGGTCACGTACGCACCAAGCAGGTTCTCGCCGATGCCCAGCAGCAGGCCGCCGACGATCGCGCCCACCGGGCTGTCGACCCCGCCGAGCACGGCGGCGGCAAAGCCGTAGATCATGACGCCGGCCATCATGTGCGGCCCCAGGAACACCACCGGCGCGGCCAGCAGCCCGGCGATGGCGCCGATGGCACCGGCCACGCCCCAGCCGATCATCAGCACTCGGCCGACATTGACGCCCGACAACGAGCTCGACAGCGGGTTGAGCGCGGCCGCCCGCATCGACAAGCCGAGCCTGGTGAACTTGAAGAAGGCGCTCATCGCCAGCAGCACCGCCAGCGTGACGGCGACCGTGCCGAGGGCATGGCCCGACAGCAGCCCCTGCCCCACGCTGCCCCAGCCCTCGAAGGGACTGGGGAAGCTGCGGCTCTCGTGGCCGAAGATCAGGCCCGCCGCGCTCTGGATGATGATCATCAGGGCCACGAACACGGTGACGATCGCGAGGATCGGCGCATCGTGCAGCGGCCGCAGCGCGACGCGCTCGACCAGCGCGCCCGCCACGAAGCCGAACACGACCGCGCCCGCCGCGGCCGCCCAGTAGGGCAGCCCTGCCTGTAGCAGGGACCAGGCGACGTAGGTCGAGAACATCGCCATCTCGCCCTGCGCGAAATTCACGTGGTTGGTCGCGCGGTAGATCATCACCAGCGCGAGGGCCAGCATCGCGTAGATGCAGCCGTTCACAAAGCCCGCAGCCACTTGCTGCGCGAATTCCATCATTGCGTTCTCCTCAGATGCCCAGGTAGGCGGCCCGCACGCGCGGGTCGGTCTTGAGCGTCTCGGCGCTGCCGCTGATCGCGACGCGGCCCATCTCCAGCACATAGGCATGATCGGCGAGGTCCAGCGCGAGCTGCGCGTTCTGCTCTACAACCAGGATGCTCAGGCCGCTGTCGCGGTTGATCTGGCCTAGCACTTCGAAGATCTGACGCACGATCAACGGGGCGAGGCCGAATGAGGGCTCGTCGAGCATCAATAGGCGCGGCCGCAGCATCAGCGAGCGCGCGATGGCCACCATCTGCTGTTCGCCGCCGCTGAGCAGGCCCGCCATCTTGTGACGGTAGGTGCCGAGCACTGGGAACAGCGCGTACATGCGTCCGAGATCGGCGCGCACCTGCACCCTGCCCTGGCGCGCGATGGCGCCAACCAGCAGGTTCTCCTCCACCGTGAGCTGGGCGAAGGTGCCCCGGCCGTCCGGCACGTGCGCTACTCCCAGCCGCGCGATCGAGTCGGTGGACAGGCCGTCAATGCGCTTGCCATCGAACTCGATGCTGCCGCAGGTTTTCACGAGCGCATGGCTGACGGCGCGCAGTAGCGTCGTCTTGCCCGCGCCATTGGCACCCAGCAGCGCTGTGATGCCGCCCTGCCGCACGTCGATGTCGACCCCGTGCAGCACCGCGGTGCTGCGGTAGGCAGCAGACAGGCCGCGGACCGTCAGGAGACTGCCGTTCATTCCCCGTCTCCAAGATAGGCCTTGATAACCTTCGGATCGGTCGCGACTTCCTGCGGCGTGCCCTCGGCGATCTTGACGCCGAACTCCAGCACGACCACCTGGTCCGAGACCCGCATCACCAGATTCATGTGATGCTCTATCAGGAGGACCGACACGCCAAGCGCGTCGCGGATTTCCCGGATCCAGCCGAACAGTTCCTCGACCTCCTCGTGGTTGAGCCCGGCCGCAGGCTCGTCGAGCAGCAGCAGCTTTGGCTGTATGGCCAGCGCACGCGCCAGTTCCACGCGCTTGCGCGTGCCGAAGGGCAGTTCCGAGACCAGCACATCGGCCACGTCCTCCAGGCGCGCGAAGGACAGCAACTCGGCGACACGTCGGTTCACAGCCACGCGGTCCGCGCGGCCGCGCCGCGTGCCGAAGAGGGAGGAGAAATGCCGCCCGCCGAAGCGCAGGAAGCAGCCGGTCTCCACGTTCCTGCGCACCGACTGCCGGTCGAACAGGGCGACGTTCTGGAAGGTGCGCGCGATGCCGAGGCCTGCGGCCTGGTGCGGGCGCGCCTGTCCCAGGTCGCGCTGCTCGAAACGAATCGATCCGCTGTGCGGCTCGTATATGCGGCTGAGGCAGTTGAACAGTGAGGTTTTGCCGGCGCCGTTCGGGCCGATGATGCCGCAGATGACGCCATGGCCCACGGAGAAGGAGACATCGGACAGCGCACGCACGCCGCCGAAGCGCAGCTCCACGTTGCGCACCTCCAGCAGCGGGCCGGGCGCGTGGCCCGTCGCCTGGGACACGCGTGCGTCCATCAGGCCATCGGGACCCAGCGGGCCCCGTCGAAACGCTGCAGTCGCAATTGCTCGACCGGGCGGTAGTCGGTTGGCGAGGTGCTGATCGTGATGCCCGGGATCAGCGCGGGCAGCGCCACGTCCTTGAGCGACGTGGCCTCCTTCAGTATGCGCGCGCCTGTGATGTCGTCGCCGCACCGGCGCAGTACCTCGGTCATGAGAAAGCCCATGCTGTAGCCAACCAGGTTGAGCTGCTCGGTGGTGTCGCCCTCGGGATAGTAGGCCTTCATGAAGCCGAGCCAGTCCTTGTAGCCCGCATCGTCGGCCCATTCCGGATCGCCAGCGGACTTGCTCGGCGTTGCCGAGATCAGGCCCACGCATTTGTCCAACCCCGCCACGCGCAACACGGTGGCGATGAAGTTGCTTGTGATCGGGATCACGTGCAACGGCCTCCACGGCAGTTCGTTCACCTTGCGGATGGCCTGGATCGTGAACTTCGGGCTGGTGATGTTCATGAATACGTCGGCGCCCGTGCCGGCCAGGCTGATGATCTGCGAATCGATCGTCGGTGCCGTCACCTCATAGCCAGTGGCCGCTACCACCTGCGCCTTTCTGCCGAGCTGCTGCAGGCGCTCTCGGAAGGCCGACAGGTACTCCTTGCCGAAGTCGTCGTTCTGATAGAGCACCGCAATCTTCGCCGCGGGCTTTGTACGGGAAATGTACTCCGCGTATGCCGCGGCTTCTGTCGAGAAGGTGGGCAACCCTGGCAGCGTCCAAGGGAAATTCTTTGGGTCCGCGAAACGGTCGCTTCCCGCGTAGACGAAGAGCTGCGGGATCTTGCGCGTGTTCAGGTACTTCTGCACTGCCACGTTCTGCGCTGTGCCCATGCTCGCGAACATCGCCGTCACGCTTTCGCGCTCAACCAAGCTGCGCGTCTGCTCCATGGCCTTTGCCGGGTTGTAAGCATCGTCCAGCGACAACAGAGTGATGCTGCGTCCGTTGATGCCGCCCTTGTCGTTGACCATCTTGAAGTAGCGAGACTGCACCTTGCCGATCGCGCTCAATGCCGACAGCGGCCCGCTGTAGGGCATCGTCTGCCCCAGCTTGATGTCGCCGCGAAAATTGGGCGCCGGTTGCGCGCGCGCCGCGCCGAAGGACATTGCCAGCGGCGCCAGCGAGGCCTTCAGAAGCGTGCGACGGGAAGGTAGGAAGCTTGGGACGTTCATCGTGGATCCGATCACTGAAACAAAGGCGGCTTGCCGAACGCAACGACCGGGCCTTATCTGCCCAACTTTGCTGCCCAATGATTATCTTCCTAGCAAGATATATGTCACTAGCGTTAACCCTGTGCCGCAGGGCCTCACATCGCGGCGATCAATCGTCGGAAGCATTCGTCCATCTGCCGAAGTTCCTCGCGGCGCACGCCGCTGGCCTTGACGATCTGCTCGAGTGATTGCGCGATCCGCGTCATAGCGGTGTCCGCTATCGCAAGCCCCCGCTTGGTGAGCTTGACCAACTCCGATCTGCGATCACCGGCCGCGGCGGCGCGTTGGATGAGCTTCTGTTCGCGCAGGCTGTCCAGTCGCTTGGTGATAGCACCGGAGGTCACCAGCAACTCCCGGTAGAGGTCCGTGGGCCTCATGGCACTGTCGGCGCCGTTGCGGCGCAGGGCCAGCAGCACATGAAGATCCCCGACCGTCGTGCCCGCCTGCTTGGCGACTTCCTGGACGCGCCGGTCGTGCAAGTAGTGGGCATATTCGATCCGCAGGAAGAAGCCCGGCAGCCAGAAGTCCACGTCGGGCCGCTCGTGCGCCCACGCCTGCGAGATGGCGTCCAGACGGGTGGGCTGCAACTGGCCTGCCCGCCGCGCCCGGCGCGTGTCCCCGTCGGCCGATCGTTCCGTCGCATGCCTGTCGCCGCGGCCGGGCTCGCCGCCTTGCTGGCCGTCTGCCCATTTCAGCAGCGACTCAACCGCGAGGTCGAAGGTCAACCCCCCTGCCCCCTCGTCCTTGCTGGGCCCCAGTTTTGTTTGCTTGTACTTGCCATCGCCGATGAACAACCGGCCATACCAGACGGCGCCCCGGCTGCCCTTGTAGTAGCCCAGGTGTGTTCGCGGCGAGTGGATGTGCCAATAGGGCTTGGCCCGCAACGGCAAGGCGCTTCGCGCGTCGCGCGAGGAGAGATCGACGGACTGGAGAGAGTTGTGAGCAGGCATATTGCGAATCGTTTGTCCAACACGCAGTCTACCCAATTTACCCAATGCCGCACAGGCCGACCTCGACGCCGCTTGCCTTGTCGATTGCGGTCGCCGAGCAAGCCACGTGTGCAGTCGATGTCCGGCATCAAGCCTCGAGGCTTCGCTCGATCTCCGGCGGCAGCGAACAGACGAACGCGAGAGCGTTCTGCCACGGTCGGTAGTCGGTCGTTTGCCTTACGTCGCCCTTCCTGAACAGCTGGCGCACTCTCTTTTTATCCAACTTACCCAACTTTTAGAAACCGCCGAGCATGCGCTTGACTAGGGGAAACCCTTTCGTTGCTTGACAATCTATCTTCGCCGGAAGACATTTATGCAACTTCAACCAACTCGTCAATCTGATCAGAGGCACCCCATGACAACCAAGGAAGAGAACGAACTCCTCACGCGCGTGGAAGGCGACGCACCCATGGGCCAGATGCTGCGGCAGCTCTATTGGATCCCCGCCGTCCTCTCTTCGCGGCTGGAGGCCGGCGGCGCTCCGGTGCGAGTGAAGCTTTTCGGCAATCGCTATGTGGCCTATCGCACGCATGACGGTCGGGTCGGCTTCCTGAACGAGGCCTGCCCGCACCGGGGCGTGTCGCTGGCGCTGGCGCGCAATGAAGACAACGCGCTGCGCTGCATCTTTCACGGCTGGAAGATCTGCGTCTCGGGCGAAGTGCTGGAGGTGCCCAACGAGGCGGCCAATCCGGAGTGTTTCCGCAAGACAGTGAACGTGAAGCACTATCCCGCCGTCGAAGGCGCAGGGCTGGTCTGGGTCTGGCTGGGCCAGGGCGAGGCGCCGGCCGCACCGAACTTCGAATGGATGAACCTGGGGCCGGAGCAAGCCTATGCCTGCGGGCTTGAGCTCGACTCCAACTGGCTGCAGGGCGTGGAGGCGACCATCGACTCTTCGCACATCGCACTGCTGCACCAGAGCCACCTGGCACACTCGAAGATGGACATGGCTGCCGCGCGCGTGAACAACGCGGTGCGCTACAAGTTCGACGACACGCCTTACGGCTATCGCGCGGCCGCGCTGCGCGAGGCGCCTGATGGCCAGTGCGTGGCAAGGGTGACGGAGTTCGTGATGCCCTACTACGGGTTGATTCCGCCGATCAACACGGGCGACGACCAGGACCGCACCGTCATCATCGCGGTGCCGGTCGACGATACGCACCTGATCCAGTGGTACATCTTCTACAACACCAAGCGGGCCACGGATTCGATGAAGCGAGCCCAGCGCGCCAACACCTGGCCGATGGCCGGCGGCATCTGTCAGGACCCCGACCGCGCTTGGGGGCAAAACCGCCGCTTGATGGCGAACGGCAACCACACTGGCTTCACAGAGATCGTGGTGGAAGACTTCGTGACCCAGGTGAGCATGGGCCCTATCGTGGATCGGTCCGACGAGTACCTCTGCTCGGCGGACCAAGCCATCATCCGGCTGCGCCGGCACCTACTGAAGGCGGTACGGCAGTTCATGGTCAACGAGCTGCCTCCGAGCGCCACACCCGAAGCGCGGGACTATTCCGGGATCACCGCGACCGGTGGCCGTCTCAAGTCGATCGATGACGACTGGCGCCACCTGCCCCGCTGAGCCCGCGCCATGTCGACCAGCGAACCGAAGAGGTGGGTGCGCGCCTGCGCAGCAACCGATGTCAAACAGGGAGAGCCGAAGGGCGTGAAGCTCGCCGGCATTCCCATCGCCCTCTACCGTTTGGACGACAGCGTGTACGCCACCCACGATGTCTGCACGCATGCCTACGCCCTGCTCTCGGAAGGGTACATCGAGGGGGAGTCGATCGAATGCCCCTTGCATGGCGCACTCTTCGACATCCGCAGCGGCAAGTGCAAGGCCGTGGCAAGCCGCGACCTGGCCACCTATGCCGTGCGGGTCGAGGACGGCGGCCTCATGGTCGCGATCCCGGTCAGCGGCGCGATCGAGCTATGAGTACGACGACGCCCATCTCCTGCGGCGCCACGCATTCCGACGGACGTCGCGTCGTCATCGTGGGTGGCGGCCAGGCCGCTGGGGCCGCGCTGAAGCGACTGCGACAGCTCGACTATCCCGGCCCCATCACCCTCGTCAGCGACGAGGCACAGCTGCCCTACGAGCGCCCTCCCCTTTCCAAGGAGTACCTGCGGGGAGTCGAGCGCGACTTGCGCTGGATCGCGCCGGGCGAGAGGCTGAACGAGCAGCTCACGATCAACCGGGCGGCCGTCGCGGGCGACGCAGGCGCCAGGACCATTACCTGTGACGACGGGACGCAGTTGCCCTACGACTTCTTGCTGCTCGCGACGGGCGGCACGCCGCGCCGCCTCGCGACGCCGGGCGCCGAACTGGACAATGTGCACTGCCTGCGTCGCGCGAACGATGCCGTCGCACTGCGGCAATCCATCGAAAAATGTGCGCAGGCGCGCCAACGGCTCCTGGTGATTGGAGGCAGTTGGATCGGGCTGGAGGTGGCTGCAGGCGCGCGCGAGGCCGGCGTCGAGGTCACCGTCGTGGAGCAGGAAGAGCAGCTGTGCGGCCGCACGCTTCCCGCATCAGCGGCACGTTGGCTCCAGGCGCTTCACGTGTCTCGCGGCGTCGACGTTCGACTGGGCACGTCCGTCGTCAGCCTGGATGGCAATCGCGAGGTTCGAAGCGCGCGCTTGTCCAACGGCGCCCTGCTCCCGGTCGGTGCGGTGATCGCGGGCATCGGCATCGCGCCGAACACTTTGCTCGCGCAGCGATTGGGCGTTCTCGTTCGCTCGGGTATCGTGGTCGACCGCCACTGCAGATCGTCGATTCCGGAGATCTATGCAGCCGGCGATGTTGCAGAGCAGGCGTGCTCCTGGCACGAGAACTCCCTGCGCATCGAGACTTGGGAGAACGCGAACCGGCAAGGGGAGACCGCCGCCACGCATATCGCGGGACTCGCTGGCATTGGCACGCATCCCCCCGTGCCCGATCACGAGCCACCGCCCTGGTTCTGGTCGGATCAATACGACATGAACCTGCAAGTGCTCGGCGCGCCGACGTGCTGCGATGCGGTTCTGGCGAGCCCGTCCAGCGAAAGCGGGCGGTTGTTCGTTCACCTACGAGGCGGTTTGGTTGTCGGCGCGATCGGCATCAACAGGCCACGCGAAATTCGGCGCCTTCGCAAACAACTCACGGAGCGCCCCAACCTTCCAAGGTCCGAACTGCTGCAACAGGGTCTCGGTTTACCCCTGGTGTTTCCACTAAAAGGAAAAGAACATGCTTGAAATGACGTGCGTGGCAACTTGCCGCGCGGAGGTGCAGCCATGAACGCGATGCGATGCCCGGCATTCGTGCGTCGTCAGGGATTCCTCGCCGGCATGGCGGCGGTTTCGATTGTGCTCGTTGCCGGCTGGGCGGCACTGCCGCACAGCGACAAGAAAGAGGCGGTCAACTGGTTCGCCGACCTGTGCAGCAGCGTGCGCCGACCGATGTTCTCCTCGACGCCGGCTCCTGCCGGTTCGGCCGAAGCTGCCCGGCCAGCGACATCGTCGAAGGTGATCTCGTGCGAGCCACTGCCCAATGTGCTGGGGAAATCTGTCACCACCCTCCTGGTCGACTTTCCGCCACGCGCCTACTCGCCAGCCCATCGCCATCCGGGCTCGGTCACGGCCGTCATCCTCGCAGGCACGATCCGCTCGCAACTTGCGGGCACGCCTGCAGCCGACTATCGCTTTGGCGAGACCTTCTTCGAGCCGCCTGGCGCGCTGCACTTATTTGCGGAGAACCCCGACCCAGTGCATCCGGCAAAGCTGGTAGCTGTGTTCGTCACCGATGAGAACTGCGGACCACTGGTCCTTCCACCTTGAACCTGCAGTCTGCACGCCTCTATGACGAAGCGGCTGCGTACAACTGATCGACATGCTCCCGCATGCCCGCATGTCGACAAGGACACTCCCGGAGGGCGGCTGATTCTGCTGCAGCCCGGGCGGCCAGCGCCACGTCAAGCTGTAGGCACGCGGTCGAAATCGCGCCAGGCTTGGTTTGCCGCTTTGACGCCATGCCGTGATATCAACAGCATCTCGGCCGGATCGGCCGTAGTGACTCACTACCTGCTGCTCCAACAACCGGCCATTGGCACACTCCCGAACTGCTGTCGGCTCAAAGGGCTTCAGCGTCTTTGAGCGTTTCGGAATCGAAGTCGGTGACGTAGTAACCCCGCTCCCCTGCCCTGATGGCCACGATGCGTCGCGCCGGCGCGTTCGTCTCGATCAGCCCATAGCAAATCTCCACCCCGGCCTTCTGCACTCCAAATTGCACGTTGAACGTGTAGCGCACCGCGACACCCGAGGAAGTGTTCACAATGAGCCCCTGGCGGCGTTCGACCATCTTCGGCGCGGCACAGCGGCTTGCGATGTATTGAGAGCGCAAGCCCACTCGAAGCAGAGTCTCTCAGATTGTGTCGTCCAAATTCCAGAACGGCACGTTGACAGCATTTGCGCAGGTGCTGCGAAGACGTTGTTAACCAGCACGTCAATTCGCCACCCTGCTCCTCGTGGACGCGGGCGAAAGCCTTTCCACGCCCTCATGGCAAGGGCGAAGACCAGTCGTTCAGGAACAGCAGGACGACTAGAGGTTACGCGCTTACCGCCCTAGAACTTCATAAGCTAGATCGGACGCGTGAGCGGCCCGAGCACCGACTCGACGGCCCCCGCGATGGCCAGAAGCTCCGCATCGTGCCCGCGCGGCGCGTCGATTTCCAGCCCGACGGGTAGCCCCTGCGCTGAGCGGCCGCTGGGCACTGTGATCGCGGGCAGACCCAGCCCGGCGGCTACGCTTGTGTTGCGCACCAGCGTAAGTGGCGTGATCGGCTGGCCTGCCACCACCCACGGGGTCGTGTCTGCGGTGTCCTTAATATTCTGAGCAGTAACAGGCTCGCAGGGAAATGCCAGCGCATCTACGCCGGCGCGCTCGAGGAGATCTTCAAGGCGTTGCGCCATGGCCCGCGCCTCGGCCTGCCATGCCTGATGCGTACCGGGCGGAAGGCGCATTCGCAATGCGATCCGGAACAGGTTTGCGATGCCCGGTGCCTGGATCTGCGCTAGCACATCCTCCGCGCGCAACTTCGAGTCGCCCTCATCCAGATATGGCTGCAGGTCACCTTGCATGCCCGCCATCATCATGCGGCCCTGCAACTCCGCGGCCTTCCCAAGTAAGTCTCCCAGGTCAAGCTCCACCATCCCGACGCCGGCGAAACGCAGCTTGGCAAGCGCAGCATCGGTGACGCGCGCCACCTCAGGCTCGGCGGCGTCCCAGAGGAAACGACGGCTGATCCCTAGGCGGATCTGCGCTGGGGCGAGAGGGACGAGCCCGCGGAAAGATTTGCCGCGCAAAGCGGCATCGAGCAGCGCGACGTCCTCAACAGTGCGGGCCATCGGGGAGATCGTGCTGAGTGACTTGGCCAGCGGCAGGACGCCCGTGTCCGGATAAGGCTTGCCAGAATGCGTGCCCGGGCGAAATCCCACGATTCCGCAGAATGCGGCCGGGATGCGACCCGAACCCGCGACGTCCGTGCCCAGGCCGGCGGGCGCCACGCCCAAGGCAATGCCGGCAGCTGTGCCGCCACTCGAGCCACCGGCGAACTTCGTAGGATCGTAAGGGTTGCGGACGGGGCCGAAGATGGATTCACTGGACGTGCCGCTTAGCGCCAGCTCTCCCATGTTGGTTTTGGCCAGGACGACGGCACCGGCCGCCTGCAACATTTCGAGTGCCAAAGCCGTCTTGGCAGGGCGGTTGTCACGCAGACCCGGCGTCGCCCCGGTTGTCTGCAAGCCGGCGACATCGATGCTGTCCTTCACCAGCAGCGGCAAGCCAGCGAGTGGCGGCAGCACCTCACCGCGCAAGCGCGCGAGGTCCACGAGCCGCGATGCCGCAAGGACGGCTTGCGGATCCAAACTCGTGAACACGTTAAGTGTGCGTGCCTGCTCGCAGCGCGCGAGCAATACAGATGCGTAACGCTCCGCGGAGAGCTCTCCGGCGCGGATCGCGCGCGTGGCTTGCGTCGCGGAGAGCCCATCGAGCGCGGAGTTGGCGCCAAGCCGCGTCGCGCAGCCCGAGGCACCTACCGCCACCCCGGCGGCCACTGTTGCTAGGTATTCGCGTCGGTTCATGGCAGCCTCATACACGGGACGGCGCAGCGGGCATGCGGCCGTCGATGTCGACGAAGCCGTACTCCTGCGCGAGTTCGGCAGCCAGCAGCAATTGCCCCGACTTGTCCATGACCCAGCTTGATCTCTCCGCGGAAGGCGGGGCTGCCCTGGGCGAAGGCGCCGCCTGCGCCGAGCGCGAGTGAGCCCTGCAGAAAACGACGGCGGGAGAGGGAGAGTTGGTTGACGTTCATAGGTGGGTCCGATCGGTTGCTCGTGTTCGTGCGCGTTCCCATGCAAGGAGCGGGGCCACTTTGCCCGATAGGTAACTTCCCAATAATTATCTTCCCGGAAAGATAAACGCCACCTAAGGTTTACCCTGGGCCGCCTACATGGCGGCGATCAGCCGGCGGAAGCTGTCGTCAACGCGACGCAGTTCCGCGCGGCTGACGCCACTCGCCTTCACGATGCCTTCAAGCGACCCGGTGATGCGCGTCATGGCGGTGTCGGCGATGGCCTGGCCGCGTTTTGTGAGCTTCACGAGTTCGGACCGGCGATCATCTTCCGCGGCAGCCCGCTCGATGAGCTTCTGCCCGCGCAGGCTGTCCAGCCGTTTCGTGATGGCGCCGGAGGTGACCAGCAGCGCGCGGTACAGGTCGGTGGGGCGCATCGCGCTGTCGGGCCCATTGCGGCGCAGTGCGAGCAGCAGGTGCAGGTCCCCGACGCTGGTGCCCGAGTCATTAGCGGCCTGCTGCAGCCGCCGGTCGTGCAGCACGTGGGCGTATTCGATCCGTAGGAAGAAGCCCGCGAGCCAGAAGTCAACATCAGGGCGCTCGAGCGCCCACGCCTGCGAGATGGCGTCCACTCGGTTCGGCTTAAGCTGCTCGGTCATGCGGGTGGCGCGCTCCGCCGCGCTGCGCCGCGCGGCCGGGCTTTCCCTCTTCGGCGCCACGCCGCTGTCGTCGGCAGCCCAGCGCAAGAGCTCCTTCACGGCCGCGTCGAAGGTCAGGCCGCGATCCCGCCTTGCCGTCATCGTCGCGGCTGGGCCCGAGTTTGGTCTGGCGGTATTTGCCCGCGCCAATGAACTTGCGTCCGTACCAGGCGCCGCCGCGGTTGCCCTTGTAGTACCCGAGGTGGGCGCCGGGCGTGCAGATCTGCCAGTACGGCTTGGAACGAGCCGGCAGCGCGCGGCGCGCCTGGTTGGAAGACAGATCGGTGGTGGTCGGAACGGTGGCCTTCGGCATGGTGTCCTTGATTTACCCAATGCCTCGAAGTCTATCCAACTTACCCAACTGTTTCACGCTCCTGGGGAGCCCTTGCCAGCGAGTGCCCTGGCGCGCGTCTCGGCTAATGCTTGCGCCGCAGCCGTGCCGGGCTCGCCGGGCCGCGTCGGCCGCAGTCGATGGCCTGCACGTCCTCGATGCCGATGAAGCGCAGCCAGGTTTGCACGAAGGACTTCTGCTGGTCCCAGGAATTCAGCGGAGAGGAGGTCGAGTAGTCGAAGGCGCTCGCGTACGCGACGAGCGCCGACCGGCCCAGCACCAGGCCTTCGTACCCGCGCTCGGGTGGCGTAGTCGGGCGCCGGCAGCTTCAGACTGAAAACTGTGCCGTCCGAGACACGCATGGCGAACACGTTGCCCACCGCGTAGCCTTGCGTAAAGGGAATCAGTGGCACGCCGGCGCGCGTCGAGATGGCCTCGCTCACCATGTCGGCGGCCCACGTCTCGGCCATCCCGGGCTCGCTTGAGGTACGCAAGCAGGAGACGGCTCGCAGCAGGTAATCTCAGGGAATTTGGCCTTCAAGGCTGAACGAGTAGGACATTCCGCTCCTGCGCTCCGCCTTGGCACCCATCATCGTGCTGCCCCCGCCGTGAGTTCCGGCATCGCGTCTCAAGCGCCCCTCGCGTTCACCGACCTATCGCATCAGTCCATGCTTATCTATCCACCCTTGGATCAACTGTGCGATGGCGTCCGAGTTTCTGTCCATCATCATCATGTGCGAGTTACCCCGGATGCCGACTGCCGGCAGCTGCACCAGATCAGCGACGCCGCCAGCAGCCTTCACACCTTCGCGGAACTTCTCCTGTCGGGCGACGAGCGTTTGCCAGAGTGCGTACTTCTCTGTGTTGTCTGCCCAGATCCAGAGCATTGGAGTGTTCCTCAGTTTGGCGAAATCCGTCTTAGCCGGGTCCGGGCTGCCGGTCGGCTCGACGAGAACCAACGCCTTCACCTTGTTGGGATATGCGAGCGCGGCTTCGTAGGCGAAGTTGGCGCCTTGGCTATGCACGAGGATTACACACGGACAGACCTTGGAGACGTATTCGTTGTAGGCAGCCTGCGTCGCGGCGTCGTTGGTGGACCAGCGCGGTACGCCCTGCTTCATGAACTGGTCGAAGGATTCGATGGGAAACTGGCTACCGGGCAGCGCTTGGCGCCGCGACGGGTCAGTGGCATAGGACCCCGCAGCCCCGATGCGAAACAGTTCCCAGGCTTCCTTCTTGGACCGGAAGAAGGGTTCGGTCTTGAAGATTTCCGGGTACCTTGCCCAGGATGCGCGACCACGTTCGACTGAATCACTGACGTAGACAGAGTGGCCCGCCTTCAGGAAGAAGTCTTCCCACCCAGGTTGTCCGTCAGGCTTGGTTTCGAAGCTGACGCCGGTCAGCCCTCCCCCATGCCATAGAAGCAGCGGATAGGCGGCACGCGGCTGGAGCAGCCGCGTGTACCTGACATACATGGCCTCCACCTCGAAATCCCCGTTGGGATCGACCTTGATGGCAGGTGCGCCGGGCGTGGGTATCAGCTCTCGCGGGGGCAAACCGGAGAGGGTCACCGGTCGGCCGCCCACCTGGAAGCTTCCGACTTGGGCGACTTCAAGTCGGTCAACAGCGGAGCATCCGCCGAGTGCGAGCAGAAGACCGAAGATCAGGACGAAGGACTTTCGCACGTTGTCTTCCTATTCAGCCTTGGCGCCGGACGCTTTCACGATACGGCCCCACTTGGTGATTTCAGAAGCAACGAAGGCGTCGAACTCAGGGCCAGTCGTCGGCGCCGGGTCGGCGCCGCGCTCTTTCATGAAGCGCACCATCGACTCCTCCTTGAGGATCTCGTTCACGTCCTTCTGAAGACGAGCGACCACGTTCGGCGAGGTCCCGCGAGGCGCCATCAGGCCTAACCAGCCGACCGCCTCGAAGCTCGTCACGCCTGGTACGCCTGACTCGGAGACAGTTGGAACGTCCGGAAGCAGGGGGGATCGGGCGACGGAGGTGACCGCCAGCGCAACAGCGCGCTTGGATCCGATATGCGGAAGCGCGGAGGTCACCGAGTCCACCATCAGCGGCACCTGGTTTCCTAGGAAGTCGGCTTGTGCAGGGCCACTGCCCTTGTAGGGGATGTGTGTGATGGAAACGCCTGCCATTGACTTGAACATTTCGGCCGCGAGGTGCTGCGTGCCGCCGATGCCTGCGCTGGCGTACACCAGCTTGCCCGGTTGATCCTTCGCCTTGGCGGCCAGATCCTTCATCGAGGTGATGCCAGATTGCAAGGTAGCAAGGAACACGAGCGGCACCTTGGCAATCAGCGATATTCCCACCAAGTCCTTTGTGGGATCGAAGCGCACGTTCGAATAGAGCGTCTGGTTCACGGCCATGGCGCTGCCAGCGACCAGCAACGTGTATCCATCCGGGGCCGAGCGAACTACGGCCTCGGTGCCGATATTGCCGCCCGCACCGGCTCTGTTGTCGACCACGACGGGCTGGCCGAGCCGTTTTCCGAGTTGCTCGGCCAGCGCGCGCGCAAAGATGTCGGTCGCCTGTCCTGGAGGGAACGGCACGATGAATTTGATGGGTTGATCCGGCCATGCTGCCTGCGCTGCAGGCGCAGAAATTGCAAGGGCCAGGCCGCAGGCGATCGCGATGCGACCAATGAATCGACGTTGGATGCTTGTCTCCATGGGGGCTCCTATTGTTGGCTCCGGGATTTTCCGGGCCTGCTCTCGGCCGTCCTACAGCCTACACGCCGGCGCATTCTCGTACGGCTCGCAAGATTGGTAAAAGCGAAAACTTCGCTGCCTAGTATCGATTCGATCGATACCACTTGATCAGGCTTCGAACTTCCCGGCGAGCGCTGAAACAATCGCGTCGCCCATCTCGCGAGTGCCGACCTTCCTCGTGCCTTCGCTCCAAATGTCGGGCGTACGCAGCCCCGCGGACAGCACCGTGTTGACGGCCTGCTCGATGCGCTCGGCTGCGTCCAGTTGACCTAATGAGTATCGAAGCATCATGGCCGCCGAGAGGATCGTAGCCAGCGGATTGGCGACTCCCTTGCCCGCAATGTCGGGGGCACTACCGTGACTGGGCTCGTACATGCCCTTGCCCGACTCATTAAGCGAGGCACTCGGCAGCATGCCGATGCTGCCGGTCAACATGGCGGCCTCGTCGCTGAGGATGTCCCCGAACAGGTTGCCAGTGACGAGGACGTCCAGCTTCTTGGGCGCCTTCACCAGTTGCATCGCCGCGTTGTCCACATACATGTGCTCGAGTTCAACGTCCGGATACTGGGCATGGACTTCCGTCACCACGTCGCGCCAGAGCTGGAAGGTCTCCAGCACGTTGGCCTTGTCCACGCTCGTGAGCTTGCCGCCGCGGGTGCTCGCAGCCCGGAACGCAACGTGCGCGATGCGCTCGATCTCGGGCTTGCTGTATCGCATCGTGTCGAAGCCCTCGAGGCTGCCCGGAAAGTGGCCGTCCACCGCGGTGCGGCGCCCTCTCGGCTGACCGAAATACACATCGCCGGTGAGCTCACGGACGATCAGGATGTCCAGCCCGGAGACCAGTTCCGGCTTGAGGCTGGAAGCGTGCGTGAGCTGCTCGTAACACAGGGCCGGGCGCAGGTTGGCAAACAACCCAAGGTGCTTTCGCAAGCCGAGGACCGCTTGCTCGGGTCGAAGCGAGCGCTCCAGCGTGTCGTAGCGGTAGTCACCGACGGCGCCAAACAGGACTGCATCTGCCTCGAGCGCGAGCTTGAGCGTGCGCTCGGGAAGAGGGTGGCCGTGGACGGCATAGGCTGCGCCGCCCACGGGCTCTGTCTCCATCTCGAAGCGAAGATCAAGCGCCCCGAGCACCCGCACCGCCTCATCAACGATTTCAGTACCAATGCCGTCACCGGGAAGAATGGCGATTTTCATATAGGTTCAACCTCGTCGTGTTGTCAAAAGATTGGCTTGGCTGTCCGTTGTCAGAAGACACTAAGGCGAGCTAGGATGGGCTTCACGGAGATGCGGGCAGCACGAGCGGCGCGTACCTGCCATCGGAAGCTCGCACTCCGATTCGAGGCGGTCGGCGATGTTCGCCTCGGAAAAGCCGCCTGGAACCTTTCCTAAGCACGAACGCTGACCGACGTCAAAGCTCAGGCCTAGCAACTGGATCATGATGTCCTGGAGAGGTGAGCTTAGGCGGCGATGAGAGGGCGATCCTGGGCAAGAGTCGCTTGTTCGAATTCGGCGAGCAGACGCTGCTGCTTGGCGGCTGCAGCCCGGTGGTTGCGCCCCTTGACATGCCCGAAGCCGCGTATGGATTGCGGCAGTCGCGCGAGCTCAAGAGCGATCCGGCGACTGTCTCCCGTGAGCTGACTTGCGACACGACGCATCAGGTTTTCGAATTCACCGATGGCGGCGCGCTCGGCCCTGCGCTCCGAGGTGTAGCCAAAGAGGTCCAGGGGCGTGCCACGCAGACGCTTGGCTTTCGCGAGAATCTTGTACGCGGTGGCGATCCAAGGTCCGTACGCACGCTTCACGAGATGGCCTTCGGCGTCTCTCTTCGAGAACAGCGGCGGCGCGAGGTGAAACCGCAGCGCATAGTCGCTTTCGAATTGCCGGGCGACCCGGTCGAAGAAGCCGGTGTCGACGTACAGCCGCGCCACCTCGTATTCGTCCTTGTAGGCCATGAGCTTGTAGAGGCTCACCGCCACTTCGCGGGCCAACCGGTCGCTGCCGGTTCGCTGCTGCTCAAGATGCGCGATTTCCCGCACGTACTTCTCATAGCGCCTTGCGTATGCCGCGTCCTGGTATGACGCGAGCCGCTGTGCACGGTCCGCGATCAACGCCTCCAGGGACGGGGTGCGCTGGGGCATGGCCACCACCACGCCACTTTTCTCCAGGCCAGCTGCGGCACGGACGGAAGGCAGATCGATCGCAGCCTGCCGGCCCCAGGCGAATGCCGCCTCGTTCATGGGCACGGCGGCACCGTTGAGCACGATCGCCTGTTGCAGGGCGTCCTCACCGAGCGGAATCCACCCGCGCTGCCACGCGTAGCCAAGCAGGAACACGTTCGTTGCGACTGCATCGCCCATCAACGCCGTGGCAATCGACGTTGCATCCAACGATTCACACGCGGAGGAAGCCTTGCGCACGCGCGACAACATCGCCTCCGGAGATGTTTGCCAATCCGGGTCCTGCGTGAACGCGCCAGTCGGTGCGACGTCCATGTTCATGACGGCAAACGTGCGTTGCGTGTCCATGGTGGCCACCGCGTCCTTTCCAGCGGCCACCATCAGGTCGCAGCCGAGCACCACGTCGGCTTGTCGCGCCGCGACGCGCGCCGCGTGCAGACCGGCCGGCGATGCGGCGAGGCGCACGTGAGACATCACGGCGCCGCCCTTCTGCGCCAGGCCGGCCATATCGAGCACCAGCGCCCCCTTGCCTTCGATGTGCGCCGCCATCCCGAGCAACGCGCCAATCGTAACCACGCCTGTGCCGCCGACGCCGGTAATGACGATGTTACGGGGACCTTCGAGTGAAGGGATCCTCGGCGGCGGCAGATTGGCGGGCACGGTCGCCATGGCCTTTCCCGGTCTACGCAATGACCCGCCTTCCACGGTGACGAAGCTGGGGCAGAAGCCGTTGACGCACGAAAAGTCCTTGTTGCACGAGCTCTGGTCGATCATGCGCTTGCGTCCAAGGGGGGTCTCCAGCGGAACGATCGATACGCAGTTGCTCTGGACACCGCAGTCACCGCAACCCTCGCACACCTCTTCGTTGATGACGACACGCTTCGGCGGGTCCACAAGCGCCTTCTTCTTGCGTCGGCGGCGCTTCTCCGCTGCGCACGTCTGCGCGTACACGATCGCGGATACGCCCCTGATCTCGCGCAGCTGCCTCTGCAAAGCATCCATCGTGTTGCGGTGATGGATCTCAACGCCTTTCGGCATGTCCTCCATGGCCTCGTACAGGTGGGGCTCGTCACTGACCAGGTGCAAGTGCTGCACCCCTTCAGCCGCGAGCTGCTGGACGATCTGCGGCACCGTCGGCGAGCCCTCCACGGGCTGGCCGCCGGTCATGGCCACGGCGTCGTTCACCAGGATCTTGTAGGTGATGTTGACTCCCGCGGCCACCGCGGCCCGGATCGCGAGCGATCCGGAATGCATGTAAGTGCCGTCACCCAGGTTGGCGAACACGTGGGGCGTCTTCGTGAACCGCGCCTGCCCGATCCACGTGACCCCCTCGCCTCCCATCTGGGTAAAGGTCTCCGTGCGCCGATTCATCCACTGCGCCATGTAGTGGCAACCGATGCCTGCTGTGGCGCGTGAGCCCTCGGGCACCTTGGTGCTGGTGTTGTGGGGGCACCCGGAGCAGAAGTAGGGAAGCCGCTGCTGGGCTCCGGGCTCGGCTCTCGTGAAGCCGTCGGCCGCTGTGCACGGAAGAAGGTAGTCCCGTGCCCGCGGGCCCAGCCTGTCCGCACCGAGCACCTTGGCGATGCGCCCGGCGATGACGTTCGCGATGGTGGCGGGCGTCAGTTCGCCATTGGGCGAGAGCAGGATGCCGTCGTGCGGCACTTGCACCCATTCACCGGTTTCGTCGTACTTGCCGACCACGCGCGGGCGGGAATTGGCCGGCGCGTTGTACAGTTGTTCCTTCAGCTGGTATTCGATGATCTGGCGTTTCTCCTCCACGACGAGGATTTCATCGAGGCCCTCCGCGAATACGCGAATGCACTGGGGCTCAAGCGGCCAGGGGACTCCGATCTTCAGGAGGCGAAGTCCCGCCGACACCGCGCCAGCTTCGTCGATACCCAGCATGGCGAGCGCCTCGCGCACATCGAGGTAGCTCTTTCCGGTGGTGACGATCCCGAGCTTTGCACAGGGTGCGTGCCAGTCCTGCCGGTTCAGTCGGTTCAGGCGCACGTACTCCAGCAATGCGTACAGGCGCTCGCGTTGCAGACGATTCTCCTGTTCGAGTGGCGGATCGGGCCAGCGGATGTGGAAACCGTCTGGAGGGATCGGGTACGAATCTGGAACCTTGATGTCGATAGCGAGCGGGTCGATGTCGAAGGAGGATGACGACTCGATGGTGTCGCTGATGGACTTGAAGCCCACCCAGCACCCGGAGTAGCGCGACATTGCAAAACCATGCAGGCCGAATTCGATGAATTCCCGGACGCCAGAGGGATTGAGCACCGGAACCATCGCCGCGATGAACGCATGCTCACTCTGGTGTGGAAGGCTCGAGGACTTACACGAGTGATCATCGCCCGCTACGAGGAGCACGCCACCGTGCTTCGAGCATCCCGTGATATTACCGTGCTTGAACACGTCCCCGCTACGGTCAACGCCAGGTCCCTTGCCGTACCAGAGCGCGAACACGCCGTCGACTGTTGCCTCAGGATCGAGATTGACCATCTGCGTGCCCCACACTGCCGTAGCGGCCAGTTCCTCGTTCAGTCCCGGAACAAACTGGATGCTGTTCGCCTCCAGGTGCTTGCGGGCCTTCCACAGCTCCTGGTCTACAGCGCCTAACGGAGATCCACGATAGCCCGAAACGAAACCGCCTGTACTGAGGCCGGCAGCGGCATCGCGCTGCTTTTGCGCAAGCAACAGGCGCACGAGCGCCTGTGTGCCCGTCATGAACACACGCCCGCGCGGCTTGAGGTACTTATCGTCGAGGGACACGACAGGAACCGGCGCAGGCTGAGCATCGACATCGTTCATCGCGAGTTGAGGAACGGGCATTCCGGTGTCCTTTGGCATGCTCGCAGTTTCCAAGGGCGCCTGCGGCATGTAAAACGCAAATGCTTGTTTGCAGGTATTGAAGGAACCGATACACGAGGACGAATGCGCTCGCCCAGCGAGTGATTCACAAGGCGTTCTCGTGGTGACAAATTCGCGGTTGGAGCTCTTGAAGCCACCCACCGCGCGGCAGTCACCTGACGGTCTGGAAACCGCTACGGGGCCCCGCAGGAGAAGCTCGCTGCGTTGTTTGGATCGCCGGTTCCGTTGTATTTGAGGACATTCGGATATGCGCACAGCGGCCGCGTCAGCTGCACTCCCTGTTTCTGGTCGCCGTTGACGAACTTCGTCGTGATGAGGCCGTCCGGGGCAGTCCCTTGTTCGACCCACGCTTGAACCGCCGTCAACAGATCCCTCTTCGGATCTCCGGCGAAGGGATGGCTCAGCAAGCCTCCGAAAGCATCCGGACCCGCGCCCCCACCGCAGTGATTCACCCCGGGCGCGCTGATCATGCGTGCAAACTTCTGTGACTCGCCAGGCATCTGCTTGTTGACCGAATCCCAGTACTTCTGGGACATCGTGTATGCCAGAACGCCGTCGCTCATACCGTGCCAATGGATGATCTTTCCTCCAGCTTTCTGAAAAGCGCTGAGATCGGGACTCATCGCGTTAACCATCGGGCCGAGTGCCCAATCCATCGTATCAATGTCGGCGCCGAAGTCGAACTGCTCCGCCGTCCAGCTCGGACCAAAGACGGTTTGAAAGATCTGCGGCAACGGCACGTTGGTCGCTGAAGGCGGCGAGATACCCACGTTCCAGCCGCCGGTCTCCGAACCAGGAATCATTCCATCATAGTAAGTCTGTCCGGTGAGCTTGTGGAGCACGCCGGCGTAGATCTGCTTCGCCCCCTTCACCTGGGCCGCGGTCAGGCATGTGTCGTCATCGGCGCCGGTGCACTGCAGCACAGCGGGATCGAACTTGCACAGGTCCGGCCTACCGATGATTCCGTCCGCAACGCCATCCAGCTTGTCGCACGCGGCCACCGCTCCCTTGTTCAGAAGTGTGAGCTTGGCGGCAGACAGGTTCTGGTCACCACGCGTCGAGAGATAGTTCCACAGGATGCCTATGTGTACGCCGGTGCGGAATTGACCAGGCGCGCCCGCCACGATGCCGTTGTAGTCGCCAGGATACTGCTGCGCCTCGTGGAAGCCCTGTCCGCCCCCCGTGGAGCACCCGTGGAAGTAGGAATATGACGGCGCTTTCTGGTAGAGCGTGTTAACGACGCGCTTGCCGAACGTGGTCATGAGGTGGGTCGCCCGGTGACCGAAGTCGATCCACATCTCCGGTCTCCCGACGAGAGCAGCACGATTGGATGTTCCAAGATCGGTATTCGCGACAGCGAAACCCCTCTTGAGACCATCGGCCAGTGCCTGGTAGACGATCCGGCCGGCGAAACCGTCATTCCCGGTGCCCAGGAATCTCCCGTTCCAATCCTTCGGCATCCACACCTCGACGTCAATTTTTGAGTCCGGAGTGGGCGTGAGGGTCGCCGCGACGCGGCAGAACTCCGGTAGACCGGTAAGTGCCGTGGAGCTGGCCGACGCTTGGAAGGAGCCGTTCTGGAGGGCCTCCGCGGCGGTGATCTTTTCTTGCGCTTGCGCGCTGCCGGACAAATCTGCGCAGGTCTTCGCGAACGTGGGTGCGGGATTCTGCGCGACGGGAGGTACGGCGATACCATCGCCACCGCCACCACAAGCAGTCACCATTGCCCCAACGCTGATAACAGCGCCCAACCAGATGGGGGCCTGAGAACGTCGACTCATACATGTCTCCTCAATCAGTAGATGCGTGCTATCCGGCTTTCTTGGCGACTCGCATGCAGCCGCGCGTAGAACTATGGAGACAGGCCCAGCGAAAGTAAAATTGAGACTTCTTGTACGAGGTATCAAGAAAATCGAAATCGCCTCATGGTAAGCACCCCTTTTGCATTTCCCTACACATTACCCGCGCCTCGCACATAACGGGCCGCGGGCAAAGACGCACGTGCCCTCGTTTAGCAGGTAAAGAAGAACCGAATAAAGGAATGAATGCCCCGGCGCGCACATCCACCGGAGTGCAGCGTGCCCCGCGCCGGAGAAGCAGCTACGTTCCGCAACCTGCGTATTCGGCTCGCTGCCGTGCCGAGGTTCATTGGTCAGAGTCTGTACAAGCGAAGGCATCGCGCTGGTTCTGCGCAAGCAACAGCGACATCGCTGCTTGCGTGCCGGTCACTGTGTTTGCGATTCCACCTGCCAGAGCATCGTGTTGGAGTGTGCGCTGCGTCGCTATTCTTGCTTGATTCCCATTTTCCGTACCAGCTCACCCCATCGCGCGCGGTCTGATGCCATGAGCGCTGCCAGTGAGGTGCTGTCAATGTGCCTCGCCTCGAGTCCCTGGCTCGCCATCTGTCGGACGAAACGTCGGTCCGTAACCGTCTTCCGTAAAGCGAAAGCGAGGCTATCGAGCGAACCTTGCGGAGACGCTACCGGCGCAAACAGTCCATACCACGCCTGTACTTCTAACCCGTAGAATCCGCTTTCGGCCAATGTTGGCACATCCGGAAGCAGCTGAAGTCGTTGCAGGCCCGTGACTGCAATGGCCTTCAGGCGGCCGGACCGGATGAGCGGCTCGACGGCCGACACTGTGGCAAACAGCATCTGCACCTGACCACCTATGAGGTCCGTGATGGCCGGCGACATTCCCTTGTACGGAATATGCACCAGCGACAGGCCAGCACGTTGAGCAAACATCTCTGCAGCCAAGTGGGGCTGCGAGGCGATGCCCACGGTGGCGTTGTTGACCTGCCCAGGACGCTCCTTGGCGTGGCGCACCAGTGAAGCAACGTCATGCACCGGCGAGCTGGTTGGGACAGTCAACACGAACGGAAACCGCGCGACTTGGCCGATGGGCGCGAAGTCCCTAATGGGATCAAAGCCCATGTTGATGAACAGATTCGGATTCACCGCCATCTGGTGATCGGTTGCCAGCAGCAGCGTGTACGCATCGGCTGGCGACCTTGCAACTGCTGTGGCACCAATGACGCCGTTCGCGCCCGGACGATTGTCCACGATGATAGGTTGCTGCAGGTCTTCAGCCAGTCGTTCCGCCAAAGCCCTCGCTATGCTGTCGCCGCCACCACCGGGGGGATAGGGAACGATCAACTTGATCGGCCGCGCGGGATAGGACTGCTCGCGCGCGCCACCCACGCTTGGTGCCGCCACGGCGGCTGCCAAGCATAAAAAGTCCCGACGGGCGCGAGATCGCAGCCCGGAATTCTCATTCGTCATACGGACCTACTTTCACGATGCCTTGTTGAACTCAAAGCTGTCAACCGATGAGTCATGAACGGCGCAACCGCTGGGTCGCGGTTCAGGAGCTCCTTACCGGCACCCGTTGACCACTTGGTTCCAGAAATTTCCGGTCCACGAGTTGACCGTGTTCCACACAGGGCTCATCCAGCGGGGGAGCACCTCCGGCTGCTTATTGCATCGCCACGCAAAGTCCGTTGTGCTGTCCCACTCCTTGGCAGGTGCAACCTGCTCGGGCTGCGTGCAGACGAAGTTGTCAGCGACGTTGGTGTCTCCGCTTCCCTTGTACTTTGCGAGCTGCGGATAGGGGCATAGGGGACGCGTGCGCTCGACGACCGATCCGTTCAGCTTCGATGCAATGATGCGTGTCGGCGGTGCACCGCTTTCAACCCATTTTTCCATTGCCGTCAACTGGTCAAACGAACCGGGGCCAGGGCCGTTACCGCAGTGATAGTTTCCGGGGACCATGAACATGCGGAACCAACTGTCGATGTCGCCTGGCATCGCCTTGGAGACCTGGTTGTAGTACCAGATTTTTTCATCTGGAATCTGCGCTGCATCTCCTGCACTGACGAACATGAGCAGTTTGCTGCCGCGCTGTCTAAACGGGGTGTAATCTGTTTGATCGGCATTCGTGATCAGGCTCATTGGCTTGAGTTGTTCAAGGTCTGTGTCACGATTAAAGCTGTCGATGGTGTAACCCGCGCCTGGATTCTGGAAGAGGAACTGACACGCCATTCCGTTGCCGCCGGTTGTCACGTAGCTCATGAGACGCCCCGGTGTATTGTTTTCTCCGATGAGGGCACCGGGCCAGTTGGCTTCAGAGCCCTTGGGTAGTCCCCCTGGATAAATCGCTCGACCTGCCGAATTGCGCGGCGCATCGTAAAGCTTGCGCAGCGCTGTGACCTGCGAGGAGGATAGGCAGTGTGTCCCCTCATCGGCGCCACTGGGACAAGCCAGAGAAACAGGGTCGAAGTCGCATCGTCGCGGGTCCTCGATGACGCCATCGACGACGCCGTCGATGCCGTCGCATTTGGCATGCACTGCTTTGTCAACCAGAGAGATCTTGTTGATGTTCAGGATGAACTCGCCTTTCTGAGAGTTCCAGTTGATTGCAGCCCAGTAGGGATGCGCCACCCCGATGTTCGCTGTCAACATGTTTCCCGGATCACGCGCCATGATGCCGTCGTAATCATCCGGAAACCTCTGCGCCTCGATCAGGGCTTGGCGTCCTCCTTGAGAACAGCCGCGGAAATAGGAAAAGTCCTGGGCCCTCCCGTAGAAGCCCTTGATCAGGCTCTTCGCCGCGACCGTTGTAAGGTGCGGCGCGCGGAATGCAAAATCGATACGCGCCTGGTTGGGATAGTTTTCTGCGGCGTCGCGGCCAGGCTCACTGGGATCGTTGCAACCCCAATCGGTGTACCCGCCGTTCGGGCGACTGTGCCCGCTATCCGTGGCCGCGACCGCATAACCTCGGGCAAGCGCGTCAGCTGCAGACGTCAAATAGTTCGACGGTGGAGAGCCGCAAAAGCCGCTGCAGCCTTGCTGCAGGAAGCGGCCGTTCCAGCCGGCAGTCGGCAACCGGACTTCGTAGTTGATGGCTGGAGCGATGAGGCCGAGGACTTTGCAGTATTCAGGCGTTCCCCCACTGGCCGGAACGATCTCACTTTTCGTGATCTTTCCGCGCTCCTCGGTGGCTGCCAAGGCCGCACAGGCCGCGACCGGATCCAGGGAAGCCGCGGGCGGGGTGTTCTCTCCACCTCCACCTCCACCTCCACCTCCACCTCCACCACCGCACGCCACGAGAACTGCACTGATCAATCCACCGACGACTAGCGAGCGTGCAACCCTCGCCATGCTCAGCTTTGAGGGGTGGGTATCTCCTTCGGCGGGAAACGGTGTTCCTGCTCGAGCGGCCGGGGAAATCGCAATTTTCATCATGGTCTGGTCTCCAAGAACCTGGCGATCTCACCCAGGCAGGGTGGATCGGACCGTGACTATGATGAACAACGACCCGCACCTAGTAAAATCGAGATGCTTGGTACGTGGTATCGGAAAATTGTGGCTCGACTAGGGGTAATCACCGTTGAAGGTCGAGTTCAACATGAGGCTTCTTTGACGTCGGGAGTGACCCGTCCGGCGGCCGCAGCTGCTAAGTCGAGCTCATGTCTGGAAAGCGCATCTGTCCCTGGCTTGCATCTGTTCAGTCGATGCTCGTTCGGCAGTACATTCATGAGTGGGAGGGATTGATGTCTATCCGCTCTTCCACTCTGCTGGATGCTCGCGCGCAACCGATGCCATCGTTCGGCACTGGACCAGTAGTTGCGGCGGAGGCGACAGCTAACAACGAGTTAAGGCCATGGCGGGCGTATCACGCAATATCCGGTTCACGCTGAAGCAGCTGCAATACTTCGCCGCCGTGGCACGCACTGGACAGATCTCGCTTGCAGCGGCAGAGGTGCATGTATCGCAGTCCGCCATGACGTCGGCCATCGCCGAACTCGAGCGACTACTCAGTGCTGCATTGTTGGAACGCAGCCGCACAGGTGTGACCCTGACCCACGAGGGTCATCTGTTCCTCCAGCGTGCAAACGCAGTCTTGGAAGCGGCGGATGAAGCCGCCCGCCAACCCTTTCGCGAGCGCAGTGTTGTCACCGGAACCCTAAACATCGCGGCTAGCTATACGGTTCTAGGGTACTTTCTCCTCCCGTTCATCGCTAAATTCCAGAAGCACCACCCTCTCGTGAAGATCGTGCCGCTCGAGCAGAATCGCACGCAGATCGAAGATAGCGTGAGCAACGGCGACCTAGAGATCGCAGTGGCACTGACGTCGAACATGACAGAGCCTGAGCGCTTCAACCGTGTTGTTCTCGCACGCTCTCGTCGGCAACTCTGGGTTGGCCCGGCGCACCCATTGGTGGACGCCGCACAGACGACGCTCGCTGAAGCTTCAGCGTTCCCGTACATCCTGCCCATGGTCGACGAGGGAGACATCTCCGCGATGCGCTATTGGAAGAACGCCGGCGTGCAACCGCCGCAATACATCCGCACGTCGTCGATGGAGGCCGTCCGCGAGATGGTGGCTTTGGGCTTTGGAACGACAATCCTGTCCGACATGGTGTTCCGGCCTTGGTCCCTAGATGGCCGCAGAATCCGCACCGTCCCGCTCGAAGATGCGATTCCAACGATGGAGGTGGGTCTGATCTGGAAGAAGGACCAGACGCTCAGCCCAGTGGCCGAGGCGCTTCGCCAGTACCTGAAGGTCGCAGTCAGCGCGCGCGTCGATGATTGAGTCGAGTTAGGCGACGAAAGAACCTCGCGCAGGGCGAGTACCCCTATGGCAGGCCACTCGCGCAGTCCCTGCGACAAAGTCGAGCGGCAGATTTCTAGACAGGCAGGTGACCGGAATGAGGTGCGAAGCTGCCTATCGCGGCGACAGCCTGAAAGTCATCTACGGGCGCAAACCCGCCGCTCGCTGTCACCGGAAAATTCAAACTGAGCTGCAAGACTGAGCCGAAAGTTCAAACCATGTTTTCCCAGCGGGTTCAAGGTAGCCTGGCGCTGCCGCTCGTAAGTCGTTGATCGGTATGCAGCGGGTGTTCCGCTAGCCACGAGCATCGACAACGAGCGACTGGCATCTGAGGGCACCTACCACGCTAGTCGCAGCATTTCTACTGAGCCGTCCCTCACGCTCAGCGGCCGCCGAGATTGCCTACATCGCGAGTCCGGTGTTAGTCCAGTTGTGCCTAGGCGTTCCACTACGCGCGCATTGATCTTCTGATCGTGCGCAACTGTTCACGCTGGCCTCTCGAGCCGTTCCGGCAGAATGATCCCCATGTCCGACCATGACGCGCTTTCCGTCAGCGATTTCCGAAGTCCAACCCGCTCAACGCATCGTGGCAAAGTGGAGGAGGCCATGGCACCTGAGGGATTTAGTGGCGCAGCCCATTGTCGATTCGGTGCCGCGGCGAGCCTACTGGAGAGCCTCGACACCCGACCGTTGCACATGCGCCTACGCCGCCAGCGATGGTGGAACTTCTGGTGAACGCGAGCATGCATCACTTGGTGGTTGCTGCTCTTTGCACTGTGCTCGTGTTGCCCGTCGCTGCCCAACCGAAGGTCTACCGCTGCGATACGAACGGGAAGGTCGCGTACTCAGACGTGCCGTGCGTCGGGGCGAGGGTTGTCGACGCTACTCCGACTCAGGGTGCGGATAAGCTGGGGGGTGCCTCTCGCAAGGGCCGCGAGGTCCAGCGCGACGAGTACACCACGTTGCTCGATGACGCGACACGTCCGCTGCTGGACGATCTCACAACGAGATGAACGTGCTGCGGCGACGCGTCAACTTGCCGGGCCGCGACCAGCAGGCATGCGCGCGGCTTGACGGCCAGCTCCCGATGCTCGAAGCAGCCGGATCAAGGAGTGCCACGAGGGAGGCGAAGGCCCGAGCCGAGGTGGATCTCTACAAGGCTCGCAAGCAGTTCTTCGACCTCAAATGCTGAGCTCTCAGTAGAGAGCGATGCCCCCCGCTTTGCACCGACTCTGACTGGCGCCGCGCGCCTGGCTGTTTGCGCATTTAATGACTTGTTCGCGCATTTAATGACTGGTTCAGGCATTTAATTACCTAGAACAATCGTGTTCCGAGCTAATAAATCCCCAAACAGCGACCCAGGCGGCGCGCGGCTCGCCAACCTCCTCGAGCCTTAGGTAGGCGACGCAAATGCCCGAACGACACCCGCCCGCGCCGGTTCGAAAGGCGGGCAACTGCTAATAAATGCTCAAACTAGCCGCGCGTCCCGTGTCGATCGCGATGGCCGCATCGGGCCGGCCCCTCAGGAAGGCCTGGAAACGCCGTTTCCCGAGTGGCCATCGGCAATCATTGGACACCTTCGGCCGAACGCACATAGATCGTGTGAGCGATCGGCAGCAACGGGCCCCTTCCGCATACCGCCGCACGAAGCGCGTGGACACCCACTGGCTGTAGGGCAGGATGCGGCCCAATACCGGACCCCCGAGGCCAGTGCAGAAAAGCGAGTGCGCACTGACCTTCGGGTAGCGACCGCAGCAGCCACCATCCGATAGGCTGCGTCGATGTTCTGCGTGCGGCTGTTAACATGCCGACGACGGGCGCATCGAACGTGGCGAGCTCGCGATCCTGGCCCCGCTCCAACAGGCGCACCGACCGCAGGCGCGAGCGCATCGGCCCACCGGAGCCGCTCTCCGCCATCCGACCACAGCGGATAGGCGCCATGGAACGAGGCTTCCGACATTGGGGCAGAATCGGCGCCGACCGGTGGCATCTGGCGCCCACACGGCGAGCTGCATCCGCCACCCCGGGACCCAGTAGGCCATCGCGAGGGCGGTTTTGGCGCGCTGTCCCAACCCATGGGAAAAAACTACGCGTCTCAGCGCGCTCATGCTGCCGTCGAGCAGCGCCGCTTCGACCAGCCGCCGCGCTGGCGTTCATCCGCCCCACGAGTTATAGCCCCTGGCGTTGTACATCCAGAGTGCGGCTACCGCATGGCTAAAGACTCGGCCTGCGCTGCCCGACAGTGTCGTAGCAACGCGCCGATCAGAAACCTCAAGTCACGCTGAGTCAGAAAGCGTGTCGAAGCCCAAATTCGTAGCCGGTGGAAGTATTTGGGGTAAACACGCCTGCCGGCGAATTGAAAAATGCTGGGCCGCCCACAGTCAGGCTCGCCCCGTTCTTGTTCTTTATGCGAGCAATTGTCGCGTACAAGGCCGTTCGCTTTGAGAGGTTGTGCACGTAACCAACTGCGAGCTTCCTGGCTGTCGGGTCGCCGACCGTCAGCGTAAACGGCGGAAGATCAGTGTCATATTTCACCTGCGCGTAGGAGACTCGGATCAGACCGGGGCCGACTGGCACCGTTGCGCCAACCAAGTATCCGCTCAACACAACGTCAGGCACGCCGCCCAGAATGGGCACAGTTTCGTAGTCAGTTTCGCGTTTTGAGCGAGAGGCCTCGCCAAAGAGCTTGACCACCCCGAAGTCGTACGAGGCGCCGAGATTCATGGTTTTCACGTAAGTGGTGGTGCCGGCGTAATAAGCATCGCCAGTCGTCGAGCCGCCATAGGAGACGGCGACGTCTAGTGGACCCTTGGCGTAGCCAATGCGGCCACCGACGTAGCGACCTGCCCGAGTAATTGCCACGGCACCGGGATTGAGAACACCGGTCGCGGATACACCAGGCGGTGTCGCAGTGCCTGGATCGTACTTGGTGTTCTCGTGCAGCCCGTACATCACCTGGCCGTAGAAGCCGCCAAGGGACGCTGGCAAAAAGTAGCCGACGCTGTTGCTGACACGCGCGTAGTTGTTTCCCGTAACGTTCGAAATACCAGGAACGGGCGTCACAGATGGGCCGAATGCACTGAAGAGACTACTGGCCGCGTAGAGCAGATTGATGCCAGAACCCTGAGCGCCGAAGGGATCGAAGACGCTATCGTTCCAGAATGTAGGAGCGTAGTCTCGGCCGAGGCGAATCTCACCGAAGCCGCCCGAGAGACTTACAGTCGAGCGACGAGCAAACGTTGAGATCCCTTGCTGCCCGTCGTCGTTGGCAATCGGGGCTTCAAGCCAAAAGCTCGCCGCCAGACCGCCGCCCAAGTCTTCCGTGCCGCGGAAGCCCAGACGACTGTTGTTGTAGCCCGAGTTCCGCAACTCAGTGCGGCTCGACTTGACGCTTCCGCGGTTCAGGTAGGCTGGATTCAAGAGCGTGGGCCCGTTGCGGTCTTCAGTGCGGTTTGAAAATCCGGCGACTGCAGCGTCAACGATGCCGAAGATCGTGACAGACGACTGAGCGGAGGCAGCACTGGCAGCCGTCAGGGCGGCCAGCGCGAGTAGATTTTTTCTCAACATGGATTTCTCAGGATTGACGGTGGGCCGGAGTGCGATCTGCGCACGCCGGAGATTCTTTTTATCGTTGTGTCGGGCCGGGCCTCAAGGGCGGTGCGCGCTGAAGCGCATCAATCTCTTCCGCGGTGCAGCCGGCCTCCCTAAGCACTTCCCGTGTGTGCGCGCCCAATCCGGGTGGCGGCCTGCGAAAGTCGGACGGTGTACGGGAATAACGAACAGCGGGACTGCCGGTCACCAGACTTCCTTCCGTGGGATGCTCATAGGTCCGGAACGCACCGGCCTCCTTGAGGTACTCGCTGTCGAACAGGTCTTCCAGGGTGTTCGCGGGCCCGTTCGGAAGATCTGCTGCGTCAAAGATGGCGACCCACTCGGTCGTCGTCTTCGTGGCCAGGGCTTGAGCCAGTAGTTCGAAGATCTCGCGGAAATGAAAGCTGCGCTGCGCCATCTTCCCGAAGCGCGGATCCTGCGCCAGTTCCGGGAGGCCGACGCAGGCGAAGAGGCGGCCCCACTGGGGGTCTGTCGTGGCGGTCACGCACACATAGCCGTCGCGCGTACGGAAGGGTCGGCGCTCCGGCGTGAGGATGCGGCTATATCCCGGCTCTGCCAGCGGTGGGTCGAAGGCGCGCCCCCAGAAGTGTTCCAGCAGGTTGAATTCGACCATCGTCTCGAACATGGGCACCTGCACTTCCTGCCCGCGGCCGCTGCGCTCGCGCTCCAGCAGCGCAAATCCGATCGACGACGCCAGGACATAGCCGACCACCTTGTCCGCGATGATGAAAGGCGCATAGCGCGCCTCATCGCCGCCGCGCTGGAACAGCGCCGAAATGCCACTGATGCCCTGGATCACCTCATCGAAGGCGGGCTGGTTGCCCAGTGGGCCTTCCGGCCGATAGCCGGACGCCGAAGCGTAGACCAGGCGGGGGTGATCAACTGCCAGATCTGCATACGCGATTCCAAGCCGTTGCGCCGCCTTCGGGCGCATGTTGTGCACGAAGACATCGGCCTTCGACAGCAGGCGATGCAGCGCTGCCTTGGATTCGCCGCGCTTCAGGTCCAGCACGATGCTGCGCTTGTTCCGGTTCAACCCCAGGAACATGGCCGCCATGCCTTCGTGCCTGGCAGGTCCGAGATGGCGCAGCTGGTCGCCTTCGGGAGGCTCGATCCTGATCACGTCGGCGCCGAGGTCGCCGAGGATCTGGGTCGCGCAAGGCCCCACCACGGTGCTGGTGACATCGATCACCCGTATGCCTTGCAAAGGGCCTGTCGAAGCAGGGAGCGGCTTCATTCGGCTTGGATGTGGTTCGTGCGGACGATGCGGCCCCACTTCTCGCGCTCGGACCGCACCCTCTCCGACAGTTGCTGCGGCGTGCTGCCCACCGGCTCGAAGCCCAGGGCCGCCAGGCGCTGGTGCGTCTGCGGCAACTGGAGAATCCTTCGCACCTCGGTGCTCAGCAGGTTGGTGATTGCCGCAGGCGTCCCCTTCGGTGCGAACATCGCATTCCAGGAAGTGAGCTCATAGCCCGGCACGCCCTGCTCCGCCACGGACTTGACCCCTGGCATGAGTGGCGTGGCGTTGAGGGACGTCACGCCCAGCGCTTTGAGCTTGCCCGACTCGATGTGCGGCTTCAGCGCGATGATGCTGTCCAGGATCACCGGAACCTGCCCGCTCATCACTTCCGGCAGTGCGACGGCGCTGCCGCGATACGGCACGCCGAAGAGCGGTGCGCCCGCCTGCTGCCGCAGCAACTCGAACGCGATCCGCTGCGGCAGCGCAGGCAGGGCCACGTTCAGCGTGTCCGGCTTCGCACGCGCTGCCGCGATCAGCGCGCCGACGGAGTCGGCCGCGAAAGAAGGGTTTGCAGCGAGCATCAGCGGCAGCATGCCCGTCATCGAGATCGGCTCGAAGTCCTGTTCCGGGTCGTATCCGAGGGACGGATACACATTGGGATTGATCGTGTGAGTCCCGGCGGTTCCGATGCCCAGTGTGTAGCCATCCGGGGGAGCCTTGGCGAGCAGTTCCAGGCCTACGCGGGCGCCTGCCCCCGGCTTGTTGTCGATGTAGAACTGCTGCCCCAGTGACTTGGACAGTTGCTCGGCGATGTATCGCGTCGCGACGTCGGTGCCCTGCCCCGCCGGGAACGGCACGATGACGCGCACCGGCCGATTGGGATACGCCTGCGCCAGCGCCGGACCGGTCCCCAACATGCCGCACACGGCAAGGAAGATGCCGATGACAGCTCGCAGTCCATTCATGTCTTGCTCCTTTTTGGCGCCGTCTCTTCCAGGAACGCCGCGGCGACAGCGCCGTTGATCTTGCAATCGATGAACACGGGGCCATCGGGGGCGGCAAGCAGGCCACCGAGGCGGCGCAACTCCTCCACCGTGCGCACCGTGGCGGCGCGGAAGCCGAAGGCCTCGGCGACTGGCGCGTAGTCGATGTCGGGAAACTGCGTGGTCGCCAGCGGCATGTCGCGCAGCTTCAGGAAGTGCAGTTCGGCGCCGTACGCGCAGTCGTTCATCAGCACGATGACCAGAGGAATCCCCTCGCGTGCAGCGGTCTCGAGCTCGCTCATCGTCATCAGGAAGGCCCCGTCCCCGATGAACAGGACCGTCACGCGGTGGCGGTCGCCGCATGCAAAACCCAGGGCCGTGCCGAAGCCCATGCCGATCGAGGAAAAGTCGCTGGCCTGCTTGATGTGCGCCGGTCCTGGAACCGAAACGTACGCAGCCACCGACAGGAAGTTGCCCGCGTCGTAGACGACATTGCGGTCCGCCGGAAGCATGCGATCGAGCTCGACACCCACCGTCCGTGGATCGATGGTGCGAGGCGTATGCCTGGCCTCGAAATCGAGCTCGGGCCGGTACTCGGCGAGGATCCTGCGGTTGCCGTCTGAGCGCAGCATCTTGTCCTCCTCCTGTCGTGGGGGCACAGCAGCCATCAGGGCTTCGGCCACCGCGCGGGCATCGCCGGCGACGGCGACGTCGCAGTGCAGCCATCGGCCGATGGCCTCGCGGGAAATGTCCACCTGGATCAGGGGCGTACCGGCCGGCAAGGATGTGCCCTGGCTGGTGGTCCGCTGATTCAGTCCTGCTCCGAACACGAGTATGCAATCGGCCTGCTCGATGAGGCGCCGTCCGGCGGAATGCGAGAAGGAGCCGAGCACCCCGCAGTCGAACGGGTGACCGCGGAACATGTCCTTCGCTTTCATCGTGGTGCAGAGCGCGGCGCCGATGTGATCGGCCAGGCGGGCAATCGCCTCGGCTGCGCCGGCACGATGGGCGCCCACGCCGGAGACGATCAGGGGCTTGCGTGCGCGCTGCAGAAGCGCGGTTGCGGCGCTGATCGCCGCCTCGCGTGGCGCCGCCTGCCTGGACGGCGCCGTGAGGACGATCGCCTCGCACCCAGCGCTGGCCGGTGCCATGCCGTTCAGTACGTTCATGGGCAGCAGCAGCGCCATCAAGCCGTGGCTGGCTGCCGCGGCAGCCTGGGCCAGCATCTGCGGCGCCGACTCGGGATCGTGCGCAACCATGTGCCGCACCCCGGCACCCTGCAGGACCGCAGACGCATCGAGCGCCTTTGTATCCGGCCCGAAGCCGTTCGGATTTGGAGGCGCGTCGGTGCCCGCACCCAGCAGCACGAGCACGCGGGAACCCGTCTTGCGTGCGTACACCAGGCCATGCAAACCGTTGGCGGTCGCCGGTCCCCGCCCGATCAACGCGATGCCCAGGCGGCCACTCGCCGAAGCATAGCCTTCGGCCATCGCGACAGCATTGTTTTCATGGCGCGCGCTGCAGAAGCGCACGCCGCAAGAGTCGATGCTCGCGATCAACTGCGCCGTCTCTTCGCTCATCAGGCCGAACACGTACTCGGCGCCCAGGCGCTTGATCTGCAGCGCGAGCGCCTCGTGGGTCGGGATGCGGTCGGCCGCCATGGTTCGCTGCGTTGCGGGCCCCGAGGTCACTTGTAGATGCCCTGCTTTTTCGCGAGCGCACCGGCCTTTTCGTATTCGGAGCGGAGGTCACGGGCGAACTGCTCGTTGCTCACGCTGATGCGCTGGGCTCCCAGGGAAGTCATGCGCGTGCGCACCTCCGGCGTTTCCATCGCCGTGTTGATCAGCTTCTCCAGCGTGCTCACGACGTGCGCAGGCGTCCTTGCCGGCGCCACGAAGCCGTACCAGACAGGTGTCGGGGAATAGCCAGGCACCTTCACTTCCTCGGTGATGGCCGGCACGTTCGGCAGGAGTTCAGAACGGCGGCTGTCCAGCACGGCCAAGGCCATGGCGCGACCGTTCTGCAGGTGTGGCGACACGAGCGGCACGACGACGGGGAAGAGGGGCAAAGTCCCCCCTATGAGGTCCGTCATGGCCTGCGAGGTGCTCTTGTACGGGATCTCGATGATCTCGATGCCGACTGCCTGCTTGAAGATCTCCATCTCCTGCTGGCTGATCGTGCCGGGCCCGGAGGAGCCATAACTCAGCTTGCCTGGGTTCGCCTTCGCATACGCGATCAAGTCCTTGACCGACTTGATTCCGAGGCCCGGCGAGACCGCCAGCACAAGCGGAATGACTCCGACCTTGGCAACCGGGACGAGATCCTTGACGGGGTCGTACGGGGGCGCGGCGCTCTGACTCGGAAGGATGGCGGTGGGGTTGGCCGCGATCAGGATGGTGTAGCCATCCGCCGGCGCCTTCACCAAGGCCATTGTTCCGATCACGCTGCCGCCACCCTCGCGGTTTTCGACGATGACGGCCTTGCCGGTTTTTTCTGTGATCACCTGGGCGACCGTGCGCGCGATGGCGTCGCTCCCCGTTCCGGCCGAATAAGGCACGACGATCTTGATCGGCCGCGAGGGAAAGTCGGTCTCGCCCTGAGCTCGCGCCGGCGTGGGCAGGCCGCTGGCGAACAGAAAACTGGCCACGGCGGTGCCGGCGACCAGTTGGCGGCGGCCAATGCCGAGGGTTCCGACAGGTGCCAATTTGCTGGCTTGAAACTTCATTCGTTGTCTCCTAGGTGTGTTGGCGGGGACTACGCCCCGCTCATTCGAGTTTTGCCCCGCTCAGCATTACCATCTCGGTCCACTTGCGGAGTTCTTCGGCGCCGGTGCGGGCGTACGCCTGCGGCGACAGGTGCTCCTTCTCGATGCCGTTGGCCATCAAAAAGGCCGCGTACTCGGACGTCTCAAGAATCTTTTCGACGGCCGCCGTGAGCCTTGAGGCGGCCGCCTCAGGCAACCCGGCATGTGCGACGAGTGCCTGCCGCGAGACCACTTCCGCCCGCGGCACGCCAGCCTGTTCCAATGTCGGCACCTGCGGCAGCAGCGCGGAGCGATGGCCGCCCGTGACGGCCAGCGCCTTGAGCTTGCCGGAGGCAATGAGCGGCAGGGCCGTCGGCAGTGCGGTCATCGCCAGTTGCACGTGACCACCTGCCACGTCGGCGATGGCCTTCGCGCCGCCGCGGTATGGGACGTGACGCAGCTTGACGCCCGTACGGTTCGCGAGCAGCTCAGGGCCAAGATGCGTCGAGCTTCCGACGCTCGCCGATGCATATGTCACCTGGTTCGGCCGCTCGCGCGCGGTCTCGGCCATCTGCTGCACGGTGTCGGGCGGAAAGGACGGCGAGGCGACCAGTACCAGGAACACCTGGTTCAGACCCGCGAGGATCCGGAAATCCTTGACCGGGTCATACGGAACGCTCTTGTACAGCGCCGCATTTGCGTACAGGCCGGAGTACGTGAGCAGCAGCGTGTGGCCATCCGCCGGCGCTGCAAGGAAGCTGCTGACCGCGAGGATGCCGTTGCTGCCGGTCTTGTTCTCCACGACGATCGGGACCTTCAGTTCCTGCGTCAACCGGTCCGCAAGGAATCGTGCCGTCAAGTCCGAAGTGGTCGCCACCGAGGCCGGCACGATGATGCGGATCGGCCGGGCTGGGAATTCCTGGGCGTGCGCCGCCAACGCAAGAATTGCCAGCACGCTTATGAGGGATCTTTGCAGCAGATTCATGGGCACTTTGGAGAACGGCTCCATCAGCCGATGAGACCGGCCTTCCGTGCACGTTCGAGCCGCGTGGGATCGAGCCAGCCACCCAGGATCTGCTCCCGATCTTTGGCGTCCCAGGGTTGGAAGGCCTTCGGCGTCGCAGGCGGCGTACGGCTGAACCGTGGGGCGGGCGCAGGCTGCGTCACGCCATCGATGTCCACGTAGGTGCCTCGCTCGCGCAAGTGCGAATGCCCGGGCGCCTCGTCCAGCGTCAATACCGGCGCGAAGCAAGCCTCCACCCCGTCGAAGGCGACGCACCATTCATCGCGGGTGCGCTTGCGGATCGCTTCCGCGATTTGCGCCTTGGCCGAAGCCCAGGTTTCTCTGTTCCACTGGTCGGGCAGCAAGGCCTCCAGCCGCAGGATGCGCAACGCCTCGGCGTAGAACTTCTTCTCGACGGCGGCGATGGAAACCCACTTGCCGTCGGAGCATGGGTACACGTCGTAGAAAGGGGCGCCGGAGTCCGTGATGTTCGTCCCGCGCTCGTTGCTCATCATGCCGGCGGCAAAGGTGCCGTGGGGCTGCGTCATCAGCGAAGCAACTCCATCCACCATCGCCGCATCCACGACCTGGCCCTTGCCCGACGATGCTCTTTCGAACAGCGCGGCCAGGATGCCCATCACGAGATAAAGAGTGCCGCCGCCGAAGTCGCCGACCAGGTTGATCGGGATGGCGGGAGCTTGGCCGGCGCGGCCGATCGCGTGCAGTGCGCCCGTCAACGCGATGTAGTTCAGGTCGTGGCCAACGGCCTGGGCGAGCGGTCCGTCCTGTCCCCACCCGGTGATTCGGCCGTAGATGAGTCCGGGATTGCGCTCCAGGCACTCATCCGGGCCCAGTCCAAGCCGCTCTGCCACGCCGGGCCGGAATCCCTCCAGCAGCACGTCGGCGCCGTCGACCATGTCGAGAACGAGTTCAACGGCAGCCGGATCCTTCAGGTCCAGCGGCACCGAGCGTCGATTTCGCAGCAGCAAGTCGTATTTCTGCGGCCGCGGCACGCCAAGAGCGGCGGGCTCCTTGCGCTCCACCCGCAGGACTGTCGCGCCCAAGTCCGCCAGCAGCATCGCGGCCATCGGGCCGGGACCGATGCCTGCCAACTCGATCACCTTCAAACCTTTTAGCGGTCCCACGTCAGATACTCCTTCATCGGTACTTCCATACACCCGAGGCGGCTGCCACATTGCCCGAGCCGCAGCTGAGAAGGCCGGTCACGAACACGATCGACCGTGTCTTGCGGACCACTTCGCAGCGCGCTTCCACCAGGCTGCCTTCGTGCACCGTGTCCGCGAACTGGACGTCCAGTTGCACCGTCGCGATCTGCGCGGGTCGGCCCGTGGCGTTCCAGGCCGTGAGCGACATGGCTTTGTCGGCAAGCCACATCAGCACAGCTCCATGCACCCGGCCGAACCGGCTGAGGTGCTTGGAACTGGCAAGGAGCGCGTACTCGGTGGTCTCGTCGACCTGCCGGGCCCACAAGGGGCCCACCACGTCGCCGAAAGGATCCACCGAGTCCTGTGGCGCCCAGCCCAGCGAACCCGGGTTGGTCACGTTCGTCTCAGAAGGGAGCGAACTCCTTGCCGACGATGTCGCGGGCAATGATGCCCAGGTGCACCTCGCGCGGGCCGTCGGCGGACTCCATGCCGAGGCAGTCGCGCAGCCGCTGCTCGTGCGGGAGGTCCTTGGCCCAGCCGTAGTGGCCGTTCAGGCGCATGCAGGTGTAGAGCACCTCGTTGGCTACCTTGACGCCGAACCACTTGGCCATCGACGACTCGGTGTCGTGACGCAGGTCCTTGTCCTTCTGCGACAAAGCCTTGTAGCAGAGCATCCGGGCAGCTTCGAGGTTCGTCGCGCAGATCGCGAGTTCCTGGGCGACACCCTGCCACTTGGTCGCCGAACGGCCCATGATCTGGCGCTGCTTCAGGTATTCCGTCGTCTCTTCGAGCGACTTTTGCGCAGCCCCGATACAGGCGAGCGGCACGAAATTGCGGTTGTAGCCGATGATTGTCATCGCCCAGATGAAGCCTTCATTCTCCTTGCCGATCATGTTGCGCGCCGGGATGCGCACGTTGTCGAAGAAGAAGCTGCCGCCACGGTCCAGCTTCTGGCCCATGCGCTCGAAGTTCACAGCGTTCACGCCGGGCGTGTCGGTGGGCACCAGGAAGAACGACAAGCCACGGGGACCGGGACCACCGGTGCGTGCGGAGACGAACACAACCTTGGACACACCGGTGAACGTGATGCTGGTCTTCTCGCCATTGAGGACCCAGTGATCACCATCGCGGACAGCCTTTGTCATGATGTTGCCCGCGTCCGCACCGCCACGCGGCTCTGTGAAAGCGAGCGACATCATCTCGCCATTCGCGATGCGCGGAATCCACTCGTCCTGAAGTTCGGGATGCATGGCGTGGGCCATCTCGCCGAGGTGGATCGCGTTTGAAATGAAGTAGCGAATCTGGTGATCGCAGCGCCCGATCTCCTCGCACACGATGCCGCAGTCGACGAAGGAGTAGCCCTCCCCGCCGAATTTCTCGGGAAGGCGCAAGCGCAGCAGACCCATGTCCACGATCTTCTGCATGAACTCCGGAGTAACGAACTCGCCGCTGCGGTCCCAGTGCTGGTACTTGGGCAGCAGTTCCTTCTCGGCGAAGGCGCGCACCGAGTCGCGGATCATGATCTGGTTGTCGGTCAGGCTGAAATTCATGGTGATTTGTCCTTTCAATTCGAGACAGGTTGTCCGGGGATATGGAACCAGGGGCCGCTGATGGGCTGCTTCCACGGTGAGAAGGCCTCGCCCTCGTAGGCGGCGGGACCGAGCTTGAAATGCCGGGCGGCGTTGAGGCTTTCGACGGCCGGCAGGTTGGGGTCGTACAGGCCGGGCCCGGATGGGCGCGGCCCCGCCTTAGAGACATGGCCGAAAGTGGGGTGGCCGAGCATGCGCTCCAGCAGCCAGGCGCACTCGATGATCTTGTCGAGATCCACGCCCGTCTCGATGCCCATGCCCTCCAGCATGTGCAGAAGGTCCTCCGTGGGCGCCATGCCTGACGCTATCCCGTTGCCGCAGTACTGCCCGCCCCCGACACCGCCGAGCGTGCCTTCAATCAGCACGGTATCCACCGGATCCAGTGTCCTCAGAGCTGCATACAGGGAAGGCAGCGCCATAGCCCGCGCGTCGTGCATGTGGAGGTGGAAGTGCTTCACCTCCGGCCAACGGCGCTTGATCTCGCGCAGGTCGGCCTCCATCTCGTGCGGCAGGCAGAAGCTCTGTGAGTCGTGCAGGCCGATCTCGAACACCTCCATACCTGCGGCGCGCAACGCGTCGATCTGCCGCGACAGCGACCAAAGCCGATATTCCCGCGAGAACCTGCCGAGGAAGTTGGAGCCCCAGGCAGATGCAATCCCCGCGCGCGCTCGCGTCACACCGCGGCTACGCGCGTCTTCGATAAGTTCAGGCCACCCCTGCATGGACTCCTCGATGGAGCGGTTCACGTTGCGGCGCTGATGCACGTCGCAGATGTCCTGGAACAGCGTGCAAACCTCGGCCTCTACGGCCAGGGGTGGAGAGAACTTCTCGGCCAGCTTGCGCGCCTTCTGGTTGTGGATGAAGGTGACGTATTCCACGCCAGGGCGCGGGCGGAAGGACGTCAGCAGCTCCTCGAAGCACCCCATCTGCGGCACGAACCGCGGGCTGACGAAAGCCCCAACGGCAATGCGCTTGAGTCCGGTGTCGGACAGCGCTTCAATCAGCTCAATGCGGGCAGAGAGCGGGATGCGCGCGTCGGCGATGCCGAAGCCTTCGCGCATCACTTCCTCGCTGTAGATGATCGTGGGCCAGTTCACGTCTGTCTCCGTTGTCGAACGTTTAATTGTCTACCTATTATCGCGCGGATCGCCAAATAGTCAACCAATTAAAATCGACGATGGTCAGCGCGCAATCTCGCCCCACGAGGCGACGGAAGTCAGTAATGGATGACGCCGCGGCTGCGCAGTTCGGCCAACTGCGCTTCATCCAGCGACAGCTCTGCCTGCAGCACTTCACGGGTGGACTCGCCGAGGTTCTGCCCGGTCCACCGTACGGTGGGACCAAATTGCGCCATCCGCGGCACGGGCGCCGGCATGCACACATCGCCGCGATCGTGGTCCGGCACTTCGACAAAGTTGCCGCGCGCAGCCACCTGCGGATGGGCCATGACGTCAGCGATGCTGTTGATCTTGACGGCAGGCACGTCCGCGGCCTGCAAGGCGGCAATGGCTTCGTCGGTCGTGCGGGTGCCGAGCCATTCGTTGATCGCGGCGTCGAGCACAGGCCGGTGCGCCACGCGATCCCTGTTGTGCTGGAACTGCTCGGCCGCTGCAATGTCGGGCCGGCCCACCGCCGTGAGGAGCCGCTCGAAGACGCGGTTGCCGGTGCCGCTGATGAAGATCCAGTCGCCGCTGCCCGTGCGATACGCGCCGCCAGGGGCGACGTAGTCAGGCGTGTTGCCCGTGCGCTCAGTGACGCGGCCCTGGTGGCGCCAACGCTGTGGCATGTCTTTGAGGAAGGGGATGATGGCCTCATACAAGGCGAGATCGATCTCGTTGCCGTCGGACGGGCCGTGCCTGCTCTTGCCCATCAACGCGACCACGATCCCGAAAGCAGACCACAGGCCGGCAGTGAAGTCGCACACAGGCAGGCCGCACTGCTGCGGGGGCATGTCAGGCTCGCCCGTGACGTGCACCAAGCCGGCAAATGCCTGCGCATTCCGATCGAATCCCGGCATGTCACGCCAGGGGCCGTCCTGGCCGTAGCCGCTGATGCGAGCGACGATCAGGTCAGGCCGCCTCTGCTTCATCCACTCCAGCGTGATGCCCCACCGATCGAGTGTTCCGGGGCGGAAGTTCTCCACCAGCACGTCAGCCTTCTCCAGCAGCCGGCCGAGCACGTCGCGTCCTTCCGGAGTGCGTACGTCGAGGGCAACGGACCGCTTGTTGCGCCCCATCGCAGCCCACCAGTAGCTGCTGTCGCCGTCGGGCGGGTAGGCGCCGAGGGTACGCATCGGGTCGCCGCCCTCCGGCAGTTCCAGCTTGAGCACCTCGGCGCCGAAATCCGCAAGCAGGGTTGCCGCGAACGGACCGGAGATGAAGGTTCCGATCTCGATGACGCGCACGCCCTCGAGGGCGGCGCGGCGGGAGTCATTCCCGTTGGAGTTAGTAGGCATCTTTCGAACGGTTGAGCTTAATGTCTAACCATTTGAACAGATTGCCGGCTACCGGTAAACCGGCGCGAACCCCGATGACGCGGCGCCGGCCGCGGCCCGAGCATCTCCCCAAGCCTTACTCCTGCAAAGAGTTACTTGAGTGCCTCCCAACAGGCCGGCCAGAGCACTCGCCAAATGAGGTGGCCGTACGCCGACGGCGGGCGAACATGGCGGCGGAACTGTGTCGTCAGATCGCTACGATCAGGCGCACCCCGTAGCGCCGATGCGCATGCCATCTGCGCGCGCACGACCGTCTAAATGGTTATACAATAATAAAGGCGTGTGGCCTTCCCTTCGATCTTTGAACAGTCTCAATGAGCCCCCTCTACGGGCGCGCATTTTGCGCGTGAAAAGCGAAGCTGGTGCGCCTGAATGTGCAACCAGAGAATGCATCGATGCGGTACGCACCGATGGCTCTTCTGACTGATAGGAGTGAATAGAGTGAAAATCCTGGTCCCCGTCAAGCGGGTCGTCGATTTCAACGTGAAGGTGCGCGTCAAGAGCGACGGCACCGGTGTGGACATCGCCAACGTCAAGATGAGCATGAACCCCTTCGACGAGATCGCCGTCGAAGAGGCGGTGCGCTTGAAGGAAAAGGGTGTCGTCACCGAAGTCATCGCCGTCTCCTGCGGCGATGCCAAGTGCCAGGAGACCCTGCGCACCGCCATGGCCATCGGCGCCGACCGCGGCATCCTGGTCGAGACCTCCGAAGAGCTGCAGCCGCTGGCCGTCGCCAAGCTCCTGAAGGCATTGGTCGACAAGGAACAGCCGCAACTGGTCATCCTCGGCAAGCAGGCCATCGACGACGACGCGAACCAAACGGGCCAGATGCTCGCGGCGCTCGCCGACCTCCCGCAAGCGACCTTCGCTTCGAAGGTCGAGGTGAATGGCGACAAAGTCAACGTCACCCGCGAGGTCGACGGCGGCCTGGAAACCATCTCGCTCACGCTGCCCGCGGTCATCACCACCGACCTGCGCCTGAACGAGCCGCGCTATGTCACCTTGCCCAACATCATGAAGGCCAAGAAGAAGCAGCTCGACACCTTCAAGCCCGAAGACCTGGGCGTGGACGTCAAGCCGCGGCTGAAGACCCTGAAGGTCAGCGAGCCCCCGAAGCGAGGCGCCGGCATCAAGGTGCCCGACGTCGCCACCCTGGTGGACAAACTCAAGAACGAAGCAAAGGTGATCTGAACATGACCGTCCTCGTCATTGCCGAACACGACCACGCCACCGTCAAGCCGGCGACCCTGAACACCGTGACCGCGGGCATCGCCTGCCAGAGCGGCGACGTGCACGTGCTGGTGGCCGGCGCCAACGCTGCCGAAGCCGCAGCGGCTGCCGCGAAGATCGCGGGCGTCGCCAAGGTGATCGCCGCCGACAGCCCCTCTCTCGCCGAGAACCTCGCGGAGAACGTCGCCGCCCAGGTGCTCGCCATCGCCAAGAACTACAGCCACATCCTGTTCCCCGCCACGGCCAACGGCAAGAACGTGGCTCCCAGAGTCGCAGCCAAGCTGGACGTCGCGCAGATCAGCGACGTCACCAAGGTCGACAGCCCCGACACCTTCGAGCGGCCGATCTACGCGGGCAACGCGATTGCCATCGTGCAGAGCAGCGACGCGATCAAGGTGGTCACGGTGCGCACCACGGGCTTCGACCCGGCGGCGGCCACCGGCGGCAGCGCCACGGTGGAGAACGCCGAGGGCGTGGCCGATTCGGGCAAGAGCAGTTTCGTCGGCCGCGAAGTGACCAAGAGCGAGCGCCCCGAACTCACCGCGGCCAAGATCATCGTCTCCGGCGGCCGAGCGCTGGGCAGCGCGGAGAAGTTCACCGAGGTGATGGCGCCGCTGGCCGACAAGCTCAACGCAGGCCTGGGCGCCAGCCGCGCGGCGGTCGATGCGGGCTACGCCCCGAACGACTGGCAAGTGGGCCAGACCGGCAAGATCGTGGCGCCGCAGCTCTACATCGCCTGCGGCATCTCGGGCGCGATCCAGCATCTGGCGGGCATGAAGGACTCAAAGGTGATCGTGGCGATCAACAAGGACGAAGAGGCGCCGATCTTCTCGGTGGCCGACTATGGCCTCGTGGCCGACCTGTTTACGGCTGTGCCGGAACTCGCCAAGGCGCTCTGATCACGGAACCGCCAGCCTGAATCTGATCTGGGAGCACGGACAGCCTCGTCTGTCTACTCGTCTTGACCGCAGCGCTCGCTAGTCCAAAGCAATGACCGATCGTCAATCGAATCAGGCTCTAGAAATTTTGCGCCACGCCGCTACCCTGGTGGTAATACGCGTTGCATCACCCGGGTTTGAGGTTCTGCTCATGCGTCGCGCGGACAAAGGCGACCGGAACAGTGGTGCTTGGGTCTTTCCCGGCGGCCTGGTGGACAGGGCAGATCACCTATGCCACCCGTATTGCACGGGTCTGGATGATGCCGCCGCAAGCCATCGACTAGGTGTCGCAAGAGGCGGCTTGGACTATTACGTCGCAGCAATTCGCGAAACCTTTGAAGAGGCTGGTCTTCTGTTCGCGGTTGGTGAGTCCGGCGAGCGCTTAGGTGTGGATGGTGTGCGCAGAGCATACTTGTCCTCGATGCGCGGCCCACTGAACCAAGGAAACATCGAGTTCGCTGCGGTGTGCCAAACACAACGACTGCGGCTGGCGGCGCATATGCTGCACTACATCGCGCACTGGATAACGCCAGTCGGGATGCCAAAGCGATTTGACACGAGATTCTTCTTGGCGGTCTTTGCGGATGAGCAGCTTGTTGAGCATGACAATGCGGAGGTCGTGGAGCATGGTTGGTTCAACCCGGCTTCCCTGCTCGCCGACCCGGGCGAGCGGAGACTTCTTGGTGTCACGCGTTCAACGCTCAAACTCATGTCCGGGTTTGGCACGTTGGAGGCGTTGATGCGCTGGGCAGCCTCTCCACGTGTAGTGAAGACAATGCTTCGTCGACGTTGCCGGGATGCGGCTGGGGCGCAGACGGTGCTTCCCGATCACCCGGCATGGGCTGAGATCGGCCTGCTCGATCCCCAGGGCAAGGGCTTAGCATGGTGCGAATTGCGCATCGGAGAACGGGTGCGACTATCACCATTTGTTCAGCGCCTCACGCACGCGGGCGGCAACACATACCTCGTCGGCGACATCGTCAACGGCTGGGTGGTAATCGATCCTCGTGACTCAGAACAGATGCAGAAGGCCATGATGGAGAACCTTGACAACGGAACGCCGACTGTCGTGATGACCGGGCAGCCGGTCTCGGCGGAGCCCATTCACCTCGGAGAGAGCCTTACCCTGAAACCCATTGCCACGCCTGACGGAACGGGATGGCTGCTCGTGGAGGAGCGAATGGCATTCATGGGCCGCTGGCGTCCTCCGCAGTCTGAATCCTCCATCGCCTTGCGTGCGTCGGCCGACTGGATTGCACCGCGCGAAGGATTCCTGATCCAGCTGATCTGATGCCACACCTACACCTCTTGCTGCAGTAATAATCAGCGTTATGCCGTCATCCACCTCATCTCGCGTCGCAGCCACGTCCGTCGGCGCCAAACGTCCTAAAGCCGCGGAGCTGGTAGCGTCCGAGTTGCGGCGGCAGATCGTCACTGGGCGATTGAAGCCCGGCGACAAGTTGCAGCCTGAGCACGTGTTGAGATTCGAATTTGAGATCTCTCGTCCTACGATGCGCGAGGCATTGCGGCTCCTGGAATCGGAGTCCTTGATCAGCATCAGCCGCGGCAAGCACGGCGGCGCACGCGTGAGCTCCGTCGACCTGGGGGCAGTAGCCCGGCAGGTCGGTGTCTTCCTGCAATTGGAGGGAACGACGTTATCGGATGTCTGGCTTGCCCGCACTCTTATTGAACCACCCGCAGCAGGTCTCATTGCCGGGCGACCTGATCCGGAGGTCCTGGCGAGTTTGGAGGCAAACATCGAGGAAGCCCGCGAAGCAGCAACGAATGACCTCATCCGGTATGCTGATCTCAGTGCAGAGTTCTCGATGCTGATCACGCGCCACTGCGGGAGCAAGACAATTCATCTGTTGGCGGCGCTAATCTCCGACATCATTCGCCTTCAGCATGAGCACGTGACCGAGCAGACGCGTGAAAAGGTCAGCGTCGATCGGTTGCGACAGGAAAGCATCCGCAGCCGCGTGAAGGCGGTCGAACTGATGCGCAAGGGAAAAGTCGCAGAAATCGAAAGTTTCTGGCGCGCGCACCTCGAGCACATGCGAGACCTGGTGCTGGCGGCCTATGACGGACCGGCGACCATCGATGTATTGACAAAGCCGGCGCGCAAGTTGCGGCCCATTGGAAAGGTTCGGCGTGAAGAGCAGTCCTCTGCCCGCGCATCTTTGGCTGCTGCGAAGTAAACGCTGAAGTGGGCCGTCTATGGGAAACGACCTGCACTCGCCTAGCTAGCTTCGCGAACGCTGCAGCCCCCGCGGTGTGGGCAACCAGTGCCAGGTGAACGACGAGCGAACAATAGTGCTCGGTACAGAGTTTCTGGATGGCCGACCTCGAGGCGCGCGACTGGGCCTTGAGGCTGAGGTGCTGCGCCATGGGGATCAAGGTCTTGCCCAGATCAGCCAAGCTACCTTGAATCCGCTGGCCCAGCAGTTAGTGGTGCATTCCTTGGAGTGCCATATCCGTCCCCCTTCGCCGTGGAGCATCGCCATGAGGGAACGCCAATTGCTGTTTTCCGCCGACACGGTGTCGCACTGCTCAACCGAAGCAAGACCCAGACGCGGCGCGCACTGAAGCTGCAGGCTCCCCGGGCGCCGAGTGCATCGTCGGACCGCGTGCGGACGGGATCAGGCGCCTCGCTGCGCGAGAGCCACATGACATTGCGCATGGTGGCGAACGAGAGTGGGCCACGAATCCGGCAGGAGTCAGGCTGCGACGGCTGAGAAGCGAACTCGCAGATGGCCGCACGTCGAGCGGCGTTTCGCTGCCCGGACGATTTTTCAAACTCCGCAGGCGAAGGGAACTCCAGTTCTCAACTCGCCGGTCCGTTCGCTGACCGGTAGGGTGTCAGGGCTTCGGGTTCGCCAATCAAGCGCCCAGAAGATCCCTTGCGATCACCACGCGCTGGATCTGGTTTGTGCCCTCGAAGATCTGCGCGAGCTTCGCGTCACGCATCCAGCGCTCCACGGGGTAGTCCTTGGTGTAGCCGTAACCGCCGAACACCTGCACGGCGTCCGTTGTCACCTTCATGGCCATGTCGCTCGCAAAGCACTTGGCCATGCTCGCCAGATAGGTGAGCCGCTTCCAGTCGCCCGCGTCGCCGGCCTGCGCGCACTCGTAGACGAGGGCGCGCGCCGCTTCGATCTGGATGGCCATGTCGGCCAGCATGAACTGGATGCCCTGGAATTCGGCGATGCTGCGCTTGAACTGCTTGCGCTCCTTCGCATAGGCGACGGATGCGTCGAGGGCACCTTGCGCCATGCCGACGCACTGCGCGCCGATGGTCGGCCGGTTCAGATCCAGCGCGCGCATCGAAGCCCGGAATCCGTTCCCCTCCTCCCCAATCAGGTTGCCGGCGGGCACACGCACATCGTCGAGGAAGATCGGGGTGTTCGGCGCGCCGCGCCAGCCCATCTTGCGCTCATGCCGGCCGAAGGTAATGCCTTTCATCTTCTTCGGCTCCAGCACGAAGGCGCTGATGCCGGCGGAGCCTGACGCGTCGCTGGTGCGCGCCATCAGAACGATGAAGTCTGCCTCGACGCCATAGCTGCACCACTGCTTGCGTCCGTTGATCACCCAACTGTCGCCGTCACGGACGGCGCGCGTGGCGATCGCGCTCACGTCGGAGCCGGCCTGCGGCTCCGAGATCGCGATGGCGGTGACCACGCCTCCTTTTGCCACCTCGGGCAGGAAACGCTGGCGCTGCTCTTCGGTGCCGAAGTGCAGCAGCGGCATGATGAACATCGTGTTCAGGCCGGCGATGGTGGCGCATGCCGGCGAAACGCGGGACACTTCCTCGCGCGCGATGCACATCATCGTGAGGTTGCCATCGGGCCCGCCATAGCGCTCCGGCACCCACAGCTGCATCAGTCCCAGCTCGCCGAACAGGTCGACGATCTCGCGCGGGAAGCGATCTGTCTCATCGATCTCCGCCGCGATGGGCGCGACGTGCTTGTCAACCACCTTCCTCACGCTGTCCCGGAAGGCGATTTGTTCCTCGGTGAATTGCATTGGTGACTCCTTGGCGCGACGGCCTCAATCGGGTTTGATGTTCTGCAGCTTGACGAGCTCAGTCCAGCGCGCGGTGTCACGCACCAGGCGCTCGCGGAACTCCTCTGGGGTGGAGACTTCGACCTCGAAGCCCTGGGCGGTGAGCGTCTTCTCCTCCTCCCGCAGGATCTCGTGAACTTCGCGGTTGAGCCGGGCGATCAGCTCCGGTGGCGTGCCCTTCGGCGCGAACATGCCGTACCAGATGTTGCCGTCGACACCCGGCACGCCGCCTTCCGCCATCGACAGTACGCCCGGCAGCACTGGCGAGCGCTTGTCGCCGGTGATGGCGAGCGGCACCAGCTTGCCGGAGCGCACGTGCGGTGCGGCCGCGATCGCGGTGAGCGGCGCCATGTCGATCTGTCCGCCGAGCACATCCGTCAGCTGCTGTGCGGAGCCGCGGTAGGGGATGTGCATGACGTAGGTCTGCGTCTTCGCCTTGAACAACTCCGCCGCCAGGTGGTTGGGCGTGCCGTTGCCGGGTGAGCCGTAGCTCAAGCGGCCCGGCGACTTGCGCGCGGCGGCGAGGAAGTCGCCGATGGTCTTCATCCCGGTGCCGGGGTGCGTCACGAAAACCAGGCGGCTCCAGCCCATCAGCGTGACGGGCGCGAGGTCCTTGCTTGCGTCGAAAGGCAAGCTCTTCTGCAGCGGTGCGCCCGTGGCCAGGCTGCTCGCGTGGATCAGCAGCGTGCTGCCGTTCGGCGTGGCGCGCACCACGGCTTCGGTGCCGATGTTGCCGGAAGCGCCGACGCGGTTGTCCACCACCACGGTGCGGCCGATGCGCTCCGACAACTTGGGCGCGATCGTGCGTGCAAGCAGGTCGGGGGTAGAGCCGGGCGTGGTCGGGATGATCAGCCGCACCGGGCCGTCCGGGAAATTCTGTGCATGCCCGGGGGGCGACAGCAACGCGGCGGCGGTGCAGAGTGCCGCTGCCGCGGCGAACCTTGAATATCTCATGCTTGTCTCCTTATGGATCTCGCTGGCACATGACGACCTGCGCCTGGACGAGCGCGTCGATGTCCGCGTCGCTCAGCTGCAGCCGCTCTTGCAGCACATCTGCCGTGTCGGCGCCGAGCGCGGCGACGCGGGCACCCGGCTGGGGCCGGATGCCGTCGAAACCGAAGGGCAGGCGCGTGGTGAGGTATTCGTGGGGGCCGTCAACGACCGGCGCGAAGCTGCCGCGCTGCGCAAACTGCGGCTCGCCCATGGCCTCCTCCACGCGCAGATAGCGGGTGCAGGGGACGCCCTCGGCGGACAGCACCGTCTCGCACTCGGCGGCAGTGCGCTCCATTGTCCAGGACTCGATGCGGCGCATGTACTCCGCCCAGTTGCGAAAGCGCGCGGCGTCGGTGGAGAGCAACGGATCTTCGGCCCACTCGGGGTGGCCAAGCGCGTCGCACAGCTTGATGAAGTTCCGCGCATTGATCGGCGTCACGAGCACATGGCCGTCCCGCGCGCGCAGCGGCTTGTAGCTGGGCCGGGGCTGCGACGCTCCCGCCTGCGCCGCCTGGAATTCGTAGGGCAGCACGTTCATCACGCTGTCCATCAGGTTCACGTCGATCACGGTGCCGAGGCCGGTGCGCGCGCGCGCGAGCAGCGCCCCCTGGATCGACATCGCGGCGAACATGGCCGTGAGGATGTCCGCCATGGGCACATCGGAGCGGGCGGGGCGACCCTCCGCGTCCTCCCCCAGAGCGTAGTCGAACCCGCTCGCGGCATGCACGATCGGCGCGTAGGCGGGCCGGTGCGAGAGCGCCGTGTCCTGACCGAAGCCGGAGATCGAGCAGTAGATGAGCCGCGGATTGCGTGCCCGCAGTTGCGCCGCGCCGAGGCCAAGCCGCGCCATCACACCCGGACGGAAGGCCTCCACCACGATGTCGGCGTCGGCGGCGAGCGTGCGCGCGATCTCCACGGCAGCAGGGCGCTTTAGGTCGAGCGCAATGCAGCGCTTGCCGCCGTTCAGATGGCCGAAGTAGGCGCTGCGACCGTCGCGCAGCGGGGGGCGCTGGCGCATGTGGTCGCCTTCGGGCGGCTCGACCTTGATGACATCGGCCCCCAAGTCGGCTAGCCAGCGGGTGCAGTAGGGGCCCGCGATCATCGCGGAGAAGTCGATCACTCGCAGCCCTTCGAGGGCGGGCGCGGGGAAGGCGTGGGACATCTTCAGTACGAAGGAAAGGACAGCCCGCCGTTGATGCTCATCGTCGAACCGGTGATCTGGTCCGATGCGGGGCTGGCGAGGAACAGGATGTAGTCCGCCAAGTCCTGGGCGGTGTTGATGCGCAAGCCCACCTGGGCATGGGCCTTCGAGAAGGCCTTGACGAGCGTGTCCTCCCGGTTCGCCGCCTTCGCCGCCAGATAGGCGTCGTAGGGCGGCGTGCCGGCGGTGATGGTCGTCGCGACGGCGTTGATGCGGATGCCGTCGCGCGCGAGCTCCTTGGCCAGCGAACGCGTGAGGGACATGATGGCCGCGCCGGCAGCACCCACCATCGACTCGCTCGGTGTCGGCGTGCGTGCGGCGTCCGTGGTGAGCAGGATGATCTTGCCGCTGCCCTGTTCCCGCATCACCGGGACGGCGGCATGCAACCCGTTGAGTCGGGGCAGGAGTCGGCTCTGCAGCAGCGCGAGGCTGTGCTCGGGCGTCAGCATATCGCTGAACAGCACCGGCCGAGGCTCGCGCGGCCCCCCGCTGCTCACGTACACGTCGAGCCGGCCATGGCGCTCCCGGGCTACGTCCACCAGCCTGCGCGCGTCATCGAAGCGCATCAGATCGCCGGGGACGAAGACGGCGGAGCCCGGACCTTCCACGCACAAGCGCTCTATCTCGCGCCCCGCGGCCTCGTCCGTGCCCTGGAACACCACGCGTGCGCCGTTCGCGGCGAGAGTGGTCACTGCCGCGCGGCCGATGCCCTTGGTGCCGCCGGTGACGGCAACCGAGAGGCCTTGCAGGTCCGCATGCAGCGTGCTCATGAGCGGCTCCCTTCCCCGTCGTAGCGCTCCTCACGCCCGTGCGAGGCGCTGCGCACGCCTTCGTCGCGGCGCTTCTTCATGAAGTTGTATTCGTCTTCTTCGTAGCGGATGTTGGTGCTGAGCGCGTGCACCACGTAGCCATGGGCGAACTGGCTCGTCATGCCGAGCGAATCGAGAGCGAGGTTCGTCGCCGCCTTGCCGAAGGCGATCGCATCGCGCGGAAGCTTGGCGATGCGGCCGGCCCAGTCCTCGCCCGCGGTCTCGAGGTCCGCATCCGGCACGACCTTGTTGACCAAGCCCATCTGCACGGCTTGCTCGGGCTCGAGCATGTCCGCGATCAGCAGCAGCTCGCGCGCCTTCTTCGGACCCGCGGCGAGGATGTTCCAGGCGGTCATGTACGCGGCGCCGGCCAGTCCGGCTTTCTGCTCGGGATGACCGAGGCGGGCGCCATCGCTCGCGATGGCGAGGTCGCAGGCCTCCACGATGTGGAGCCCGGCACCCACGCAGTAGCCGCGCACGAGGGCGATCGTCGGCTTGCTGCAATAGAACAGGTCGCGGAATTGATTCAGGTGGCGGCGATCGAAATTCAGCCGGGCCCGCTGGCTCGGCCTGCGGCCCTTGCCGGAGGGATCGAAGCCGTATTCGCTGCCGATCTCCGCCAGATCGTGCCCGGCGCTGAAATGCCCGCCCGCGCCGGTGATGATCACCACGCGCACGTCGTCGTCCAACTCCGCATCGGCGATGCAGGCCATCATTCGGTCGAAGGCCGCATAGGTGAGCGCATTGCGCTTGTCGGGCCGGTTGAAGGTGATGTACGCCCTGCCGTCCCGCTTCTCGTACAGGATCATCGCGTCGACCTGGGTTTCGTCTTTGCTCATGAATGGCTTTCGGTTTTCGTGTCGCGGGCCGCAAGTTCGGCGCGGATGCGTTCAGCGTCGGCATCGACGAGCGGCGGGGCGCCGGCGGGGGTGAGTTGCTGGCGATCGAAGGTCGCGGGGAAGCGCGGGACGCGCATCGGACCCGCCGGCGAGGGCACCTCGGCGTAGATCCGGTTGTGCTTCACCTGCTCGTCGGCAAGGTGCTCGTCGAGCGTGCGCACAGGGGCGATCGGCACGTCGAACGGTTCGAGCAGTGCGAGCCAATGGGCCGTCGGCTTCTGAGACATGATCTCGTTGAGGTGCGCATAGAGGCGATCGACCATCTCGCCGTGGTCCTTGATGGCGAGCATCTCGGCCTTGATGTCGGGCCGCTCCAGGGCCTTGAGCGTGCGCGAGATCTGTCCGCCGTTCACGGGCGCGATCACGACGTATCCGTCGGAGGTCCGCACCACCGGATTGAAGGCGGGCCGCCATGGCGTTTCGTCCTTCATGAAGGTACGGTGCTGGAACATGTCCGGGAAATTGAAGTAGGACATCACGTCCAGCATCGGCAGCGATACGTGGCTGCCCTTGCCGGTGCGCTCCCGCTCATAGAGCGCGGCGAGGATCGATTGGCAGCCGAAGGTGGCCACCACCTTGTCCACGACCCAGTAGGGCGCGACGTCCGGAGCCCCCGCTGCGCTGAGCAGATGGACCATGCCCGTGTGCCCCTGGATCAGCGAGTCGTAGGCCGGGGCGCGTGACAAGGGCCCGCTGTCACCGAAGCCCGTGACCGACAGCCGCACCAGCCGAGGGTTGAGTGTGGCGAGCACGTCCTGGCCGAGGCCGAGCGAACCCGCGACATGGGGGCGCCAGTTCTCCACCAGCACGTCGGCCGTGGCGAGCAGCTCCTTCATGGTGGCCACATCGGCGGCCGTCTTGAGGTCAAGCACGATGCTGCGCTTGCCGCGGTTGATGTTCGACCAGAGCGCACTGAAGCCGGCGACCTTGTGGCCGAAGCCACGGAAGCCGTCGCCGCCCGGAGGCTCGACCTTGATCACGGTCGCGCCGAGATCGGCCAGCATGGTTGCTGCCAGCGGGCCGGTCATGTAGCTGGACGAATCGACCACACGGATGCCCGCGAGCGGGCCCTGGCGTGGCGTGTCGGCGTCATGTCTCTTGATTGGGTCATCCATTTGAGTTATTATGGGTCACCCAATCACCAGCCGTCAAGCTCCTTTCATGCCAGCATCCAATCCAGCATCGAGCAAGACGCTCCCCGAAGCGCTGTTCCACCCCGTGACCGGTACCCGCCCCGCCACGGAAATCATTCAGCAGATCCGCGACCTCATCCATGGGCAGCGACTGAAGGCCAACGACAGGTTGCCGCCGGAGCGCGACCTCGCCGAACAGTTCGGCGTCAGCCGCAATTCGGTGCGGCAAGGCCTGAGATCGCTCGAGGAACAAGGTCTGCTGGTGATCCGCAAGGGCGCCACCGGCGGCGCCTTCATCCAGGGCGGCGGCGCTGTCGCGGTGCCAACGCTCATGTCCGATCTGTTTTCCCTGGGCACGATCCGCCCGCAGGATCTGACGGAGGTCCGTGTGCTGGTCGGTGTCGAGGTCGTGCGCCTCGCCTGCCAGCGTTGCACCGTTGAAGAAATCGATCTGCTCGAGGCCAACGTCAGCGCCGCCGAGGAAGCAGTCAAGGCCGGCGAGTTCGAGCTTCGGACCCAGCTCAACCTCGAGTTCCACAAAATGCTCGCGCGCATGACAGGCAACAGCCTGCTCATTGCGATCACCGATGGTGTCGTGACCATCACGAAGCAGTTCGTGGACCGCATCGGCCGCACGCCGACGAGCTATGTCATGCCCTTTCGCAGGCGCCTCCTGAAACTGCTGCGCGCACGGGATGTCGACGGCGCGGCCTCGGAGATGCGCCGCCACCTGCTTCAGCAGCAGAAGCTCTATCTCAAGGCCGCCGCCAACCTGGAGAGGCCCGCCCCTCACTGAACATGGAACAACGCCCGCTTCTCACGCAATCCCATTGGAACCCGGACCGCTCGCAACCTCTGCTCGAGATCACGCTGGGCGGCCTGCTGCGCAGCCTGGCGAGCGAAGTCCCGGAGCGCGTGGCCTTCGTCGAGGCGGTGCCGGATGCAGGCGCGCGCCGCCGGTGGACCTATCGTCAACTGCTGGACGAGGCGCAGTCGGTCGCCACGGCGCTGCTGCGCCATCACCAACCCGGCGATCGCGTGGCCGTGTGGGCGCCGAACTGTGCGGAATGGGTCCTCCTGCAGCACGGCGCGAGCCTCGCAGGGCTCGTGTTGGTGACAGTCAACCCGGCCTATGTGGCCGACGAGGTCCGGCACGTGCTGGCCGCATCCGGCGCGTCGGCGATCTTCCACGCGGACCGCTATCGCAGCACTGACATGACGGCAGTGGTCGATCAACTTCGGCCTGCGTTGCCCGGACTGCGGCAAACCGTGGCCTTCTCCGAGTGGAATCGCTTCGTTGCCGAAGGCCGGGAGCCGCTGAGTTCATTTCCCGACGTGCAGCCCGGCGACATGGTCCAGATCCAGTTCACCTCCGGCACCACCGGCAGGCCGAAGGGCGCCTGCCTGCATCACCGCGGCATCGTCAACGCGGCGCGCTTCGCGGCGCGCCGCGCGGGCTTCCCGGATGGCGGCGTGTGGGCCACTGCGATGCCGCTGTTCCATGTCGGCGGCTGCGCCGGCAGCGAGATCGGCGCCATGTCCTCGCGCGGCACCTTCGTGCTGCAGCCCGCGTTCGACGCGGGCGCCATGCTCGAGATCATCGAGAGCGAAAGGGTCCACCACCTGCACGCGGTGCCCACGATGGTGCTCGCCTTGCTGGACCATCCGCAACGCCCGGCGCGCCGGCTCGATTCGCTGCACACGCTCATGAGCGGCGGCTCGCCGGTGCCGACCACGCTGGTCGAGCGCGCGCGTCGCGAGCTCGGCTGCCGATTCAGCATCACCTTCGGGCAGACGGAGCTCAACGGGGTCGTCAGCCAGACTTCGCCCGACGACGCACCCGATCGACAGACCTCGTCCATCGGCCGGCCCGCTTCACAGGCCGAGGTCAAGATCGCCGATCCGGACACGGGGGCGGTGCGTCCGCTGGGCCAGGCCGGGGAAGTCTGGGCGCGCGGCTACCAGACCATGCTGGGGTACTTCGACTCGCGCGAGGCCACGGCCGAGACGCTCCGGCCGGATGGGTGGCTGCGCACCGGCGATCTCGCCAGCATGGACGCGGCAGGCTACATGCACATCGAAGGCCGGATCAAGGACTGCATCATCCGCGGCGGCGAGAACATCTATCCGCGCGAGATCGAGGACGTGCTGCTCGCGCACCCGCGCGTGCGCCAGGTCTGCGTGGTCGGTGCGCCGGATGCACGCCGGGGTGAGATGGTGGCGGCGGTCATCGAATGCGAAGCCGGCGAGCCGCCGTCCACGCTCGACCTGCACCACCACTGTCGCCGCCATCTTGCGCCCTACAAGACGCCGGCGCTGTGGTTCTTCGTCGACCGCTATCCGACCACCACCTCCGGAAAGATCCAGAAATACGTGCTGCGCGAATGGATCGCGCAGCAGCGTCTCGTCCCCCAACCATTCGACAAGCCCGTCACCGCACGGGTCGCCAATCCATGACGTCCACGACAGAAGCCCCCCCTGCCCTTTCGCCGACCAACTCCGAGCTGATCGCCGTCCTGCTGGCGCGCGATCTCGCCGACGGCGAGAAAGCCATCATCGGCACCAACTCGGACGTCCAGCTGGCCGCCTGCAACCTCGCCCGCCTGATGCAGGCACCGCGGCTGTGGTGGGTTTCCGGGCCCGGCGGCATGGTGAATCCCACCCGGGACCATCTCATCTCCACCGCAGACTACGAGAACATCGAGTCGGCCGAGGCGTGGATGGACCTGCCGAACATGATCGACTTCATCGACTGGAAGATCCACTTCTTCGACTTCGCGATCCTGTCTGCACTGCAGATCGACCGCTTCGGCAACATCAACACGGTCGCCATCGGCGATGCCCGCAAGCCCCGGCTGCGCGGACCGGGAACGGTCGGCATCAGCGCGCTCTGCGGTCTGGCGCGACGCTTCTATGCCTTCGCGGCCCGGCACGATCGCGGCGTCTTCGTGTCCAGGGTCGACTTCCTCTGCGGACCCGGCCACATGGACGGCGGCGATTCGCGCGAAACCATGGGCTTGCCGCCAGGAGGACCGAAGCTCGTGATGTCGCCGCTCGGGGTGTTCGACTTCCACCCGACGACGAAGCAGATGCGCATCGCCTCGCTCAACCCCGGCGTGACGCTGGAGCAGGTGCGCGATTCGACCGGCTTCGATCTGCTCGTCGAAGGTACCCCGCCTGTCACGGCGATGCCGACGGCGCTGGAACTGCAACTTCTGCGCACGCGCGTGGACCGGCACGGCAGCCTGCGCGGCCGTGCCGGCTGAACATGGGAGCCCCGAACATGACCCGCAACAAACTCGTTTCCCTCGAAGAAGCCGTGGCCGGCATTGCTGACGGCTCGAAGGTCGCCCTCGGCGGCTGGATCTTCAACGCACAGCCCATGGCCCTCGTGCGGGCCCTCATCCGCAAGGGCGCGCGCGACCTGCACCTGATCCCGGCACCGGGCTCGATCGCGCCCGACATGTTGATCGGCGCCGGCTGCGCGCGCAGCACCGCGTGCGTCTTCATCAGCTTCGAGCAGCTCGGCCTGGCACCCCATTTCCGCCGCCGGGCAGAAGACGGATCGCTGGAGGTCACCGACCTGGACGGCCCCGGCGTCATGGCTGGCCTGCGGGCGGCGATGTGCGATCTTCCCTATATGCCGATTCCCGACCTGGGCACCGACCTGCCGAGGTACGCGCCGCACCAGTACAGGCCACTGCCGACGGAGTCGGGCGAGCGAAAGCTGCTCGCATCGGTTGCGATCCGGCCGGACGTTTGCCTCATTCATGCCCAGCAGGCGGATGAGCACGGCAACGTGCAGCACGTCGGCCCGCCATTCCTCGACACCCTGCTCGCGCAGGCGTCCCGCCGTGTCATCGTGTCGGTGGACCGGATCGTGTCGACGCAGACCATCCGCCGCAACAATCATCTGACGAAGATTCCGTCGGCGATGGTGGAAGCCGTCGTGGAGGCGCCATACGGCGCGCACCCGACGGCATCGCCGTCTCTCTACCGTGCCGACGATGTGCACCTGAAAGAATACGTCAAGGCCAGCGCGGCGCAAGAGACGTTCGCGGCCTACGTGCAGCAGTACGTGCTTGTCCCCACCCATGCAGCCTATCTGGATACGCTGGGGGGCAGCCGGATCGCTGGTATCGTTGTATCTGAAACGAACCTGCACTAAGCTGCCGCGCCAGGTCACAGACTTCCCGTTCCGCCTCTCTTTTTGCGATGATGACGAGGTCGCCAACCGTTCGCCCTACGCGATCAAAACTTGAACTGCATGTACGCACCCACAAAGTCCCCGGAGCGACCGCCCGCTTCCTTCAGGGCCTCCCCAGGGACGAAGTGGACGTACGCCGCGGAGAGCGCAAGACGCGGCGTGGGCGTCCACGCGATCGAGGCGATCCACTGGTGCCCGATGAAGCGTCCTCTCGTCCCCGAGGTCCCAGCCACCGGCAACAAGGGTGGTGCGTAGAAAGCATCGGCTTTCGCCTGCTTCCAGAGCGGATTCCAGCCGAGCGTCCCACTCAACCTGGGCGTCAACGATAGCGCGATGCTCGGCTGGATATCAATGAGATTTGCAGGCGACGCAACGTTCGCGTCGGAAAAGTACGGAAGTTTTGGAAAGAGCGGATTGAAGGTGCCGAGCGTCCTGTCACGCAAGTTCCTATCCCCACTGATGACGTCCGCCTTGAGTCCCAGCCGCGGCGACAGAGGCGCTTCCGCAAAGGTGTAGCCCGTATCCGAGGCGATAGTCCAAGCGCGGATGTCGGATGTGCCAAAAGACCCGAATTGAAAAGCCGCCTCCACATTCCAATCGAAGCCAGCTTGATGCCCGAACAAACGAGCGCCGATAGTGTGACGACGCTCCGTGGCGGTTCCTTGTGCAAAACGGGCATTCTTGCGATCGAGCCCAAGGTAGTAGAGGTCCGCCTTCAATCCGGGGAAGGCAGGGATCGCCGTCGTGGCATACACCCCTGCGAAGTCCTGATTGCGATCGCGACGATTGTCGAATGTCCCCGATCGAGGCGCAACGGGCTGCACCGCAAACGCGTCGACTCGCAGGTCCTGCGAGCCGACCCATGAGAAGCGCACCCCATCGAAGGAGCGCCTGATGTTGGGGCCTTCTCTGACCGAGACGAGCCGGGAAGATCCGAAGCTCATCTCCTGGCGACCCGCTCTCAGCACAACCTGTGCTCCATCGAGCGGAAGCGTGAGCTCGCCAAATCCTTGCAGAAGGTCGAGATCGTCCTCTTGCGTGCCAGGCGGCGTGCCGGCCCACCCTGGCGCAGACCCGCTCGCGACCTCAATGAAGCTTCGAAAGTTCGGGCCCAGGTGAAGGTCGGCGAACAGAAATGTCCGATAAAGGAAATAGCTATCGCGTGGCGGGGACTCGAGGCCGAAAACCGGGTTCCGCAAGTACTCGTATCCTGCGCGCAATTCTCCACCGAATGTCGCATACCATGATCCGTCGCGGTTCAAGGGCATCCACTTGAGGTGGTCGAGAACGTCAGTGCGTCTGGCTGGATCGCGCATCACCGACCAATCCTCGTCGAACCGGGAGCTAGTGTAGGTTGGGCGCGAGTCTGCATCCTGCGCCATTGCCAATGGGCCGAAGCCCATCGACAGCGCTACCAGCAGCAGCGCGACTCGCGCGGACGGTTGTGCGGCGAGTTCCATTAAGTCCTTGGAATCAATTCACCCTCGGCCAGGCCTCGAATGGTGAGAATGGCGACCCAGAGCACCAAGCCGGACGCGAAGGCAAGCGCCAGCATCGCGAGCAATGTCATCCCGACGACAGGCAGAAGGACGGCGTACTGCGTGGCCAGGGTGGCGATGGCGGCCGAAGGGAAGGTCACGGCCCACCATCCGACCGAAAAATGCGTCGCCAGGATCCAGCCGATCATCGAGGCGACAAGCAGGATGATGAACAGTGCAAAGCCGAACAGGATGTGCGTATAAAGGCTGGGCTGCCCGCCCTGCAGTTCCAACACCGCCAGCGCGCCACAGCCGGCGGTGCGAGCAGGACGAAAGTCTCGGTAACGCCCTTTCCACCAATGGCTCATCGAAGAACAAGCGATACGTCATCAGCGCCGCTAGGATGAGCCAGAAACGGAACCGACCGAAAACAGGAACCAACTTGTGACGACGAAGCCCAGCGACCACCGTCATTTGCATCAGCCCAATGACAGGGATGAACCACGCTGGGCTGGCACTGGCACCCTCCATGCGCGTCGCAAGGCGCCCGAACATGTGGGACTTCACCTGGTGACGAAACCACGACGCACCTGTGTTTCGATCTTGAACGCTCGCTTCACCAGCGGCGGTACCTGCTCGCCCACCCAGGATGCCAAGCAGGCCGACAAGCGCGATCACCAGCGGCGCTGGCGACCGCACGTTGAAGAGCGCATAGATCACGCCGACCAACAGGCCGAGCGCAGCGGCGACGACGTACGATTTCATGATCGGGCTTGCTCAGGCTTCGTGGGCGTTGAACATCGTCTTGGCGTAGAAAATTCCGAGGCCATAGTCCCCGCCATACTTCTTGGCGATGCCGGTGGTCATGTCATAGGTCTCGGTTCGTGCCCAGTCGCGTCACTGCATCGATCGAATGGGTCGCGAACGACATCTGGGCCTGAAAGTCGATGAGGATCAACGCGTGATCCTTCAGGGAAATCAGCTTCGAACCCGGGGTTGGGATTGCCTTGATAGACATGCGGAACTCCTGTCAGGTGAGTAGGATGACTGCAAGATGCGAGTCGAACCCAGTTTCTCACGCGACCGCTGAGCGATCTTGTTGATTCGTTCGCCGCTTTGGAGATTTGTGCTTCAAAGTGGAATGAGAGAACAACGATGCAGCTAGCAAGCGGGTCGCGTCGAACGCATGGCCTTCCGTAGCGGCAGCCTACGTTTCTCGCCGTCGGCTCATCTGGCGACAGGTGCACATGCTGCCTTTCCATCGCCCGCAGGCCTTCGCTTCGAATCGATTCAAGAAATCGGCTTGCGGTACCGGAGGCTGCGGCGGCAGCACCGAACAGCGCTCGCCATCCGGAGATCATGGCGCCGCGATCGCGAGGAAGTGATGCACCACGGGCGGCTGCGGCCCCATGTGGTACCGCAGCGCCTCGTTCTGGATGTCCGCATCCGCTTTCGATATGCGCTGGTGCTGACGCATGTGCTCCGCCCATGACTCCACCAGGAACCATTCCATCAGGCGCTCGGGATCCGCCGTGTGCTCGGTGAGGCCCCAAGCATAGGCGCCGTCGCGGCGCCGCTCCTGCGACAGGCGCTGCATGGCTTCGACGAAGGCGCGCCGGTCTTCGCTGCGCACCCGATATTCCACTTGGACCATCACCGGCCCGCGGTCATTTGCGACCGGCTGCGCGAGCAGCGGCTCGGGCCAGTGGTTGGAAGGCTGCAGGTCGGCTTCGCCGGCCGGCAGGCGCACGCGATGGAAGACCAGTGCCACCAGTGCCAGGCCGGCCGCGCCAGCCAGCAAGGCCATCGGCACGCCGATCTGCTGCGCGACCAGTCCCCAGCCCAGGCTGCCGGCCGCCATCGCGCCGTTGAAGACCGTGAGATACACCGCGAGCCCGCGGCCGCGCACCCAGTTCGGCAGGATGGACTGGGCCACGCCATTGAGCGTGGTGAGCGCGATGATCCAGCCCACGCCCAGCAACAGCAGCAACAGCACCGCGACCCACTTGGGCGGCGAGACCACCAGCGCTGCCATGACGACGGCCGCGATCAGCGAGGCCAGCAGGACGAGGCCGTCCGCATCGAGCCGCGAGCGAATGCGCGGCAGGAGCACGGCGCCCAGGATGGCGCCCCCACCGACCGCGCCGAGCAAGATGCCGTAAAGGCCGGAGCTGCCGCCGAGCACCTGCCGCGCGACCAGCGGCAGCAGCGCCCAGACCGAGCTCGCGAAGAGGAAGAACACCGCAGCGCGTAGCAGCACCACGTGCAGTTCGCGGCTGCCGCGCGTGTAGCGAACCCCGGCCCGAAAGGCACCGAGGAAGTGCTCGGACAGCGCACTCTCCGGCGTGACCGGTCGCCGCCACCAAAACAACGCTGCCAACACGAATAGGTAGCTCAGCACGTCGAGCCCATAGGTCACGGCCGCTCCGAAGCTCGCGAGCAGCAGGCCACCGGCGGCTGGCCCGATCGCGCGCGAGATGTTGATGCCCAGCGAGTTCAAAGCCACTGCACTCTTCAGTTCGGCGCGCGGCACGAGTTCCGGCACGATGGACTGCCAGGTCGGCGCCATCAAAGCGGCGCCGATGCCGCCCACGAACGTCAACGCGATCAAATAGCTTACGGTGAGCGTGCCGGTGTGCGCGAGCACGAGCAACGTGCCGCTGACGACCGTCAGCAGGATTTGCACGCCTATCAGGAAACGCCGGCGGTCGAGGATGTCGGACAGCACGCCCGCGGGAATCGCGAGCAGGAACACCGGCAGCGTGGCGGCGGTCTGGATCAGGGCCACCGCGGTCGGGCTGGCCGAGAGCTCGGTCACGATCCAGGCGCTGGCCACGTCGCGCATGAAGCTGCCGATGTTGCCGATCACCGTGGCGGCCCACAGCACAGCGAACACCGGCTGCCGCAGCGGCGCGAAACTGCCCTGCGGCGGCGGGGCCGAAGGTGCGGGCGCTGCAGGAGGTGCGGAGTTCATGGGCGGCGCCTATTCTCGGCGCCGGTTCTCGCGACCCCGCTGCAGGTCATGCCAAGCCACGAGCACGAAGCCGCCGACCAGCCCCAGGTGCTCGAAGAAGGCGTTCGCGGCCATGAAGCGCTCCTGCCCCGGCGCCATTTCCCAGAAGCGCAGGGCCACGAGGGTGGCCAACAAGGTGAAGCCGCCTAGCGCCAGTGCGCCCAGCCAGCGGTAGAAGCCCGCGAGGATCATGAGCGACGCGCCCAGTTCCAGCACGATCACCGCGATCGCGAGCGGCGCCTCGGGCGCCAGGCCGAAGTGCTTCATCTCGGCGATCGCCGCGGGAAAGTCGACGGCCTTGTTGAACCCGCCCTGCAGATAGGCGGCGCACAGGCCCAGCAGCGCTAGCCAGTAGATGCCGGGCGAAGTGAAGAGGCGGCGGGGTGTCTCCAGCATCAGACCGCCCAGCAGGCGCAGCCGAGGGCGCCCCAGAAGCTCTTCAGGTCGGCGATGGGCAGCCGGCTGCTCCAGGCCGTCGCATGCGCGTGCCCGTGGATGTTGCAGTTGCTCGCGCAAGCGCAGGCCGCGGCCATCCGGCGCACCGTGCTCTGCAGCGGCGCGCCCTCCTTGTCGCCCCAGGCCGCGTAGCCGCCGAAGCGGCGCACCGGCGACCAGTTGGGCATGGCCGGCGGCGGCGCGCCCTCGTCGTGCAGCTGGAAGGCACCGGCGGCATAGACCACCTTGCCGCCCACCACGGTCAGCAGCGACAGGGTGTCGGCGATCTCCGATTCCGGGCAGCTGAAGAAGTCGCGGTCCGGCACCATCAGGTCGGCGAACTGGCCGGGGGCGATGCAGCCCTTCTTGCCCTCCTCGTTGGAGAACCAGGTGACCTTCTCGGTCCACATGCGCAGCGCCGTCTCGCGGTCCACGCAGTTGCGCTGCGGGTAGATCTGCAGGCCGCTCACGGTCCTGCCGGTGACCAGCCACGACAGCGAGACCCACGGGTTGTAGGAGGCCACGCGGGTGGCGTCGGTGCCGGCGGACACCCTCACGCCCCTCTCGAGCATGCGCTTGACCGGCGGCGTGGCCTCGGCCGCGCCGGCCCCGTAGCGCTCGACGAAGTACTCGCCCTGGTAGGCCATGCGGTGCTGCACCGCCACGCCGCCGCCCAGCGCCGCGATGCGGTCGATGGACGCCTCGGAGATGGTCTCGGCGTGGTCGAAGAACCAGTTGAGCCCCGACAAGGGGATGTCGCGGTTCACCTTCTCGAAGACGTCGAGCGCGCGCGTGATGGTCTCGTCGTAGGTCGCGTGCATGCGCCACGGCCAGCGGTTCTCCGCCAGGATGCGCACCACCTCTTCCAGCTCGCCTTCCATCTCGGGCCCCATGTCAGGCCGCGGCTGGCGGAAATCCTCGAAGTCGGCGGCCGAGAACACCAGCATCTCGCCGGCGCCGTTGTGGCGGAAGTAGTCGTCGCCCTGCTTGTACTTCGAAGTCGCGGTCCAGTTCAGGAAGTCCTGCTTCTCCTGCTTGGCCTTCTGCGTGAACAGGTTGTAGGCCAGTCGGATGGTGAGCAGGCCCTGGTCGGCCAGCTGCTGGATGACCTGGTAGTCCTCCGGGTAGTTCTGGAAGCCGCCGCCGGCATCGATGGCGCTGGTCACGCCCAGGCGGTTGAGCTCGCGCATGAAGTGGCGCGTGGAGTTGAGCTGGTACTCCATCGGCAGCTTCGGTCCCTTGGCGAGCGTGGCGTAGAGGATCGCCGCGTTGGGCTTGGCCAGCAGCAGGCCAGTGGGATTGCCGCTGGCATCGCGGGTGATCTCGCCACCGGGAGGCTGCGGCGTGTCCCTGGTGTAGCCCACGGCGCGCAGCGCGGCGCCGTTGAGCAATGCGCGGTCGTAGAGGTGGAGCAGGAACACCGGCGTATCGGGCGCCACCGCGTTGAGCTCCTCGATGGTGGGCAGGCGCTTCTCGGCGAACTGGTGCTCGGTGAAACCGCCCACCACGCGCACCCACTGCGGCGCCGGCGTCACCGCCACCTGGCGCTTGAGCATGCCCATCGCATCGGCCAGGCTCCTGACGCCGTCCCAGCGCAGCTCGAGGTTGTAGTTGAGGCCGCCGCGAATGATGTGCGTGTGGTTGTCGATCAGGCCGGGCAGCACGCGCTTGCCCAGCAGGTCGATGACCTTGGTCGCGGGGCCGGCCATGGGCAGGATGTCCTCGTCCCGCCCCACATGGGTGAAGCGGCCGTCCTTGACGGCCACGGCACTGGCCGTCGGGTTGCTGCGGTCGAGCGTGGTGAACAGGCCGCGGTGCAGGATCAGATCGGGCGCTTCAGCCACGGGGG
>NZ_JAGGNV010000033.1 GCF_018614955.1 Variovorax paradoxus
GTCTTGAGCGGAGCCTTCGATTGTGACACGGTTTTGAACCACCCGCCACGCTCGAAGCTCTTGCCTTCATCGACCTGCGCAGCGCTTCGTTGAAAGCAAGGCAACCGGTCGTTTTGAGCCGAGCCCACGAGTATATGCCAAGTTTGCGGGTCGGCAAGCCAGTCCTCCGATAATCGACCTCACATGGCACTCATCACACTTCTCGACGCGCAACTCGCGTTCGGCCACGTCCCGCTGCTCGATCACGCGGACTTCTCTCTCATCGAATCGGAGCGCATCGGCCTGATCGGCCGCAACGGCGCCGGCAAGTCCTCCCTTCTCAAGATCCTGGGCGGGCTGGAGAAGCCCGACGACGGCACGCTGCAATTTCAACAGGGACTGCGCGTCGCCTATGTGGCGCAGGAGCCCCTGCTGGACATGGACGCCGACGTCTTCACGGCGGCGAGCGCAGGCCTGGCGGAGGTGATCGCCATTCGCGAGCAATACCTGTCCGGCGCCGCGGGAGTCGACCTCGATGCGCTGCAGTCGCAGATCGAGGCCTTCGACGCCTGGAACTGGGAGCAGCGCGTCGACGAGACGCTTCATCGCCTGCACCTGGACGGCAGCGCGCGCATCGGCGCACTGTCGGGCGGAACCCGCAAGCGCGTGGCACTGGCGCAGGCGCTCGTAGCCGCTCCCCACGTGCTGCTGCTCGACGAACCCACCAACCACCTCGACCTCGATTCGATCGAATGGCTCGAACAGCTCCTGATCGATTTCAAGGGCAGCGTCGTCACCATCACGCACGACCGCAGCTTCCTGAACCGCGTGGCCACGCGCATCGTGGAGCTCGACCGCGGAAAGCTCGGTTCCTACCCGGGCAATTTCGAGCAGTACCTGATCCAGAAGGAAGAGCAGTTGGCCCAGGAAGCGGTCATCAACGCCAAGGCCGACAAGCTGCTCGCACAGGAAGAGGTATGGATCCGCAAGGGCGTGGAAGCTCGCCGAACGCGCAGCCAGAGCCGCATCAGCCGCCTCGAGGCGCTGCGCTCCAACCGGGCGGCCAGGCGCGAAGTGATCGGCAGCGTGAACATGGACGTCGCCGCCGGCCAGTCGAGCGGAAAGATCGTCGCGGAGCTGACGGCAGCCTCCAAGGTCTTCGGTGAGAAGACCGTCATCCGGAACTTCACCGGCACCATCCTGCGCGGCGACAAGGTGGGTCTGATCGGCCCGAACGGCGCCGGCAAGACCACGTTACTGAAGCTGATCCTCGGCGAGCTCGAGCCCGACAGCGGCAAGATCCGCCGCGGCGCCAACCTGCAGGTGGCGTATTTCGACCAGATGCGCGATGCGCTCGATCTCGACGCCACGCTCGAAGACTTCATCAGCCCCGGCAGCGAGTGGATCGAGATCGGCAACCAGCGCAAGCACGTCAAGAGTTACCTCGCGGATTTCCTGTTCTCGCCGGCGCGCGCGCATTCGCCGGTGCGCTCGCTCAGCGGCGGGGAACGCAACCGCCTGCTGCTCGCGCGGTTGTTCGCGCGGCCGGCCAATGTGCTGGTGCTCGACGAGCCGACCAACGACCTCGACATCGATACGCTGGAGCTGCTCGAAGACCTGCTGCAGAACTACGACGGCACGGTGTTCCTCGTGAGCCACGACCGCACCTTCCTCGACAACGTGGTGACCAGCACCATCGCCTTCGAAGGCGACGGCCACTGGCGTGAGTACGAAGGCAGCGTGCAGGACTGGCTGATCCAGTCGAAGCGCACACGAGAGTTCGCCGCCCAAAGAGCAGCCGCCTCTGCGCCCGCTCCAGCCGCCCCGGCGCCCGCCGCCGAAGCCGCCCCGCGCGCGACACCCCGCAAGAAGCTCAGCTACAAGGAGCAGCGCGAGCTCGAGACATTGCCCGCGCAGATCGCAGCCCTGGAAGAGGAGCAGAAGCGCATCACCGAGATGCTCGAACTCGACGGGGGCGCCATCTATGCCAACGAGGCATCGCGCGCAGCCGAACTGGGCGAGCGCCATGCGCAGATCGATGACGAACTGCTGGCCGCACTCGAGCGCTGGGAAGAACTCGGCGCGGCGCGCCAAGGATAGCCGGGCTTTCGTCCGACGCGCGGCATGGCGCGGCTGCGCTATACATGTAGTTACCTAAACTCATCAATTGCTGCATGCTCACATTCCGAGCTCTCGGACGACTCGCCCACCGCTGGTGCTTGGCGGTGGGCATTGCGCTGGTACTGCCGGCGTGCGCCGAACTGCCCAAGGATGTGCAGCGACCTGTTTCCACTTCGCTGGCCTCGCCCGCCGGGACCCCGCTCGCAGCCTTGGTGCAGCAACGCCGAACCGCCGCCGGCGCCCGTTCCGAATCCGGCTTTCTGCTGCTCGACGGTCCGCCGGCCGCCTACGGCAGCCGGCTCGCGCTGGCCGAAGGCGCACAGAAAACCCTAGACCTGCAGTACTACGCCATCCATGCCGATGACAGCGCCGGCCGGCTGCTCCAGGCGGTACGCGATGCGGCGCAACGCGGCGTGCGCGTGCGCATCCTGCTCGACGACTTTCACAGCACGGGACGCAACGCACAGGTGATGCGCCTGGCCTTCGTTCCGAACATCGAGATGCGGATGTTCAACCCATTGGCGGGCCCGAGGGGCTCGAGCCTGGGTCGCCTCTTCAATGCGCTCGACGATGCGTCGCGCATCCAGCAGCGCATGCACAACAAGCTCTTCATCGCCGACAACGTGCTCGGCGTGACCGGGGGGCGCAACCTCGGCGACGCCTATTTCGGCAATGGCGAAGCGGGCAATTTCGTCGACCTCGACGTGCTGGCCGCAGGGCCGATCGTGCAAGACCTTTCGCGAAGCTTCGATGCCTACTGGAACAACGAACGCGCCTATCCGGTGCAGTCGCTGGTGACGCGTGAAGAACTTGACGCGATCCGCGACGAAGCGCGTACCGACCGCGGCCAACAGTCCCCCGGCGGCGTCCCCCGGCCGCCCGACGGCGAGCCGCGCCCCCCCGACACCGCACCTGCGACGGGACGGCGAACCCCTGCGTGGGACGAAAAGCCGATGGATCTGAAAAGCGCCACCTTCGTCTGGGCGCCCGCGGCGGTGCTGGTCGACAAACCGGCCAAGATCCCGGCAGACGCGCCGCGCGGCAGCGCCGGGGCCGGCAAGGCGCCGGGGCTCGTCGTGGCACAGCAGGGCCGGCGACCTTCGGCCCCAGCGCGCGGCGGCAGCTCGCTCGCGGCCGCAGCCGATACGGCCGCCGACGGCGAAACGGTGGTCGAGGGCCTGCTGCAGCTGATCGGCCAGGCGAAGAGCGAGCTGCTCATCATCTCGCCCTACTTCGTGCCCGGGCAGGACATGAAGCAGGCTTTTGCGGCGGCATTGGCGCGCGGCGTCCGGATCCGCGTGCTGACGAACTCGCTGGCTTCCAACGATGCGCCGGTCGCCCATGTGGGCTATGCGCGGCACCGCGAAGGGCTGCTGTCGATGGGCGTCGGCCTGTACGAGATGCGCAGCGAACAGGCTGGGCTCGGCAGTGCTTTCGGCTCCGCCGGCGGCAGCGAGCCCGGCGAATCGCGCTCGATGCTGCATTCCAAGGCGCTGGTGATGGACGGCCGGCTGCTGGTGGTCGGTTCGATGAACCTCGATCTGCGGTCGCAGTTGCAAAACACCGAGATCGCGCTCCTGATCCGCAGCGACGAGCTCTGCCGCGTCGCGAGCGGCCAGATCGAGATCGCCATGCGCGACGGCGCATGGCGTGTGGAGCGCGCCGACAACGGCCTCGTATGGCGCGCCCCGCAGAACAGCGGACTGAAGGACAGCAGCACCGAGCCCGACGCCAGCGTCGGCCTGCGGCTGTTGCTGAAGCTGTTCGGCCCGTTCGCGCCGGACCGGTTGCTCTGATGCTTGCGCCTCAGAGCTGCGTCTTCACCCGCGCGAACACCTTCCAGAAGGCCGCGTCCTGCGCCGTCGCGAAGTTGATCCGCATCAGGGTGCTGGGCGGCCGCCTGGCATGGAACAGCGAGCCCGGCGCAAGCAGGTAGCCCTCGTCGAGCATGCGCTGGGTCAGCGCATCGGTGTCGACGCCGGTGTCGACCCAGCCGAACAGTCCGGCCGGCTCCGAGGCCAGCGTGCAGCCGGCCGCGAGCGCCAGCTTGACGGTGCGGCCGCGCGCGCCGTCGAGCCGCAGCCGCACGCGCTCGGCATGCCGGCGCAGCTGCCCCTGGTCGATACACCACGCCAGCGCGCGCTCGAACAGCGAGGGCGTGGTCAAGGTCGTGAGCAGCTTGGTTTCGAGCATGCGCCCCACCAGGGCCGGCGAGGCCGCGAGAAAGCCGATGCGCCAGTTGGGCGCCAGGATCTTCGCGAAGCCGCTCACATAGATGGTGCGCTGCAGCCCGTCAAGCGCGCTGAGCCGGGTCGCATGTTCGGGCGCAAGGTGGCTGTAGGTGTCGTCCTCGACGATGTGGAAGTTGTGCTTGTTCGCCAGCTGCAGCACGCGGTGCGCGCTGCCCGGGGTGAGGCTGTAGCCGGTCGGGTTGTGCAGCACGCTCACGCTCACGAAGAGCTTGGGCTTGTGGCCGTCGCCGGCGTCGCAGTAGCGCTCCATCACCTCCAGATCCGGCCCGTCGGCCTTGCGCGGCACGGGCAGGATGCGCATGCCGAGCGCCTCGAGCCGCGCGAACTCCAGCGCCCAGCCGGGCTCCTCGACCATCACCGCGTCGCCGGCGCGCAGCAGCGTGCGGCTCACGATGTCGAGCGCGTGCGTCGCCCCGACGGTCGTCACGATCTGTTCCGGCCCGGCCGGCACGTTGATGTTCGCCAGCTTGGTCGCCAGGCTGCGGCGCAGGCCGCTGTCTCCTGCAGGCTCGCCATACTGCAGCGAGAAATCCTTGAGCGCCCGCGTGCTCGTCACGCGGCGCACCGCAGCGGCCGTGAAGGGCGAGTCCAGCCACTCGGACGGGAACACGCCCATGCCGGGCTGCGGCTTGTCGCTGGGGCGGTGGAACATGCCGCGGATGAGGGTGCTCGCATCGGCGGGCACGGGCTTGGCGGCTGCTTGCTCGGAGATCGGACCCACGGTCGACAGGGCCGGCCCGGCCTGCGCCGCGATCGAGTCGCGCACATAGAAGCCGCGCTGGCGCCGGGCTTCGACCAGCCCCTGCGCAAGCAACTGGTCATAGGCGGCGACCACCGTGTGCGGGCTCACGCCCTGCTGCCGCGCGCATTCGCGCACCGAGGGCAGGCGCGCACCGGGCGCCAGCAGGCGGGTGCGAATGCGCTCGGAAAAGCGGTCGGCGAGTTGTTCCGTCAGCGACTGGGTCGAGGTCCGTGTCAGCATGCGCGTCCGGGTTCTGTGTCGATCGTTGGACCGATACAGGCTCGACTCTTGTCCGGCAATCTGTATCGGTACTGTAATGGTCCTCAGTTTAGAGTGTGTCCCATGAACTGGCAAGAATTCACCGCGCTGCTGGTGTTGGCCACGGCGATGAGTTTCTCGCCCGGACCCAACACCACGCTGTCGACCACGCTCGCCGCCAACGGCGGCCTGCCGCGCGCGATGCGCTTCGTCTTCGCGGTGCCTGTGGGCTGGACCCTGCTGCTGTTGCTGTGTGCGGCCGGCATCGGCGCGCTGGTGCTCGCCGCGCCGTCGCTGCGCTGGGCGATCAAGGCGTTCGGCATCGCCTATCTGCTGTGGCTGGCCTGGAAGCTCAGCGGCAGCGCCACGATGGGCCAGGCCGATGGCCGGCGCCTGTCGGTCGGCTTCAGGCAGGGCGTGCTGCTGCAGTTCATCAACATCAAGGCTTGGCTGCTGGCACTGACGCTGGTCGCGGAGTGGATCGCCGGCCATGCCGATGCGCTACAGCGTCTCGCGATCGTGGCGCCGGTGATGCTGGTCTATGCCTTCACCAGCAACTTCGTCTATGCACTGGCCGGCACGCTGCTGCGCAACTGGCTGGCCGAGGGAAAGCGCCTGCTGTGGTTCAACCGCGCCATGGCCGCCGTGCTGGTGCTCACCGCCTGGTGGATGGCGAGCGTATGAAGATCAAGGACGAGACCCTGGGCATGTGGCTCGGCGTGCTGGGCGTCGCCTTCTTCGCGGTCACGCTGCCGATGACGCGGCTCGCCACCGGCACGCAGGCCGCGCCGCAGCTCTCGCCCTGGTTCGTGACGCTGGGCCGCGCGGCGCTGGCCGGCGTGCTGTCGGCGATCTTCCTGCTCGCGACAAGGCCACCCTTGCCGCAGCGCCATCAGTGGAAGCCGCTCGGCATGGCCGTGCTGGGCAACGCGATCGGCTATCCGCTGTTGCTGGCCTACGCGCTGCGCGTGGTCAGCGCGAGCCATGCGGCGGTGGTCACGGCACTGCTGCCGCTGGTGACCGCCGCCTGCGCGGCCTGGGTCCTGCACCAGCGCGCGCGGCTCGGCTTCTGGCTCTGCGCGCTGGCCGGCAGCGCGCTGGTGATCGTGTTCTCCGTGCTGCGCGCGGGCGACCATGACGCCGCCTTCGGTTTCGCCTGGGGCGACCTGCTCTTGGTCGGCGCGGTGTTCGCCGCCTCGCTGGGCTACATCTACGGCGCGCAGGTCACGCCGGCGCTGGGGGCAGAGCGCGTGATCTGCTGGGTCTGCGTGATGGCGCTTCCGGTCACGCTGCCGGGCACGCTGTGGCTGTGGCCCGAGCAGCCGGTGGCCGTATCGGCCTGGGTCGGCTTCGTCTACGTCGGCGTATTCTCGATGTGGATGGGCTTCTTCGCCTGGTACCGCGGCCTCGCGATGGGCGGCGCGCTGCGCGTGAGCCAGACCCAGCTGCTGCAACCCTTTCTCTCTATCCTCGCCGCGGTGCCGCTGCTCGGCGAGCCGATCGACATCGTCACCCTCGGCTTCGCGGGGGCGGTGGTGGCCACCGTGGTGGCCGGCAAGAAGCTCTCGCAACCGCGCACGCCCGCAGTGCTCGCAGTGCTCGCAGCGGCATCAAGATAACGACTCGCACATCCAAGGAAACCACATGAACTGGAAACTCGCCGCCCGCGCCGAAAAGATGAATCCTTCGGTGATCCGTGAAATCCTCAAGGTCACCGAGCGCCCAGGCATCATCAGCCTGGCCGGCGGCCTGCCCTCGCCCAAGACCTTTCCGATCAGCGCCTTCGCCGAGGCCTGCGCCGAAGTGCTGCACAAGGACGGCCAGGCCGCGCTGCAGTACGCCGCCAGCGAAGGCTACGCCCCGCTGCGCGAAGCGGTCGCGGCGATGCTGCCCTGGCCGGTCGATCCGGCGCAGGTGCTGATCACCACCGGCTCGCAGCAGGGCCTGGACCTGATCGCCAAGGTACTGCTCGATCCCGGCAGCCGCGTGCTGGTCGAGACGCCCACCTACCTGGGCGCGCTGCAGGCCTTCTCGCCGATGGAGCCCGAGCCGGTGAGCGTGGCCAGCGACGACCAGGGCGTGCTGGTCGAGGACCTCGTGGCGAAAGCGAAGGACGCACGCTTCGTCTACCTCTTGCCCAACTTCCAGAACCCGACCGGCCGCACGATGACCGAGGAGCGCCGTGCCGCGGTGTCGGCTGCGGCCGCGAAGGCCGGGCTTCCGATCGTAGAGGACAACCCCTATGGCGACCTCTGGTTCGACGAAGCCCCGCCGCTGCCGCTGACCGCGCGCAATCCCGACGGCTGCGTCTACCTCGGCTCCTTCTCGAAGGTGCTGGCGCCGGGCCTGCGGCTGGGCTTCATGGTGGCGCCCAAGGCCATCTTCCCCAAGCTGCTGCAGGCCAAGCAGGCGGCCGACCTGCACAGCCCCGGCTTCAACCAGCGCATGGTGGCCGAGGTGATGAAAGAGGGCTTTCTCGATCGCCACGTGCCGACCATCCGCGCGCTCTACAAGCGCCAGCGCGATGCGATGCTGGCCGCACTGGCGCGCGAGATGAAGGGCCTGGGCGTAGAGTTCAACAAGCCGGCCGGCGGCATGTTCCTGTGGCTGCGCCTGCCCGAGGGCATGGACGCGGTGGCGCTGCTGCCGAAGGCGGTGGAACGCGGCGTGGCCTTCGTGCCGGGTGCGCCCTTCTACGCCGGAGCCAGCGATCCGCGTACGCTGCGCCTGTCCTTCGTGACCGCGAGCGTCGAGGAGATCGACACCGCGATCACCGCGCTGGCCGAGGCCGTGCGCGAGCAGCTGGCGCACAACGCGGCTGCCGAGGTCGAGCGCCAGCTCGCCGCCAGTGCCGTGTAACGGGCATCGAATCAAGGCACGACGATGCACATCGCCATCCTCACCTTCGAAGGATTCAACGAGCTCGACTCGCTGATCGCCCTCGGCGTCCTCAACCGGATCAAGAAGCCGGGCTGGCGCGTCAGCCTGGCCGGGCCGAGCGCCTCGGTCACGTCCATGAACGGCGTGACGGTGAAACTCAGCGCGTCTCTGGCGGATGCCTGCGAGGCCGAGGCCGTGATCGTCGGCAGCGGCATCCGCACGCGCGAGATCGCGGCCGACCCGGCCATCCTCTCGGCGCTCGCGCTCGACCCGTCGCGCCAGCTGATCGGCGCGCAGTGCTCGGGCACCTTGCTGCTGGCCAAGCTGGGCCTGTTGGGCGCGGTGCCCGCCTGCACCGACCTCACGACCAAGCCCTGGGTGCAGGAGGCAGGCATCGAGGTGCTGAACCAGCCCTTCTTCGCGGCCGGCAACGTGGCGACCGCGGGCGGCTGCCTCGCCTCGCCCTATCTCGCGGCGTGGATCATCGCGCGCACCGAGGGCTCCGAGGCCGCGGCCGATGCGCTCCACTACGTCGCGCCGGTGGGCGAGAAGGAAGCCTACGTCGCACGCGCCATGAACAACATCACGCCCTACCTCGAGCCGCGCACACCATGATCGACCTCGCGACCCTCTCGCTGTTCCTGGTGGCGGTGCTGGCGCTGTTCCTCTCGCCCGGGCCCAACATGGCTTTCGTGCTCTCGCACGGTGTCGCACTGGGGCCGCGCGCCGGCTTCGCGGCCGGGCTCGGCATCGCGGCGGCGGACCTGGTCCACACGCTGTGCGCCGCGACCGGCATCACCGCGCTTGTGGCGGCATGGCCGCCCGCCTTCGACCTGCTTCGCTATGCGGGCGCGCTCTACCTGCTGTGGCTCGCCTGGCAGGCGCTCCGCTCGGGCGATGCACGCTTGCAGGCGCAGACCGATAGTGCCGGCTTCGCGCGCGTGCTGCGCATGGCCTGGCTCAACAACCTGGTGAATCCGAAGGCGCTGCTGTTCTTCATGGTCTTCCTGCCGCAGTTCGTCGACCCGGCGCGCGGCAGCGTGCCGATGCAGCTGGTGGTGCTGGGCGTCACGCTCTCGCTGGCCGGGCTGGTCTTCAACACCGTGCTGGGCGCCTGCAGCGGACAGATCGGCCGCTGGCTGCAGCGCCGGCGCGGCGCCGCCGGCTTCCAGCGCGGCCTGCTCGCCTCGGTGATGATCGCGCTGGCCGTCCGTCTTCTCTTGATCGATCGCCCTTCGAAGGGATTCTGACCATGCTCAATATCTGGGGGCGCATCAGCTCCATCAACGTCCGCAAGGTGGTGTGGTGCGCGCAGGAGCTGGGCCTCGATTTCCAGCGCACCGAGGCCGGCGGCAAGTTCGGCATCGTTCAGACGCCGGAGTACCTGGGGCTCAATCCGAACGCGCTGGTGCCGGCTATCGACGACGGCGAGGGCGAGGACCGCGTCGTCCTCTGGGAGTCGAACGTGATCGTGCGCTACCTGTGCGCCAAGCATTCGCCGGGCAAGCTCTATCCCGAGCGGCTGGCCGAACGCTTCGATGCCGAGCGCTGGATGGACTGGCAGCAGACCACGCTGAACCCCGTGAGCGCAGGTGCCTTCAGGCAATGGGTCCGCACGCCTTCGGGCCAGCGCGACCCGGCCGTGATCGCGCATTCGGTGAATGCCACCGAGCCGCTGTTCGCGCTGCTCGACGCGCACCTCGCCACGCGCGCCTTCATGCTCGGCGACAGCTTCACGATGGCCGACATCCCCGTGGGCTGCGAAGCGCACCGCTGGTTCGGCCTGCCGCAGACCGAATACACGCGACCCGCCTGGCCGCATGTCGAGCGCTGGTTCGCCGATCTGCGCAGCCGCGCCGGTGCACGCGGCGTGCTCGACCTCGCACTGGAATGATCCGATGAAAACCCGCCCTTTCAAGCAAGTCGACGTCTTCACAGCCAAGCCCTATCTCGGCAATCCCCTCGCGGTGGTGCTCGACGCCACCGGCCTCGACGATGCCGCGATGCAGAGCTTCGCGAAGTGGACCAACTTGTCCGAGACCACCTTCCTGCTGCCGCCCACCGAGCCATCGGCCGACTACCGCGTGCGCATCTTCACGCCGGGCGGCGAGTTGCCCTTCGCCGGCCACCCGACGCTGGGAAGCTGCCATGCCTGGCTGCAGGCCGGCGGCCGGCCCAAGGCCACGGGCCGCATCGTCCAGCAGTGCACCGCGGGCCTGGTGCCGATCCGACACGAGGGCGAACGCCTCGTGTTCGCAGCGCCGCCGCTCAAGCGCAGCGCACCCAGCCCCACGCTGCTGGCGAAGGTGGCCGCCGCGCTGGGCCTCAAGGCGCAGCAGATCGTGGCCGCGCAACTGCTCGACAACGGCCCGGTGTGGCTGGGCCTGCTGCTCAACGACGCGGACACCGTGCTCGCGCTCAAGCCCGACCACCGCATGCTCAAGGAGCTCGGCCAGAAGGTCGGCGTGGCCGGTGTCCCCGCGACGGAAGACGATGCAGTGCCACCCTTGATCTCGCGCTCGAACCGCGAGGCACGCGCCTTCGCGCTCTCGAACGACGAAGGCATCGGCCTCGAGGTGCGTGCCTTCGCGGCGCCGATCGGCGTCGAGGAAGATCCGGTCACGGGCAGCCTCAACGCCAGCCTCGCGCAGTGGCTGATCCCCGACGGCCACTTGCCGTCTCGCTACCTCGCGGCGCAGGGCCAATGCCTGGGCCGTGCAGGGCGCGTTCATGTGTCGCGCGACGCCGAAGGCCAGGTCTGGATCGGCGGCAATTCGGTCACCTGCATCGACGGCAAGGTCACCTTGTAGGAGGCACTCGTGCAAGCGCGCATCGACCACCTCGTGATCGCCGCCCCCAGCCTCGACGAGGGCGTGCGCTGGTGCGACGCCACCTTCGGCATCGCGCCCGGCCCGGGCGGCGCGCACCCGCTGATGGGCACGCACAACCGGCTGATGAAGATCGCGACCGTCGAATTCCCGCGAGCCTATCTCGAGATCATTGCCATCGATCCAAAGGCCAGGCCGACGCGGGCTACCGACACCCATCGCTGGTTCGATCTCGACGATGCCGAGCTGCAGACCGGCCTGGCGCGCGGCGGGCCACGGCTGGTGCACTTCGTGGCCGAGGTGCCCGATGCCGGCGCCGCGGTGCAGGCCCTGGCCCGGCAGCGCATCGACCGCGGCCGCGTGCTCGAAGCCTCGCGCGACACGCCGGCCGGCCGGCTCGCCTGGCAGATCACGGTGCGTGACGACGGCCAACGCCTGATGTACGGCACGCTGCCCACGCTGATCGAATGGGGCCCGGTGCACCCGACCGACAGCATGGCCGATTCCGGCGTCAGGCTGCGTTCGCTGACTGTCTCGCATCCGCGCGCCGGCGACCTGAACGCGGCGATGGAGGCCATCGGCCTTTCGAACGTGCCGGTGAGCACCGGCGCGCCCAAGCTCCGCGCGGTGTTCGATACGCCGCGCGGTACCGTCACGCTCGACTCCGAGGGGATCTGAGATGCCGATGAGCTTCAGCGAACTCGCCTTGTTCGCGCTCGCCGCGCTGGTGCTGGTGCTGACGCCCGGCCCGAACATGATCTATTGCGTCTCGCGCACGCTGTGCCAGGGCCGTGCGGCCGGTCTGATGTCGCTGGCCGGCGTGCTGCTGGGCTTCGTGGTGCATCTGATGGCGGCGGCGCTGGGCCTGACGGCGCTGCTCATCGCCGTGCCCTTCGCCTTCGACGCCATCCGCCTGGCCGGCGCGGCCTACCTGATGTGGCTGGCCTGGCAGGCAGTCAAGCCCGGCGGCAGCGCGCCTTTCGAGGCCCGGCTGCTGCCGGACGATCCGCCGGCCAAGCTCTTCAGCATGGGCTTCGTCACCAACCTGTTGAACCCCAAGGTGGCGATGTTCTACCTGTCCTTCTTTCCGCAATTCCTGCATCCCGAGCGCGGCTCGGTGCTGCTGCAGAGCCTGACGCTGGGCGCGGTGCAGATCGGCGTGAGCGGTGCCGTCAACCTGCTGCTGGTGCTGAGCGCCGCGCGCCTGACGGCCTTCCTGTCGAAGAGCGAAGGCTGGCTGCGCGCCCAGCGCTACGTGATGGGCAGCGTGCTGGCAGCGCTCGCGGTGCGCATCGCACTGCCGGAGCGCAAGTAGCCGATGCGATTCACACGCGAAGAGATCGCCGCCGCGCGCCGCACCGTCTATGCGGCGATGCCGCCGACGCCGCAGTACGCCTGGCCGCTCCTGGCCGAACGCCTGGGCTGCACGATCTGGGCCAAGCACGAGAACCACACGCCGGCCGGCGCCTTCAAGCTGCGCGGCGGGCTCACCTACTTCGAAACGCTGGCGCGCGAAGAGCCCGGAGTGCGGCACGTGATCAGCGCCACGCGCGGCAACCATGGCCAGTCGGTCGGCTTCGCCGCGCGGCGCCACGGCCTGGCGGCGACCATCGTGGTGCCGCACGGCAATTCGGTCGAGAAGAACGCCGCCATGCGCGCGCTCGGTGTCACGCTGGTCGAGCACGGCGACGAGTTCCAGACCGCGAGCGAGCACGCCGCGCACCTGGCCGAGCGCGACGGGCTGCACCGCGTGCCCACCTTCCATCGCGAGCTGGTGCGCGGCGTCGCGACCGCCTATGTGGAGTTCTTCGAGGCGCTGGCCGATGCGCCGCCCGAGGTGCTGTTCGTGCCGATCGGGCTGGGCTCCGGCTTCGCGGCCGCGGCGGCTGCGCGCGCGCATTGCGGCGTCAGGACGCGGCTCGTCGGCGTGGTGTCTGCGCACGCGACCGCGTACCTCGATTCGTTCCGTGCCGGCCGCCTGCTCGAGTCGCCCGTCAGCACGCGACTGGCCGACGGCATGGCCTGCCGCACGCCGGTGCCGGAGGCGCTGGAAGTGATCCGGCGCGAAGCCGACGAGGTGGTCGCCGTGAGCGACGATGAAGTGGCCGCGGCGATGCGCGCGCTGTTCACCGACACCCACAACGTGGCCGAAGGCGCCGGCGCGGCGGCCCTGGCCGCCGCGACGCAGCAGCGTTCGCGCTGGCAGGGCAAGACGATCGGCATCGCGCTGACCGGCGGCAACGTCGATGCCGCGATGTTCGCAGGGGTGCTGTCGCAGCGTTGAGGGCGGGCCGCCTCAGGCGGCGATGACGATGGGGAAGCGCGCCCGCACCCCATCGGCCCCCGGCTCGAAGGGCACGGTGACCGCGGCGCGCGAAGCCTCGGGCAGGTTGCGCCAGAGGAAGTCGCGCGCATTGCCCGGATCACCCTCCACATAGAGCTGCGTCGTCAGCAGCTCGCGTGCGCCGAGCTTCACCTTCACATGGATGTGGGGCGTGCGGCCGCTGTAGGCCACCGGCCGGATGGTGCGAAAGCGATAGCGGCCGTCGGCATCGACTGCCACGCGGCCGAAGCCCTGGAACGCGGCATCGGCGCGGCCGCCGTCGCCGGGGTGGTGATAGTGGCCGTCCTGGTCGCATTGCCAGATCTCGACCTGGGCGCCGCGCAGCGGCTGGCCGGCCAGGTCGGTCACGCTGCCCTCGATCCAGGCGGGCTGGCCGCTGCGGTAGTTCAGCGTGCCGTTGCGCAGCAGGTCGTTGTCCGCGTCCTGTGGCAGGCGCACGGGGTAGAACGGACCCTCGGTCTGCGAGGGCGTCGCGATCCGCGCCGCCTGCGGCTGCGCGCGGACGCCGAGCCAGAGAGCGGGCGCTGCGACCAGCGCGGCGGCGACCGTGCGCCGGGGAAGAGAACCGGGGGAGGTGGTCAAGGCAGGCATGGCGGTACGAGCCGCCCGGCTCACGCGAGTTCCACCCGCCGCGTTTTCTTTGCTACCAGCGCACGCGCACGCCGATCGCGCCCTGGATCGACGATTTCACCTTGGTGTCGCCGCCGGCGCTGAAGACCTTGCCGACTTCGCCGTACAGGCTCACCGTCTTGCTGAGCGACAGCGTGGCGCCGCCTGCCAGTTCGACCGAGGTGTAGTTGCCCGTGCTGGCGATGGGCGTGACGAACGGGCCGTTGACGAAGCGCGCGACATCGCTGCCGCCGCTGCCGCGGACCACGCCGACGCGCGCATAGGGCTGCAGCCGCCCGGCCGCGGTGGAAATGTCGCCCTTCACGCGCACGCCGAGGCCGGCGGTCCAGTTGCCGGAATCGTCCTGCTGCACCAGCGCGCCTGGGATCGCCAGGTCATCGAGCCGCGCCTTGCGGTAGCTCAGTTGCGCCTGAGGCTCGATCGTCCAGCCGCCGCCGAGCGCGAAGGCCTGGCCGACTTCGACCGAGGCCGTCAGGCTGTTGCCTTTACCCGAGGCCGCGAAGCCGCCCAGCGGACGAATGGTGTAGCGATGCGAGCCGTACTGCAGCACGGTGTCGACGTAGAAGCCGGTCGCGTTGGCATACGAGGCGTAGGCGCCGAGGTAGCGGGCGCGCAGATCGGTGCTGCCGACCGGGCGATAGACGCCGCTGGCGAAGCCGCTCAGGTCGGCATCGCCGTCGAGCGTGCCGACATAGACGCCGGCGTGCCAATCCCCCAGCTGCGAAACGTAGAGATCGGTGCCCGCCTGGACGCCGGCGACGTGGCCCTGCGTCGAGGGACTGACGACGCCCGACTGGCGGATGTCGACGTCGCTGTAGACGGCACGCGCCCAGGCGCGGCGCTCGGCCGAGAGCGCACCACTCACCGGCGTCAGGCTGGCGATCGCGCGACCGCTCGCGTCGTCGTCGCCCATGCGGCTGCGCAGGCTGCCGATCATCGCGAGGTCGGTCCGGCGCAGCTGCGACGGCAGGGCCGCGAGCATCGGGGCCTCGGCGCGGTAGGCCGTGACCGGAACCGGCGCAGGCGCGGGCGCCGGAGCGGGGGGCGCCGGTGGAGCGGGCGGAGCCGGAGGCGCAGGAGGCGCAGGTGGAGCCGGCGGCGCCGGCGGGCCCGGAGGCGGCGGAGGCGGCGGCGGAGGGGGCGGCGGAATCACTTCCGAGCGCAGATACCAGTTCTCCCCGGCACCGCCCGCATCGGCCGCATACAGGCGGTACTCGAAGGCGCCCGCATCGACGTGACCTGCGCCGCCGAGCGCGAAGGCGTTCTTGGTCGTCTGCGCCGTGGTGGTGGCGCCGTTCAGCGCGGTAATCACCTCGATGCCGCTGCCCACGGTCTGGCCGCCGAGGCCGCCGAGGTTGGTGATCTGCACGGTGGTGCTGCCGCTGGCGACGGCCCCCGCGCCGTCGAGCACCAGCCGGTCGGACGGGCCGCTGGCGCCGAGCATGGTGCCCAGGCGCAAGGTGCCGTTGTTGCCGACGTAGGGGCCGTTCACGGTCAGCGTGGTTCCGGGCGCGGCGCCGACCAGCGAGACGGTGCCGCCGTTCGTGAGCGAGGCCATGCTCTGGCTGAAGCCCGCCAGGTCGAGCGTGGCGCCGGCCGCCACGCTGTGCGCCGACACGGCGCTCAGGGTGTTGGCGGCGCCGGCACGCAAGGTGCCGCCGCTGACGGTGGTGCTGCCGGTGTAGGTGTTGGCGCCCGAGAGCGTCAACGTGCCGCTCCCCGCCTTGACCAGCGAACCAGCGCCAGGGGGCGGGCCGGGCATGAAGACGCCGTTCGACATCGCGCCGCTGAAATTGCCGGCGCCGACCGTCAGCTCGCTGCCGTTCAAGCCGACCGTGCCGCTGCCGTCCAGCTGGGCGATGGTCTGGGTCGCGCTGAGAAATTCGACACCGGACATAGGCTGCCCGGCGACAACGTTGCCGGCGGAATTGACCGTGAGGTTCGCGGTCGGCGCCAGGCGGCCGTTGCCGTTCACGAGCACGGTGCCGTTGCCGTTGACGACGAGGTGGCCCGGCACGGTGCCCGCGGCTGCCAGCAGCAGATTGGCATTGCCCTGCACCGTGGTCGTGCCGGTATAGGTATTGACTGCGTTGTACCCGTAGCCGCTCCAGCCGCCGCCGGCGCCGTCGAGCGTGATGCCGTGCCCACCGCCGATGCTGCCCGCGAACACGATCGTGCCCAGCGGCGCGACGTGGGTCAGCGTGGCGTCGGCATTCAGCGTCACCGGGCCGGTCCAGGTGGAGGAGGCGACAGGCGCGACATTGAAGCTGTTGTTCACAACGACCGCGTTGTCCAGCTGGACCTGCGTGCCGAAGGTGCCGCCGTTGATCGTCACGGCGCCGGTGCCGAGCGCCCCGGCGGCCGTGATGGTGAGCCCGCCGGCATTGAGCGTGGTGCCGCCGCTGTAGGTGTTGGCCGTGCCGATGGTCGTCGTGCCGGCGCCGCTCTGGGCCAGCGAGCCACCGCCGCTAAGCGCGTTGGTCAGCGTGATGTTGTCCGAGCGGTTGACGATCAGTGAAGCGCCGCTGCCGATGGCGATGGCGCCTTCCACGCTGCCGCTGGCGGTGCCGGCGCCGAGCTGCAGCGCGCCGCCGCTGATGGTGGTGCCGCCGGTGTAGGTGTTGTTGCCCGTCAGCGTCAGGGTGCCGGCGCCGACCTTGACCACGGCGCCGTTGCCGAGCATCACGGGATTGATGTAGAGCGACCCGTTCTTGTCCTGCGAGCCCAGGCCCGTGTTCGAGATCACGCCGCTGATGGTGTCGTTCTTGCCGAGTGCCCCCACTTGCAGCGTGGCGTTGCCGAGTACGACACCGCCGGAGCCCGACAGGGAGCCGATCGCCGCTGCCGGTGCGCTGATGTCGTTGACGTAGACCTCGCCGTTATTGATGACGGTGGCGCCGCTCAGGTTCGCCGTGTTCGCCATCTGGAGCGTGCCGCTGTTGTTGTTGATGGTCGCGCTGCCGCCGTTGCTGTTCTCCTGGAAGATCAGCCGGCCGCCGTTGTTGTTGAGGGTCGCACCCTGCGCGCTGGCGCCCAAGGCGCCGCCGAACAGCACATAGGAGCCCGCGCCGTTGTTGGTGATCGTCGCCGTGCCGGCGTTCGCGCCATTCTGGAACTGGAGGCCGCTGTTGCTGCCGTTGACGTTGGTGTTGGCGCCGACCGGCACCGTGATGACGAGGTTGCCGGCGCTCGCCGTGGCATCCTGGAAGCGCAGCTCGGCGTTCTCGAGGATGGTGACGGGGCCACTGCCGAGGGAGCCCGCCGTGCGCGTCCACACATTGAGGCGGCCGGCCGTCCCGTTGCCCTGCAGCACGGTCCCGCCCGTGTAGTTGTTCGCGGCGTTGTCGATGCTCAGGCGCTGGGTCTCGGCACCCAGCGCGTTCGTGCCGGTGTTGCGAAGCGTGAGGACGCCGCTGCCCGTGATCTGGCCGCCGAGCGTATTGGTCTGGGTGCCGGCCACATCGACGGTGCCGCCGGCGGCGCCGAGCACGATCGCGCGGCCGCTCGAGAAGTTGTCGGCGCCCAGGCGCAGCGTGCCGCCACCGAAGGCGATGGCTCCGCCAGTGCCCAGGTTGGCGTCGGAACTCACCTGCAGCGCGCCCGCATTGATCGTCGTGGTGCCCTGATACGTGTTCGGAACGCCCAGGACGATGATGCCGGCCCCGGTCTTGACGATGCCGTTGGTACCGCTGACGACGCCGCTCTGCGTGGCCGTGCCCGCACCGAGGCTGTTGAGGGTCACGTCCGACGGCGTCGTGTCGATCGGGGCCGCCAGGTTGGCGCCGTCGTTGTAGTTGACGGTCTGCGCGGCGCCGGATGCCGCCAGCACACTCAGGCCCGCCGCGACCAGCAGGCTGCCCAGCCCGCCGGAACGTTTGCCGCGCGCCGCCGTGATCTCCGACACCGCGACCCATGCGCCGAGCGCAGGATTCCAGACGCTCCGGTATGACTTGTTCATGATCTGCTGTCCTCTTGTTGTGAAAGCGGCGTCTCTGGATTGGCGGCTCTCAGCGGCGTTAACGAAAGTTCGCATTCTTACAGAATGAACACTTTGTGATTCAGTTTATTACATTGAATGTATGAAAAAGTTCACGTTTCAACCACAACGCAACAAGCGGCAAGAGGTAGAAAGGTCGCCCCAGTGACCCGTCCTTTCGGCCCCCGTCGGCAGAATCCCGCCCATGGGAACCCTCTATCTCGTGCGCCACGGACAAGCCAGCTTCGGCGCCGCCGATTACGACCAGCTGAGCGATCTGGGTCACCGCCAGTCACGGCGCCTGGGCGAGTACTGGCGCGAGCGCGGCATGCAGTTCGACGCCGTCATCACCGGCACGCTGAAGCGCCATCGCCAAACCTGGGAAGGCATCGCCGAAGGATTGGGCCTCGCGCGCGACGACGTGCTGCCCTGGCCGGGGCTCGACGAGTACGACGCCGAAGCCGTCATTGCGACCATCCATCCCGAGAAGCTCGAGAAGGCCGACTCGCCCGAGAAATACCGCCACCACTTCCGGCTGCTGCGCGATGGGCTGGGCGCCTGGATGCAGGGCCGGACCTCACCGGCTGGGATGCCGAGCTACGTCGACTTCCTGGCCGGGGTGACGAGCGCGCTGGACCACGTGCGCGGCAAGCACCACGGCGCCCGGGTGCTGGTGGTGTCGAGCGGCGGCCCGATCAGCACTGCGGTCGGCCATGTGCTCGGCACCAGCGCGGAAACCACCATCGAGCTGAACCTGCGCATCCGCAACACCGCCGTCACGGAATTCGCCTTCACGCCCAAGCGCCACATGCTGGTGACCTACAACACGCTGCCGCACCTCGATGGCCCGGCCTGGGCGGACTGGGTGACCTACGCCTGATCGATTCCTGCGCTGCCGCCGGCGAGCCAGCGCAGGTAGTCCGCGGACCCGGCCGTGATCGGCAGCTGCACGATTTCCGGCGTTTCATAGCTGTGGCGCTCCCGGATGAAGGCTTCCAGCACCGCATAGCGCGCGGCGAGGGTCTTGATCAGGAGCAGCCATTCGGGCTCGCGGTGCAGCGTGCCCTGCCAGACGTAGAAGCTGCGCACGCGCTGCACCTGCACGCAGGCCGCGAGGCCCGCCTCGACGATCGCGGCGCCGAGCGCTTCGGCCTCGTCCTCGGTGCTTGCGGTGGTCATCACGATGCAGGCCGCGGTGTCCATGGGCGCCTCCTGGTTCCTGGTTCAGGCTTGCCAGACGCCGTAGCCGGCTTCGCGTAACGCGATGCCGAGCTCGACCTCCATCTCGCGCGCGGCCTCGTAGGGCATCGGGTTGTAGACCGCGTACAGGGCCGGCAACAGCCTGAGCCCATAGTCACGCACGAAGGCGTTGGCCTGGATGCCGGCCTTGTGCTTGTCGAAGCGTACGTCGGGATCCAGCCCCGTCATGCCGACGTAGACGAAGGGCTGGCCGAGCCGGTAGTCGGGGTTGGCACGCCGGAAGCGAGCGATGTTCCAGACCCGGTCGTCGAGTTCGACGACGTAGACATGGTGGTGCGCCTTGGATTTGCGGGCCATCGCTGCCCGGCACGCTCACTTGCGTTTGACGAGGCCCCAGATGACGAGCAGCACGATCGCGCCGACCACCGAGGCGATGAAGCCTGCCCCCTGGCCCGCCGTGTACCAGCCCATCGCCTGCCCCAGGTAGGTCGCGATCAGCGAGCCGGCGATGCCGATCAGGGTGGTCACGATGAAGCCGGCCGAGTCGTCGCCGGGCTTGATGGCGCGCGCCACGAGGCCCGCGACGAAACCGATCAGGATGGTCCAGACGATGCTCATACGCTTCCTTTGGTATTGGAATGGGAGGGAAGAGGCGACTGCGGAAGCGCAGCGCCGTTTCATGATAGCGGAGCCTGCCTACACGCCGGCTTCCGCCCGCACGCTATACAGGCGGGATGCTCGAAAAACTTCCGGAAGCCATCGGCCACGCCTTGCACGGCGTGCGCGCCGGCCTCGACGAGGTCGCCTTCAACACCCTGGGGCTGCGCCAGGGGATGGCATCGATCACGGTCGCCAGCCTGGCCTTCGTCGACCATGCGCCGCTGCCGCCGCGCTACACGGCCGACGGCGAGGGCCTGTCGCCGCCCCTGCAATGGACCGGCGTGCCGGCCGGTGCCGCTTCGTTGGTGCTACTGGTCGAGGATGCCGATTCGCCGACGCCCCATCCGCTGGTGCATGCGATCGTGGTCGGCCTTGCGGCGGAGGACGGCAACCTGCCCGAGGCCGCGATCGCCAGCGCCGGCAACGAGGGAACCGGCGTTCACACCGGCCGCAACTCCTACCTTCAGGCCGCCTGGCTGCCGCCCGATCCGCCGCCGGGACACGGCGTGCACCGCTATGCCTTCCAGCTCTTCGCGCTCGACAGCACACCTGCCTTCTCCGCCAGCCCGGGGCGCGACGAAGTGCTGGATGCGCTGCGCGCGCATGCGGTCGCCAGCGGCCTGCTCATCGGCACCTGCGAACGGCCCGACGGCACGATCAAGATCAAGGAAACCGCGCCGGGAGGACCGGCGGTGGCCGGCTGACGCTGTTCAGCCCAGCGGCCCGGTGTGCGCGGTCGACAGCGGCAGGCGCGACACCTCGGCCAGCAGGGCCGCAAGCTGGCCCGCTGCGGCGTCGATCACTGCCCGGCCCTTCTCTGCGGTCGCCGCGGCGGCGTTGCCGGCCGCGCCCGCGGGGTTGTAGTCTTCCATGGCCCAGCCGAGCCTGGCGCTCTTGCCGTTGCCGAGCACCGGATAGTCGGCCGCGCGCTGGCGCGAGCTGGAGCCGAAATCGCGTGCCGCCAGCATTTCGACCTGCGTCGGCGCCAGGGCCAGCATCATCGAGGTCTCGATTTCGCCCGCGTGCACGCCGAAGCGGTGTTCGTCGGCGCTGAATTGCGAACCCGCGTCGCCCAGCGGCAGGTTGAACCAACTCGCGCTGTAGACGATGAGACCGTGCGTCGCACGCAGCTCGCGCGCAACGATGTCCATCGCGCCGGTGTGCCCGCCGTGCGCATTGAAAAGCACCAGCTTCTTCACGCCCGCGCGCGCCACGCCGGCGCCGATCTCGTTCCAGAGCCGGATCAGCGTCTCGGCCGACAGGGTGAGCGTGCCCGCGAAGCGCGCATGCTCGGGGCTCAGGCCGACCTGCTGGGTCGGCAGGAACAGCACCGGCAGCTCGGTCGGCAGCAGCGGCAGCGCGGCCGCGACGATTCCGTCGACCAGGGTCGAATCCACGCCCAGCGGCAGATGCGGGCCGTGCTGCTCGGTCGCGCCCAGGGGCAGCACCGCGACGGTCGTCGCCGGATCGAGGGCGGCGAAATCGCGTGTCGTGAGTTGGGACCAGAAGCGGCTGGCAGGGACGGTCATGTCGCGATCTTAGTGATGCGAAGGGAGCGCCGCGAACTTGGCCGCCAGGAAATCAACCAGCGCCCGCACCCGCGCCGGCACGAAGCGGCCGCTGGGCAGCACGGCGTGCAGCGGATAGGGCTCGGTGTCCCAGCCGGGCAGAAGCCGCACCAGCGCACCCGAGGCCTCATCCTGCTGCACGTCGAGCGCCGACTTGAGCGTGATGCCGCGGCCTGCGAGCGCCCACTGGCGCGCGAGCGAGGCGTCGTCGACGATGCGGTCGCCGTCGACGCGCACCTCGGAATCTGCGCCGCGCCCATGCGCTGATCGAGAGCGGCAAGGCGCAGGGCAAGGTGGTGCTGCAGGGCTTCTAGAGACAGCTACCTCGCGCGCGCGACCCGCCAGACGGCGTTGCCCACATCGTCCGCCACCAGCAGCGCGCCGCTCTTGTCGAGCGCCACGCCGACCGGACGGCCCTGCGCCTTCTCGTCGGCGCTCAGGAAGCCGGTGACGAAATCGACCGGCGGCCCGCTGGGCCGGCCGCCGCTGAAGGGCACGAAGACCACCTTGTAGCCCGACAGCGGCTTGCGGTTCCACGAACCGTGCTCGCCGATGAACGCGCCGTTGGCGAACTGGGGCGGCATGCCGCGCGGATGGGAGAAGGCCAGGCCCAGCGCCGCCACGTGCGAGCCCAGCGCATAGTCGGGCGCCACCGCCTTGGCCACCATCTCGGGCCGCGGCGGCGTCACCCGCACATCGACATGGCGGCCGTAGTAGCTCCAGGGCCAGCCGTAGAAGGCGCCGTCCTTCACCGAGGTCAGGTAATCGGGCACGAGGTCGCTGCCGATCTCGTCGCGCTCGTTCACCACCGCCCACAGCACGTTGGTCTCCGGTTCCCAGGCCATGCCGTTGGGATTGCGCAGCCCCGTGGCGAACAGCCGCTTCTCGCCGCTCTTCACGTCGACCTCCCAGATCGCGGCCCGGCCCTCCTCGGCCGCCAGGCTGTTCTCGCCGATGTTGCTGTTGGAGCCGACCGTCACGTAGAGCTTGGTGCCTTCGCGGTTGGCGATCACGTTCTTGGTCCAATGGTGATTGAGGCCGGCCGGCAGGCCGGACACCTTGGTGGGCGTTGCCGCGATGGAGGTCTGTCCTTCGGTGTACGGCACCTTCACCAGCGCGTCGGCATTGGCGATGAAAAGCTCGTTGCCGACCAGCGCGACCCCGAAAGGAGACATCAGGTTCTGCATGAACACGTGGCGCACCTCCGCCGCACCGTCGCCGTTCGCATCGCGCAGCAGGGTGATGCGATTGGCGCTCGGAACCTCGGCGCCGGCGCGTTTCATGACGCGGCTCATCACTGCGCCGCGGATTTTCTTCATCAGGCCGCCGTCGCCTGCGCCTTCCGGCTTCGGCGGCTTGTTGCTCTCGACCACCAGCACGTCGCCGTTGGGCAGCAGATAGACCCAGCGCGGATGGTCCAGCCCGCGCGCCAGCGCCGTCACGGTGAAGCCGCTGGGCACGCTTGGGCCGGCGATATCGGTCCAGCCGGTGGCCGGGGCGATGTTGACGGTCGGGATCAGCGTCTTGTTCGGTGCCGGCAGCTGCGGCGTCGGGCCGATGCCGGCCTCCGGCGGCAGCTTGGCGGTTTCGCCGCAGGCCGCGAGCAGCACGGCGGCGGCCAGCAACGCGGCGGTCGAAGAAAGCTTGGGATGGTTCATGGCTCGGATGTCCTTCAGGCGACGACGGGCCCTCCAGCCATGAATCTTCCGAATCGCGCAAGCCCTCGCTGTCGGTTGTGGGCGCTTTCTGGCGTGGGCGCACCCCGCCGCGGCGCCGCCGCTACCATCGGGGCGATGACCGACGACCTGTTCCGCTCCGACGCCTACCTGCGCGACTGCCAGGCCCGCGTCGTGCGCATCGACGAAGCCGGCATCGTGCTCGACCGCACGGTGTTCTATCCGCAGGGCGGCGGCCAGGCGGGCGACAGCGGCCATTTGCTGCTGGCCGACGGGCGCGAACTGGCGATCGCCGACACGCGCAAGGCCAAGGACGCCGAAGGCCGCGCGACCGACGAGATCGTCCATCTGCCGGCGCCCGGCCAGTCCGAGCTGCTGGCCGCGCTGAAGCCGGGCGATGGCGTGACGGCCCGCATCGACTGGGAGCGCCGCCACAAGCTGATGCGCTTTCACACCGCGACCCACCTGCTGTGCCACCTGGTGCCGCAGCCGGTCAACGGCTGCTCGATCACGCCCGAGTACGCGCGGCTGGACTTCCATATGACCGACCCGCTGGACAAGGAGGCGCTCACGACCGGCCTGGCGCGCCTGGTCGCCGCAGGCCATCCGCTGGCCGTGGGCGCGATCACCGATTCCGAGCTCGATGCCAATCCCGCGCTGGTCAAGAGCATGAGCGTGCAGCCGCCGCGCGGCACGGGCACCGTCCGCACCATCCGGATTGGGGATGGCGAGCAGATCGACTTCCAGCCCTGCGGCGGCACGCATGTGGCGAACACGCGCGAGATCGGCCAGGTCGTCGTGACCAAGATCGAGAAGAAGAGCGCCAATACCCGCAGGGTGGTGCTGGGATGGGCTGCATGAGCCTGCCCCGGAACTTCGCCGCGCCCGCCTGCTCCGACTGACCGGCATGGCCCTTCTTCCCACCCTCCGTTTCGCGGCCTTCCTGGCCGCCGCCTTCGCAGCCTGCCAGCCGGCTGCAGCCCAGCTGGCTTCCAAGCTCGGACCGGTCGTCACCACGCCCCATGTGCGGGCGGAACTGATCGCCCATGCGCCGGAAGGCGTCGCCCCCGGCGCACCGGTCTGGGTCGGCCTGCAGATCACGCACCAGCCCGAGTGGCACACCTACTGGAAGAACGCCGGCGACTCCGGCCTGCCGACCGAGCTCGCCTGGTCGCTGCCGGCCGGCATTTCCAACGGCGACATCGCCTGGCCTGTGCCGAAGAAGATCCCGATCGGCACCCTGGCCAACTACGGCTACGAAGGCACGGTGCTGCTGCCGGTGCCGCTGGCCGTGGCGCCCGACTTCAAGCCCGCGGCCAGCCTCACCGGTGCCGACGCGCTCGACGTCAAGCTCAAGGCCACATGGCTGGTCTGCCGCAAGGAATGCATTCCCGAAGACGGCGAATTCCTGCTCAAGCTGCCGCTGCAGGGCTCGACCGCGCTGCACAAGAGCGCCTTCGACGCCGCCCTGGCCGCCCAGCCGGCCGCGCTCGCGAAGCCGGGCGCGATCGCCATCGAGGGCGACAAGCTGCAGGTCCGCCTCGAAGGCCTGCCGGCGGCGGCGCGCGGCAAGACGCTGGAGTTTTTCCCCGAAACCGGCGAGGTGGTCCACACCGCGGCCGTGCAAGGCAAGGACTGGACGCAGGCCTGGCAGGGCGACACCTGGACCGCCAGCGTGCCGCTGTCGGAGCAGCGCAGCGCCAGCCCGACGACGATGCCGGTGGTGGTCGCCCTGGCCGAAGCCGACCGCCAGGCCGGCCAGCCCATCGCCTGGCGCGCCGAAGCGCCGGTTGCCGGCAACTGGCCGGCCACAGCGCCGCGGGTGGAGGTCTCGCCGGCTTTGCAGGCCGCGCTCGAAGCCAACACCGCCGCGCCCCTGCCGCAGCCGGCAGGCAGCTTCGTCGCCGCACTGCTGGGCGCGCTGTTCGGCGGCCTGCTGCTCAATCTGATGCCCTGCGTGTTCCCGGTGCTCGCGATCAAGGTGCTGGGCTTCACGCGCCAGGCCGAAGACCACAGCGGCCACCGGATGGCCGCCGTGGCCTACACGGCCGGCGTGATGCTGTCTTTCCTGGCGCTGGGCGGCGCGATGCTCGCGCTGCGCGCGGCCGGCGCCGAGCTGGGCTGGGGCTTCCAGCTCCAGTCGCCGGCGGTGGTGGCCGTGCTGGCCGCGCTTTTCACGCTGATCGGGCTCAACCTCGCCGGCCTGTACGAGTTCCGCATGCTGGCGCCGGCTTCGCTGTGCGGCGCCCAGGCCAGGCACCCGGTGGCCAACGACTTCCTGTCGGGCGTGCTCGCGGTGGTGATCGCCTCGCCCTGCTCGGCGCCTTTCATGGGCGCCTCGCTGGGCTTCGCGATCGGGCTGCCGGCCACGCAGGCCCTGCTGATGTTCGCGGTGCTCGGCTTCGGCCTCGCCCTGCCCTACCTCGCGGCGGGCTTCGTGCCGGCGGTGGCGCGCTTGCTGCCGCGGCCCGGACCGTGGATGAATACGCTGCGCCGGCTGCTCGCTTTTCCGATGTTCGCCACGGTCGCCTGGCTGGTCTGGGTGCTGGGCCAGCAAAGCGGCATCGACGGCGCGGGCGCGCTGCTCGGCCTGCTGGTGTGCCTGGCGGCCATCGTCTGGGCGTTCACGCTGCGCGGGCGCACGCGCATCGTGGTGGCCAGCCTGCTGATCGCGGCCACCGCGGTGCTGGCGGGCGCCATCGGCGGCAACGTGGTGCGCAGCGCGGCGCCGGCCGTGGCCGCGACCGGCGACCGCTGGCAGCCCTGGTCTGCGACGCGCGTGAGCGAGCTCGCAGCCGCCGGCCGGCCGGTGTTCATCGACTTCACGGCCGCCTGGTGCGTGACCTGCCAGTACAACAAGCGCAGCACGCTGGCCGATGCGGCGCTGCTGGCCGAGTTCGATGCCAGGCAGGTCGCCATGCTGCGCGCCGACTGGACGCGCCGCGATCCCGCGATCACCGCCGCGCTGACCGCGCTGGGGCGCAGCGGCGTGCCGGTCTACGTGCTGCAGGCGCCGGGCAAGGCGCCCGTGGTGCTGACCGAAATCCTTAGCAAAGAAGAGGTACGCTCGGCCCTGGCGACGCTTTGACCCTGCCCTTCTACGGGTTGTCACAAACAGGTGAGAAAACCGCTCTAAGCTGTGGCGGTTGTTGAATATATTGATTGGGAGTTCAAGCTGACCATGGCTTCATCGTCATCCTCCGACTCGCGTTCCTACCGTGCCGCGCGCAATGCCCGCGCCGCCCTGAGCCGGGCCTCGCGCCGCGCCGTGGTGGCCGCCGCGGTGGCGCTCGGCGCCACTTTCCTCATGGGCACCCACGCCATGGCCGCGCCGGCCGTGGGCCAGAAGGCGCCCGATTTCGTCGCCGTCGACACCAGCGGCAAGCAGCACCGGCTGTCGGATTTCGCCGGCAAGTTCGTGGTGCTCGAATGGACCAATCCGGGCTGCCCCTTCGTGCGCAAGCACTACGGCAGCGGCAACATGCCTGCCACCCAGAAGGCGGCCACCGACAAGGGCGTGGTCTGGCTGTCGGTCAACTCGACCGAGCGGGCCGCCAGCGACTACCTGAAACCGGCCGCACTCGATGCCTGGATGAAGGAGCAGTCGGCCGCGCCCACGGCCGTGCTGATGGACGAAGACGGCGTGATCGGCCGCGCCTACGCCGCGCGCACCACGCCGCATCTCTTCATCATCGATCCCAAGGGCGTGCTGGTGTACGCGGGCGGCATCGACAGCATTGCGTCGGCGCGCGCCGAGGACATCAAGAGCGCCACCAACTACGTGAACCAGGCGCTCGGCGAAGCCATCGGCGGCAAGCCGATCAGCGCGGCAGCGACCAAGCCTTACGGCTGCTCGATCAAGTACAAGGCCTGAACGCGGTACGGTTGCGCGCCGCGCCGCAAAATGGCGCGATGAAAGACGCAACCCCACCCACCGACATCGGCGCGCTGCTTGCGCGCACGCGCACCATCGCCGTGGTCGGCCTCTCGCCGAGCCCGCATCGCACCAGCTACGGCGTCTCGCAATACATGAAGGCGCGCGGCTTCCGCATCGTGCCGGTCAACCCGAACACCCGCGAGGTCTTCGGCGAGAAGGCCTATCCGACGCTGACCGAGGCCGCGAAGCACGAGAAGATCGACCTGGTGAACGTGTTTCGCCGGGCCGAAGACGTGCCGCCGGTGATGGACGAAGCCATCGCCATCGGCGCGCCGGCGCTCTGGATGCAGCTCGGCATCATCAATGAAGCCGCAGCAGCCAAGGGCCGCGCGGCCCGGCTGGAAGTGGTGCAGGATCGCTGCGTCATGGTCGAGCACTCGCGGCTCACCAGGGGCGCGACGCCCTGGCGCTAGGGCCCTGTCGACAGCCCCTACTCGACCGCGACCTTTCCTTCCTTCACCAGCTTCTCGAATTTCGCCGTCTCCTCTCGGATCCGGCGCGCCATTTCCTGCGAGCTGCCGCCCAGCGGCTCTGCGCCGATCGCCTGCATGCGTTCGACGAATTCCGGCGACTGGATGATCTTCACCATCTCGGCGTTGAGGCGCGCCACCACCTCTTTCGGCGTGGCCGCCGGCGCGAGCACGCCGAACCAGGTGCCGATGTCGAAGCCCTTGAGCCCGGCCTCCTCGAGCGTGGGCACCTCCGGCAGCACCGACGAGCGCTTCGCCGTGGTCACGGCCAGCGCGCGCAGCTTGCCGCTCTTGATGTGCTGCAGCACCGGCGTGATGGTGTCGAAGGACATCGCCACCTGGCCGCCGAGCAGGTCGGTGGTGAGCGGACCGCTGCCCTTGTAGGGCACGTGCAGCAGCTCGGCGCCGGTGCTGGCCTGGAACTGCGTGCCGATCAGGTGCTGCGCGGTGCCGTTGCCGTTGGAGCCGTAGGCCAGCTTGTCCTTCGCGGACTTGGCGATCGTCACGAGTTCGGCGACGTTTTTGGCCGGCGTGTTGGCGGCGTTGACCACCAGCACGTTGGGCACCATGGCCACGACGGTGATGGGTGCCAAGTCCTTCTGGAAATCGTAGGGCAGCTTCTTGTAGACGCTGGTCGCGATGGTGTGGTGCACCGCACCCATCAGCAGCGTGTAGCCGTCGGGCTTGGCCTTGGCCACGTAGTCGGCGCCCAGCGTCGCACCGGCGCCGGGCTTGCTCTCGACCACTACGGGCTGACCGAGGCTTTGCGAGAGCCGGTCGGCCAGCGCGCGAGCGGGCACGTCGGTGGTGCCGCCCGAGGGGAAGGGCACGATCAGGCTGATGGGCTTGGCGGGCCAGGGCTGCTGCGCAAAAGCCTGCGTGGACCCCAGCGTCGAGGCCAGACCGAGTGCGAGGGCGCCGGCTTGTACGAGGCGACGGCGGCGCAGCGGGAAGAAAGAGTTCATTGTTGTCTCCATGTCGTTGTTGTTCCGCGGCGCGCGTTCAGGCCGCGCGGCGCTGCGCCTGCGTGGCGGCGATGTAGCCGCAGACGGCGCGGGTCACGTCGTCGGTCGTCGCGGTGCCGCCGAGGTCGCGGGTATGGAGCGCAGGGTTGGCGGTGACATGCTCCACGGCCTGCATCAATCGCGCTGCAGCCTCGGCCTCGCCCAGGTGTTCGAGCAGCATCACGACCGACCAGAAGGTGCCGACCGGATTGGCCAGGCCCTTGCCCATGATGTCGAAGGCGGAGCCGTGGATCGGCTCGAACATCGAGGGGTAGCGCCGCTCCGGATCGATGTTGCCGGTGGGCGCGATGCCCAGGCTGCCGGCCAGTGCGGCCGCCAGGTCGCTCAGGATGTCGGCATGCAGGTTGGTGGCGACGATGGTGTCCAGCGTGGCCGGGCGGTTGACCATGCGCGCGGTGGCGGCATCGACCAGTTCCTTGTCCCAGGTGACGTCGGGAAACTCCTTCGCGATCTGCACCGCGATCTCGTCCCACATCACCATCGCGTGGCGCTGCGCGTTCGACTTGGTGACCACGGTCAGCAGCTTGCGCGGGCGCGACTGCGCGAGCCGGAAGGCGAAACGCATGATGCGTTCGACGCCGGCACGGGTCATCATGCTGACGTCGGTCGCGGCCTCGATCGGATGGCCCTGGTGCACGCGGCCGCCGACGCCGGCGTACTCGCCCTCGGAGTTCTCGCGCACGATCACCCAGTTCAACTGTTCCGGCGTGCAGCGCTTGAGCGGTCCGTCGATGCCCGGCAGGATGCGCGTCGGCCGCACGTTGGCGTACTGGTCGAAGCCCTGGCAGATCTTCAGGCGCAGGCCCCACAGCGTGACGTGGTCGGGGATGTGAGGGTCGCCGGCGGAGCCGAACAGGATGGCGTCCTTGTCGCGCAGCGCGGCCAGGCCGTCGTCCGGCATCATCACGCCGTGCTGGCGGAACCAGTCGCCGCCCCAGCCGAAATCCTCGAACTCGAAACCCAGCTGGCCGCCCGAGGCGGCGGCCAGCGCTTCCATCACCTCCCTGCCGGCCGGGATCACTTCCTTGCCGATGCCGTCGCCGGGAATGGTCGCGATGCGGTATGTCTTCATGCGTCTGCCCCTGTTGAAAGATGGGCCGACTGTAGAAGCTGGACAGGTCGACGATGCGCCCCTAGATTCAAGCCATCGTTAACCTGCAGTCAACAATCGCATCCCATGACCAGCGGCATCCAACCGGCCGAACTCGGCTTCTTCTCGGCGCTGGCCAGCGCCCCCAGTCTCAGCGCGGCCGGCCGCGACCTGGGAATCAGCACGGCCGCCGTCAGCAAGCGGCTGGCCCAGATGGAAGGCCGCCTGGGCGTGACGCTGGTCAACCGCACCACGCGCCGCATGAGCCTCACGCCCGAGGGCGAGGTGCTGCTCGAACGCGCACGCAGCATCCTCGACGAGATCGCCGACCTGGACGAACTGCTGAGCCAGTCGAAAGGCAGCCCCAAGGGCCTGCTGCGCGTGAACGCGACGCTGGGCTTCGGGCGCACGCACGTGGCGCCGGTGATCTCGCGCTTCGTGCGCAGCCATCCGGAGGTCGACGTGCAGCTGCAGCTGTCGGTGAATCCGCCGCCCTTCAGCGAGGACGCCTTCGACGTCTGCATCCGCTTCGGCGAGCCGCCGGACGCGCGCGTCATCGCGCGGCGCATCGCGGCCAACCAGCGCCTGCTCTGCGCCTCGCCGGCCTACCTGGCGCGCTGCGGCCAGCCGAAAGTGCCGCGCGACCTGATGCGCCACAACTGCATCGGCATCCGGCAGGGCGACGAGGCCTACGGCCTGTGGCGTCTCCGCACCGGCCGCGGCGCGCGCCAGCGCACCGAGGCCATCAAGACGCGCGGCAGCCTCACGACCAACGACGGCGAGATCGCGGTCAGGTGGGCGCTCGACGGGCATGGCATCGTGATGCGCGCGGAGTGGGACATCAACCGCTACCTGCGCAGCGGCCGCCTGGTGCAGGTGCTGCCGCAGTACCGCACGCCCGGGGCCGACATCTACGCGGTCTATCCGCAGCGCTACCAGCTCTCGACGCGCGTGCGCGCCTTCGTCGACTTCCTTGCGCTGGCATTGGGACAGGGCGAACGCGCCGCCGAATGAGCCTGCCCTGCGACAATCGCAGGATGCCTTTCGCGCCCCTCCAGAACGACACTTTCCTGCGCGCCTGCTGGCGCCAGGCCACCGATCACACCCCCGTCTGGCTGATGCGCCAGGCCGGGCGCTACCTGCCCGAATACGTGGCGACGCGGGCCCGTGCCGGCAGCTTCATGGGCTTGGCGACCAACGTGGACTACGCCACCGAGGTCACGCTGCAGCCGCTCGAGCGCTATCCGCTCGATGCCGCGATCCTGTTCTCCGACATCCTCACGGTGCCCGACGCGATGGGCCTGGGGCTCTCCTTCGAGGCCGGCGAAGGCCCGCGTTTCGCGCGGCCGGTGCGCGACGAGGCCGCGATCGGCGCGCTCGCAGTGCCCGATATGGCCAAGCTGCGCTACGTGTTCGACGCGGTCGCATCGATCCGCCGCGCGCTCGATGGCCGGGTGCCGCTGATCGGCTTCTCGGGCAGCCCCTGGACGCTGGCCTGCTACATGGTCGAAGGGGCAGGCTCGAGCGACTACCGCCAGGTCAAGACCCTGCTCTACAGCCGCCCCGATCTCATGCACCGCCTGCTCGCGGTGAATGCCGATGCCGTGGCCGCCTACCTCAATGCGCAGATCGACGCCGGCGCCCAGGCCGTGATGGTGTTCGACAGCTGGGGCGGCGTGCTGGCCGACGGCGCCTTCCAGGACTTCAGCCTGGCCTACACCGCGCGCGTGCTGGCGAAGCTGAAGCGCGAAGGCGCCGACGGCCTGCCGGTGCCGCGCATCGTCTTCACCAAGGGCGGCGGACTCTGGCTCGAAGACATGCGCGCGCTCGACTGCGAGGTGCTGGGCCTGGACTGGACCGTCAAGCTCGGCCGCGCCCGCGCGCTCGTGGGCGAAGGCGCCGGGGCCAAGGCGCTGCAAGGCAACATCGATCCCAATGTGCTGTTCGCCGCGCCGGCGCAGATCGAGACCGAGGTCGCGAAGGTGCTGCAGAGCTTCGGCCGGCCGCATACCGATCGCGCTTCGACCGGGCCGACCCACATCTTCAACCTGGGCCACGGCATCAGCCAGTTCACGCCGCCCGACCATGTCGCGGCGCTGGTCGCGGCGGTGCATGCGCAGTCGCGCGCGCTGCGTGTTTGAAGCGACTGTTATAGGTTGTAAGTAGCTGAGAACGACCGATTCGCATTTGTCAAGTCGAAAGGGTGAGGACCGACTGACTTATGCACAAAACACTTGCTGCGCTGCGCAAAAATATCTTTGGACCGCAAATCCCTGCTCCTAAAGCGATAGCGTCGCTAAGTCATTGATTTATATGGATTTTGAACTTTGCTTTTTTTGCGGGCATTCCAGCCGGAGCCTTGATTTTCAAGGGCTGGCGGCGAGTCGGGCCGGGATATCAACAAAGTTATCCACACAAACTCTGGATGGCTTCCAAAGCGCAGGCAAATCAACGACTTAAGTCACATTGCTCCAACTTGCTTTAACCAACGGCCGTAACAGGACCCCGCCTTGAACTGGCGCATCGACGTCGCGGTCCAGACTCCCGCGCACAGTGCATTAGGGGATGTACTGAGCTACGCCAGCGCCGAAACGCCGGCCATCGGGTCGCTGTTGCGGGTGCCGCTGGGTCGCCGCGAGGTGCTGGGCGTGACATGGGCGGTCCATGCGCTCGAGGATGGCGCGGTGCCCGCCATGGAACTCAAGCCCGTCGCCGCCGTGCTCGATGGATTGCCGCCGCTGAACGATGCCTGGCGCGACCTGGTGGCCTTTGCCGCCCGCTACTACCAGCGCTCGCTGGGCGAGATCGCGCTGGCCGCGCTGCCGCCCCAGCTGCGCGACCTGAGCGCAGTGCAGCTGGCGCGGCGGCTCAAGCGGCAAGCCGTGCCGGCGCACTCCCCTGCCGCCGGCGCGGCGCCCGGCGGCCCGGCACTGTCTACCGAGCAAGCCGACGCACTGGCCCGCTTCGATGCCGAGACGGGCCCCTTCCTGCTGTTCGGCAGCACCGGCAGCGGCAAGACCGAGATCTACCTGCAGGCCGTGGCGGCGCTGCTTGCGCGCGAGCCGGCCGCGCAAGCGCTGGTGATGGTGCCCGAGATCAACCTCACGCCGCAGCTCGAAGCACGCTTCAAGGAACGCTTCGGCAGCGGCGCCGTGGTCTCGCTGCACAGCGGCATGACGAATCCGCAGCGCCTGGCCAGCTGGCTCGCGGCGCACAGCGGCGCAGCGCGCATCGTGCTGGGCACGCGCATGGCGGTCTTCGCCTCGATGCCGGCGCTGAAGCTGATCGTGGTCGACGAGGAGCACGACCCCAGCTACAAGCAGCAGGAAGGTGCGCGCTACTCGGCGCGCGACCTGGCGGTATGGCGCGGCCAGCGCGAAGGCGCGAAGGTGATGCTGGGCTCCGCCACGCCCTCGCTCGAAAGCTGGCACCAGAGCCGGCCGGCCGCGGGCGAGGACGCCGGTGGGCGCTATCTGCGGCTCGCCATGCCCTCGCGCATCGGCGCCGTGGCGCTGCCCGCGGTGCGGCTGGTCGACATGAGCCTGCAGCCGCCCAGGACCGTGCTTTCGGGCGCGCTGCTCGATGCCATCGGCCAGCGCATCGCGCGCGGCGAGCAGAGCATGGTGTTCCTCAACCGGCGCGGCTATGCGCCGGTGCTGGCCTGCGGCGACTGCGGCTGGAAGAGCGAATGCCCGCACTGCAGCGCCTACCGCGTCTTTCACAAGATCGACCGCACGCTGCGCTGCCACCACTGCGGCTTCACCGAACGCGTGCCGCGCGCCTGCCCGGCCTGCGGCAACCCCGACATCGCGCCGGTGGGCCGCGGCACGGAACGGCTCGAGGAGCACCTGGGCGAGCTGTTCGCGAGCGTGAAGCGGCCCGATGGCAGCGCGGTGCGCATCGCGCGCATCGACGCCGACAGCACGCGCAAACAGGGCGCGCTCGAATCGCAGCTCGCCGCCGTGCACGCGGGCGAGGTCGACGTGCTGGTGGGCACGCAGATGATCGCCAAGGGCCACGATTTCCGGCGCATCACGCTGGTGGCCGCTGTCAACCCCGACGGTGCGCTCTTCTCCAGCGACTTCCGCGCGCCGGAACGGCTGTTCAGCCTGCTGATGCAGTCCGCGGGACGCGCGGGGCGCGACGCTGCCTACCTTTCAGCGCAGGGCGCGACCGCCGAGATGTGGATCCAGACCCACCATCCGCAGCACGCGTTGTTCGCGGCGCTGCGACGGCACGACTACCCGGCGTTCGCCGAGCGCGAGCTCGAAGAGCGCGCTGCAGCGGGCATGCCGCCCTACGCCTTCCAGGCGCTGCTGCGGGCCGACGCCCGCACGCAGGAAGCGGCCCAGGCTTTTCTGAATGCCGCCAGCGAGGCGGTCGATGCGCTCCCGGGGGCCGAGCGCGTGACCCGCTACCCGGCCGTGCCGCTGGCGATCCAGCGCGTGGCGAATGTGGAGCGGGCGCAGATGCTGGTCGAAAGCGCGTCGCGTGCGGCGCTGCAGCGCCTGCTGGCGGCCTGGCAGCCGCTGTTGCACGGGCTGCGGCGGCAGCCCGAAGGCAAGGGCGTGATCCGCTGGCTGGTCGACGTGGACCCGCACAGCATCTGAGCGCGGCTCAGGGCAGGCCCACGGGCTGCTTGCCCATCTCGATGTAGCGCAGCTCCGACCGGCGCCGCCGGTGCGAATGGCCCGGCCATGCGAACAGCAAAAGGCTCGCTGCGCCCGTCGCGAGCGCACTGCCGATGCCCAGCGCACCCGCAAGCCAAAGCCAACTGACGGTGGCAAGCCACGCCACCCAAAGCACCCAGCGCGTCAAAGTCGTCATGCCGTTTCCCCCGGTATCTGGCGCCACTTTAGCAGCGCGAATGCAAACCTAAGCATTAGTCAAAAGCAATAGTTCACACTATCCACCGGGGAGTGATGGCGTCTTGTAGGAAATATTCTGAAACAGAGATTGCCGACGGCAATTGGCTGCCGAAGTTAGCCCTGACTAACAATCCACCTCACCGCCAGGGGAAAGCTGAAGAAGGCCGCCACGGTGGTCCACAGGATGATGCGGGCGATGCGCCCGTTGTCGGCGCCAAAGCGCTCGGCCAGCATCGACACGTTGCTCGCGCTCGGCAGCGCGGCCACCAGCACGATCGCCGCCAGCGCCGGCTGGCCCAGCGGCACGCCCAGCGCGATCGCGCCGCGCGCGAGGCCATAGACCAGCAAGGGATGCAGCAGCAGCTTGATCGCCGCGACGGCCAGCACGTCGGCCAGCCTCGCCTGCCGCAGCGGCTGCGAGCCGCTGCCCATCGCGGCGGCAACGAGCGCGCTGGCGCGGTGCTCGCGCGCCAGCAGCGACGAGCGCGCCAGCACCGCGCCGATGGCGAACAGCGCCACCGGCGAGGCCGCGTCGGCCAGCATCGCGATCGTGCGCTCGACCGGCCCCGGCAGCGCGAAGCGCGCGGCCGATGCCAGCCCGCCGAGCACGATGGCCCACGGCATCGGGTTTTGCGCGATGCCGCGCAAGGCCTGCCGCGCCGCCTTGGCCGCACCGTGCTCGTCGGCGCCGGCCAGGCGCGACAGCGCGATGCACAGCGACGAAGTCACGACCAGGTCGAAGGCGATCGTGATGATCATCGGCGACGCCGCCTGCGCGCCGAGGATCGCGATCAGCAGCGGCACGCCCATGAAACCCGTGTTCGGGAACGCAGCCACCAGCGCGCCGAAGGCCGCATCGTTCCAGCCGATGCGCTGCCTGCGCGCCAGGGCCACCGTGGCAGCGACCACGATCAGCGCACTGACGCCCCACACCAGCGCCACGCCGGCATCGAGCAGCTGCGCGATCGGCGCGGCAGCGCCGAAGCGAAACAGCATGCACGGCAGCGCGAAATAGAGCACGAAGGCATTGAGCCCCGGAATCGCCGCGAGCGGCAGCGCACCGGCGCGAGCCGCTGCGTAGCCGGCCGCGATCAAGGCGAAGAAGGGGATGGTGACGAAGAGGATCTGCAGCACGCGGGCGATTGTCGCTGCCGCGGTACTCAGAGCTGCGGCCCCAGCAGCGCGGCCAGGTGCTCCAACAACTTCTCGCGCCATGGCCGTTCCTGCCACTGGGCGAAGCTCACCGCCCTGCTCTTCGCGAGATCCTCCTCGAACACCGCCGCCTGCGCCCGGGCGAAGGCCTCGTCGTAGATGTTGAGGTTGGCCTCGTCGTTGAGGCGGAAGGAACGGTTGTCGAAGTTGGTCGAGCCGACCGACACCAACAGGTCGTCGACCACCATCACCTTGCAGTGGTACATGGTCGGCTGGTATTCGCTGATCTGCACGCCGGCTTCGAGCAGCGGACCCCATCCGGCGCGCGACGCGCGGCGCACGGTCTGCGCGTCCATGATCGGGCCGGGCGTGATGATGCGCACGCGCACGCCGCGCTTCGCCGCGGCGATGAGGGCATCGCGCGCGAGATCGTCGGGCACGAAGTAGGCGCTCGAGAGATCGATGGTCCTGGTGGCCGCCGCGATCGACAGCAGGTACATCAGGTGCATGCTCTCGCTGCCGCCCGACGGCGAGCTGCTGAACATCTGGGCCGCACCGCCGCCGCGCAGCGCAATGGCCGGGAAGTAGCGCTCGCCGTGCAGCACCTCGCCCGATGCCTTGATCCAGTTGTCCATGAACACGGCCTGCATCTGCGCGACCACCGGCCCTTCCACCTTGTAGTGCGAGTCGCGCCAATGGTCGGGGTCCTGCGCGTTGCCGGTCCACTCGGGCGCGATGCCCACGCCGCCGGTGAAGCCCACCGCGCCGTCGACCACCAGCAGCTTGCGGTGAGTGCGGTTGTTGAAACGCGCGATGTCGTACCAGCTCGGCTTGTGGAACCTGCGGATCTCCACGCCTGCTTCTTCCATCGATTGCAGAAGCTTCTCCTCGATCTTCTGGCTGCCTACCCAGTCGAGCAGCACATGCACCTTGATGCCGGCGCGGGCTCGTTCCGACAGCGCATCGGCAAAGGCGCGGCCGATGTCGCCGGACCAGTAGATGTAGGTCTCGAAGGTGACGCTCTTCTTCGCGCCGCGGATGGCCGCGAGCATCTGCGGAAAGATCCGGTCGCCGTTGATCAGCGCCTCGAACCGGTTGCCCTCCGTGACCGGCGGCCCGAGCAGGACGCCCATCGCACGGCGGAACTGCGCGTCGTGCAGGCTGTACTCGCGCTCGATTTGCGGTTCGATCTTCTTTTCGCCGGGCAGGAAGTTCAGCACGACCAGCGTTGCCGCCACCGTAGCGAGCGCGGACCAGAAGGCGATGGTGAGCGGATGTCTTGTTTTCTTCATGCGGCGCCGCCGATCACAAATGCGAACGGGTCTAACACCGCCATACATCTGCGGTCGTCCGACGGCGCCCCGTATCATTGCCCGCTTTGCGCCTCCCCTCCCCCCTCCCCCCGCCCCTCATGTCCTCCGGTCTCAACCTCGCGCAACAAGAAGCCGTCAACTACATGCACGGTCCCTGCCTCGTGCTTGCCGGTGCGGGTTCGGGCAAGACGCGCGTCATCACGCACAAGATCGCGCGGCTGATCCAGGCCGGCCTGGTGCCCAAGCGCATTGCCGCCATCACCTTCACCAACAAGGCCGCGGCCGAGATGCGCGAACGCGCCAAGGGGCTGATCGGGCGCGATGCGAAGCACGTGGTGGTGTGCACCTTCCACGCGCTGGGCGTGCGCATGATGCGGGAAGACGGCGCCGTGCTGGGCCTGAAGCCGGCCTTCAGCATCCTCGACAGCGACGACGTGACGAAGATCCTGAAGGACGCCGGCGGCACCACCGACGCCGCGACCGCGCGCATCTGGCAGTGGACCATCAGCAAGTGGAAGAACATGGGGCTCAATGCCGCCCAGGCCGAGGCCCAGGCCGCCGACGACAACGAGCGCATCACCGCGCGCATCATGGGGCGCTACGAAGAGCGGCTCGCCGCCTACCAGAGCGTGGACTTCGACGACCTGATCGGCATGCCGCTCAAGCTTTTGCAGCAGCATGACGACGTGCGCGCCAAGTGGCAGGCCGCGCTGGGCCATGTGCTGGTCGACGAATATCAGGACACCAACGCCACGCAGTACGAGGTGCTGAAGGCGCTGGTCGGCGAGCGCGGGCGCTTCACCGCGGTGGGCGACGACGACCAGTCGATCTACGGCTGGCGCGGCGCGACGCTCGACAACCTGAAGAAGCTGCCGATCGACTACCCGAGTCTCAAGGTCATCAAGCTCGAGCAGAACTACCGCAGCACCAGCGCGATCCTGCGCGCGGCCAACAACGTGATCGGGCCGAACCCCAAGCTCTTTCCGAAGACGCTGTTCAGCGAGCTCGGCGAGGGCGAGCCGGTGCGCGTGGTTGATGCCGACAGCGAGGCGCACGAGGCCGAGCGCACGGTGGCGCGCATCCAGAGCCTGCGCGGCGGCGATGCCACCACGCAAGGCCAGCAGTACAAGGAGTTCCGCGACTTCGCGATCCTCTACCGGGCCAACCACCAGGCGCGCGTGTTCGAGCAGGCCTTGCGCCGCGCGCAGATTCCCTACAAGGTCTCCGGCGGCCAGAGCTTCTTCGACCGCGCCGAGATCAAGGACCTGTGCGGCTGGTTCCGGCTCTGGGTCAACAACGACGACGACCCGGCCTTCCTGCGTGCCGTGACCACGCCCAAGCGCGGCATCGGCCACACCACGCTTGCCAGCCTCGGCACCTTCGCGAGCCAGTACAAGCTGAGCCTGTTCGAAGCCCTGTTCTCGCCCTCGCTGCCGAGCGTGATGCCGAAGCGCGCGCAGGAAGGCCTGCACGAGTTCGGCCGCTACATCAACGACCTCGAATACCGCGCGCGCCGCACCATGGGCGCCGAGGATGCGCGCAGCTTCCTGGCCGACTGGCTGAAAGAGATCGACTACGAGAAGCACCTCTACGACGGCGAGGACAGCGAGCAGGCCGCGGCCAGCCGCTGGACCAACGTGCTCGAGTTCTGCGACTGGATGTCGCAGCGCTGCGGCGGGCAGATCGACGATGCCTCCGGAGCGACGGTCGAGAGCGAACGCAAGAGCCTGCTCGAAGTGGCGCAGACCATCTCTCTGCTCTCCACCATCAGCGAACGCGAGAAGGACCAGAACGTGGTCACGCTCTCCACGCTGCACGCGGCCAAGGGCCTCGAATGGCCGCACGTGATGCTGGTCGGCGTGACCGAGGGTCTCCTGCCCTTCAAGCTCGACGACGACGGCGGCCGGCAGGAGAAGGTCAGCGACGACACGCTGCAGCGGCTGCAGGAAGAGCGCCGCCTGATGTACGTGGGCATCACGCGCGCGCAGCGCAGCCTGGCGGTGAGCTGGACCAAGCGGCGCAAGCAGGGCCGCGAGATGGTGCCGGCGCAGCCGAGCCGCTTCATCGCCGAGATGGCGCTCGACAAGAAGACCATCAAGGAAGACCCGCGCGAGAAACTCAAGGCACTGCGCGCCGAATTCGCGCGCAAGGTCCAGGACAACGCTGCCGCAGCGGCGGCCGCTGCGGCAGCCCCATGAAGTGCCGTGTGCTGTTCATCGCCCTGTGCATGGCCGCCGGCAGTGTGGGGGCCCAGCCGGCATGCCCCGCCAGCGGCCGCGACCTGCCGGTCGAGGCGCTCTATGGCCAATGGGAGGCGCGCTTCGAAGGCGTGCCGGGCATCGCGCGGCTGCAACTCGCCAAGCATCCTGAATACGCCGGCGTGCGCGGCACCATCACGCGCGACCGCGGCGCGGCAAGCCCCTCGGTCGCGCAGCTCGCGGGCGACATCGACGACGAGGGCCTGCTCAACATCGACGAATCGATGGACGGCCGCGCCATCAGCGGCGTCTGGCTCGGCGAGCTGCAGGCCGGATCCTGCGGCAAGGAGTTCAGAGGAACCTGGCGAAACGCCGCCGACGACAGCACACGTCCTTTTGTGCTGAACAAGACGGGCAGTTGGCAATGACGAACACACGCACCACCCTATTCGCCGCGCTCCTTGCCGGCCTCGGCATCGCAGGCGCGCACGCGCAACCTGCGGAGAGACCGCAGAGCCCGCTGGCCGAAGCGCAGCTGACCTGGCAGCAATGCCAGCGCCTCGCCGACAACAAGGAAGCGCGGCTGGCCTGCTTCGACCGCTGGGCCCAACAGCAGACCTTGCCCGCCGCCTCGGTACCGGCGGCGCCGCCGGTGCTTGCGAACACCCAGCCGCCCGCGCCCGTGGACGCCGCCGTGCCCGCCACGCGCGTGGTCTCCGTGGCCACCGAAGAAGGCTGCCGCGACCGCCAGTACTCCTTGCTCTCGCGCTTCTGGGAGCTCGAGAACGGCACCGACTGCGGCACCTTCAGCTTTCGCGCTTACCGGCCGCTCAACGTGTCCGCCTCGGCGGCCACGAACAAGCCACAGACGCCGACCTCGCCCGCGGCCGGCCACAACGGCGAAGACATCGCCTACCAGGCCAACGAGATGCGCATCGGCCTCTCGGTGCGCACCAAGTTGATCCAGGGCATGCTGACGCAGAACGATCCGGTCAAGAAGGACTCGCTGTGGTTCGGCTACAGCCAGCAATCGACCTGGCAGCTCTTCAACGGCGCGATCTCGCGGCCCTTCCGCACCACCGACCACGAGCCGGAACTGATGTACGTCTATCCCACCGACTACCAGCTGCCGGGCGGCTGGCGCTGGCGCTACGCGGGCGTGGGACTGGTGCACCAGTCGAACGGCCAGAGCCTGCCCTATTCGCGCAGCTGGAACCGCGTCTACCTGATGGGCGGCATGGAGCTGGACGACCGCTTCACGCTCACCGGCCGCGTGTGGCAGCGCGTGCACGAGGATGCTGCGAAGGACGACAACCCCGACATCTCCAACTACATCGGTCGCGCCGAACTCACGGGCCGCTGGAACCTCAATCGCGACAACACCCTCGGCGTGACGGTGCGCAACAACCTGCGCGAGAGCGGGCGCGGCTCGGTGCGGCTCGAATGGCTCAAGGCCATCGGCGATCAGAGCAGGAGCAACCTGCGCTTCCATACGCAGCTGTTCCACGGCTACGGCGACACGCTGGTCGACTACAACCGCAAGCGCACCGTGCTGAGCATCGGATTGAGCCTGGTCGATTTCTAGGGAGTGACTGCTTCGGATCAGTCCGCCGTCGCGCCGGACTTCTTCACCAGTTCGGCCCAGCGCGGGATTTCGCGCGCCATGTGCTCGCGCAGCTCCTCCGGCGTGCTGCCGACGATTTCCATCGCCAGCTGATCCGAGAGCTTGGCCTGCACGTCGGGCTGCTTCAGCGCCTTGACGATCTCGGCGTTAAGGCGCTGCACGATCGGCTTGGGTGTGCCCTTGGGCGCATACACCGCCTGCCACGACGACATCTCGAAGCCGGGAATGCCCGATTCGATCATGGTCGGCAGCTCGGGCGCCAGCGCGATGCGCTTGCCGGTGGTCACGGCCAGCAGCTTGAGCTTGCCGCTCTTGACGAGCGGCAGCGCTGCCGTCACCTGGTCGAACATGAAGGGCACCAGCCCCGCGGCCACGTCGGTCATGGCCGGCGGAGTGCCCTTGTACGGCACGTGGGTGAGCTTCACGCCGATCAGGTCGGCGAACATCTCGCCGGCCAGGTGGGTGGAGGTGCCGGCGCCGGAGGAGGCGAAGCTGCGCTTGCTCTCGTCCTTCTTCAAGAGCGCCACCAGTTCGGCCACCGAGTTCACGCCCAGCTGGCTGTTGACGATCAGCACGTTGGGCAGGCGCGCGACCAGCGAGACCGGCTCGAAGTCCTTCATCGGGTCGTAGGGCAGCTTCTTGTAGAGGCTGGCGTTGATGGCGTGCGTGCTGATGGTGCCGCCGAAGAGCGTGTAGCCGTCGGGCGCGGCCTTGGCCACGTAGGCAGCACCGATGCCGCCAGCCTGGCCGGGCTTGTTCTCGACCACCACCGACTGCTTGAGGCTTTCGCCCAGCTTCTGGGCCAGCGTGCGGCCGACGATGTCGGTGGAGCCGCCGGCCGTGAAGGGCACGACGTAGACGATGGGCTTGGCGGCCGGCCATTCGGGGGCCTGGGCCCAGGCGGCCACAGGGGCGAGTGCGGCCAGCAGCAGCGCCACGGCGCGGCGGGTGAAAGGCATGGTTTGTCTCCTTGGATTCTCGAAAAAGAAAATAGGCCTCAGCGGCCCTTGGCCTGGCGCCAGGCCGCGAAATCGCTGCGGCTCTGTTCGTCGGTGGGCGGGTAGAGACCGAGGATGGACCGGCCTTCGAGCACCTTTTCCTGCACGAAGTCCTCGAAGGCCGTCATCTCCGTCGCTTCGGCGGCGATCTCGTCGGCCAGGTGGGCCGGGATGACGATCACGCCTTCGGCATCGCCCACGATCACATCGCCGGGAAACACCGGCGCGTCGCCGCAGCCGATGGGCACGTTGATGTCGATGGCCTGGTGCACCGTGAGGTTGGTCGGTGCGCTGGGGCGGCAGTGGTAGGCCGGGAAGCCGAGCTTCGCGATCTCGGGGCTGTCGCGGAAGCCGCCGTCGGTCACCACGCCGGCGGTGCCGCGCTTCATCAGCCGCGTGACCAGGATGCCGCCGGCCGAGGCGGCGCGCGCGTCCTTGCGGCTGTCGATCACCAGCACGGCGCCTTCGGGACATTGCTCCACCGCCTGGCGCTGCGGATGGTTGCGGTCGAGGAAGACGCTGATCGGGTTCAGGTCTTCGCGCGCCGGCATGTAGCGCAGCGTGAAGGCCTCGCCCACCATGTTGGGGAGGCCGGGATTGAGCGGCCGCACGTCCTGGATGAACTGGTTGCGCAGGCCGCGCTTGAACAGGGCCGTGCACAGGGTGGCGGTGCTCACCTTCATGAGCTGTTCGCGGGTGGCGGGATTCACGTGGGATCTCCGGTTCTCGAAAGAAAGTGGGGGTTGAAAGGCGGGTCAGAAGATGTCGGGCTCAGGCACCGGCTTGCCGAAGCCGGTTTCCAGGAAGTCGAAGTCGCAGCCTTCGTTGGCCTGCTTGATGTGGCGACCGAACATCCAGCCGTAGCCGCGCTCGTAGCGCGGTGGCGGCGGCGTCCACTGGGCCTTGCGTTGGGCGAGCTCCTCGTCGCTGATCTCGAGGTGGATGCGCCGCGCGGGCACATCGACGCTGATGCGGTCGCCGGTCTTCACCAGCGCCAGCGGGCCGCCGATGGCCGCCTCCGGCGAGCAGTGCAGCAGGCAGCCGCCGTAGCTGGTGCCGCTCATGCGTGCATCGGACAGGCGCAGCATGTCCTTGACGCCTTGCTTCAACAGCTTGGTCGGGATCGGCAGCATGCCCCACTCCGGCATGCCGGCGCCGCGCGGGCCGGCGTTGCGCAGCACCAGGATGTCGTCGCCCGTCACGTCCAGGTCGGGGTCTTCCACCGCCTTCTTGAGGGCCGGGTAGTCGTCGAACACCAGCGCGCGGCCGCTGTGCTGCAAGAGGTGCGGTGCGCAGGCGCTGGGCTTGATCACCACGCCGTCGGGCGCCAGGTTGCCGCGCAGCACGGCGAGTGCGCCTTCGGCGTAGATCGGATTGGCGAGCGGCCGGATCACGTCGTCGTCGTAGACCTCGGCGCCTGCGATGTTCTCGCCGAGGGTGCGGCCGTTGACGGTGAGCGCCTCGGTGTGCAGGTGGCCGCGGATGCGCTCCAGCATCGCAGGCAGGCCGCCGGCGTAGAAGAAGTCCTCCATCAGGTAGGCGTCGCCGCTGGGCCGGATGTTGGCGATGACCGGCACGCGGCGGCTGAAGGCATCGAAGTCGTCCAGGCTCACCGCATGGCCGGCGCGGCGTGACATCGCGATCAGGTGCACGATGGCGTTGGTGCTGCAGCCCATGGCCATCGCGCAGGCGATGCCGTTCTCGAAGCTGGCGCGCGTGAGCAGCTTCGCGGGCGTGAGGTCGTCCCACACCATCTCGACGATGCGTCGGCCGCAGTCGGCGCTCATGCGGATGTGGTTGGCATCGGCCGCGGGAATGCTGGAGGCGCCCGGCAGGCAGAGGCCCACCGCCTCGGCGATGCCCATCATGGTGGCGGCCGTGCCCACGGTCATGCAGGTGCCGTGGCTGCGCGCGATGCCGGCTTCCATCTCGGCCCAGGCCTGTTCGCTCAGGCGCCCGGCGCGGCGCTCGTCCCAGTACTTGAAGGCGTCGGAGCCCGAGCCCAGCACCTTGCCCTTCCAGTTGCCGCGCAGCATGGGGCCGGCCGGCAGGTAGATGAAGGGGATGCCCATGCTGAGCGCGCCCATCGTGAGGCCGGGCGTGGTCTTGTCGCAGCCGCCCATCAGCACCGCGCCGTCGACCGGGTGGCTGCGCAGCAGCTCTTCGGTTTCCATCGCGAGGAAGTTGCGGTAGAGCATGGTGGTGGGCTTGACCATGCTTTCCGAGAGCGAGATGGCCGGCAGCTCCAACGGGAAGCCGCCGGCCTGCAGGATGCCGCGCTTGACGTCTTCCACCCGCTGCTTGAAATGCGCGTGGCACTGGTTGGCATCGCTCCAGGTGTTGACGATGGCGATCACCGGCTTGCCCATCCAGTCGGCATAGCTGTAACCCATCTGCAGCACCCGCGAGCGGTGGCCGAAGGAACGGAAGTCGTCGGGTGCGAACCAGCGGGCGCTGCGCAGGGATTCGTAAGGGCGTTTCATCGGGTTGTCTCTTGGACCGCAGGTCGCGTCGGCGGGATTAAGACACTAATATATTAGTACGTCAATGCCACAATCCAGCCCCGATGAGCGCCCTCCCCAAGATCCGACTCGACCGCACCCGCCTGGCCGCGCCCCAGGTGCTGGAGCAGCTGCGCGACGCCATCCTGTCGTTGGAGCTGGCACCCGGCACCGTGCTGGCGCGGCAGGAACTGGCCAACCACTTCGGCGTGAGCCAGACGCCGGTGCGCGAGGCGCTGCTGCGCCTCAGTGAGGAAGGGCTGGTGGACGTGTTCCCGCAGCACGCCACGATGGTCAGCCGCATCGACATCGCGGCGGCACGCCAGGCGCATTTCCTGCGCCGCTCCATCGAGCTGGAGCTGGTGCACCAGCTCGCGCTGGAGGCGCCGGCGGGGCTGGTCGAGCAGATGAAGGCCACCATCGCGCAGCAGGCGGCGCTGGCGACTGCACAGCGCTACGGCGACTTCGTCGGTGCCGACCGCGCCTTCCATCGCCTGATGTACGAAGCCGGCGGCGTGCCCGACCTGTGGGAGATGGTGGGCCGCGTCTCAGGCCACGTGGATCGGCTGCGCCGCCTGCACCTGCCCACCGCCGGCAAGACCGAAGCGATCCTGCGCGACCACCGCGCCATCGTGCGCGGCATCGAAGCGAAGGACCCGGCGGCCGCCCAGGCCGCGCTGCGCAAGCACCTGTCGGGCACGCTCAGCGCGGTGGACGAGATCTGCCGGCAGTACCCCGACTATGTCGCGGCCTGAGCGGGACGCCTGAAGGCCCGCGGACGCGCTACCTGCCGCGGATCGACTTCAGGGCGCCGCGGCTCGCCCGCGTCAGCACCTGTGCGAAAGCAGCGGCGGCGGGAGAAAGGCTGCGGCCGCTGCGACGGATGATGCCCAGCGTGCGGCCGATCGCGGGCTTCTCCAGCCGCACGCCCACCACCGATGCCGATGTGCGGGGCAAGGTCAGCTGCGGGACGACGGCGATGCCCAGCCCGTCTTCCACCAGTCCGATCAGCGTCGAGACGTGGCGCACTTCGCAAATCGGACGCGGCAGCGGCGGCAGCTCGGCGAGCGCCTGGTCGATGAAGAGGCGGTTGCGGCTCGCCTGCGACACGCGCGCGAGGGGATGTGCCGCGAGCTCTTCCCAGCCCACCGATCGGCGCTTCGCGAGCGGGTGCCCGGCCGGGCAGGCCAGCACGTAGGGCTCCTTCAGCAGCGGGGTGAACTCGACCTCCGGGTCCTGCATGCCGATGTAGTTCAGCGCCAGGTCGGCTTCTCCCTGCTTCACGCTCGCCAGCACTTCGTCGGCCCCCTCCTCGATGATGCGCACCAGCACGCGCGGATGCTGCGCGCGAAAGGCACGAATCACCGGCGGCAGGAAGTGATGGACCGTCGACAGGACGCAGCCGATCGTCACGTCGCCCGCCTCGAGCTCCGCGGCGTCGCGCAGGCTGAGGACGGAGCGGTCGAGATCCTCCACCAGGCCGCGGATCTGGCCCAGGAAGCGCCGGCCCAGCAGCGTCAGCTCCACGCTGCGCGTCGTGCGATCGAACAGGCGCACGCCGAGCAGGTCTTCCAGATGGGAGATCCGGCGCGACAGCGCGGGCTGCGAAAGATGAAGCGCCCTGGCAGCCGCAGCGAAGCTTTGCAGCTCCCCGACGGTGACGAAGGCCCGCAGGTCGGCAAGCGATGGCTTCACCATGGCGGCGCACTCATGCAGTACATGCAATAAAACCCCAGAAAGTTGCAATTTACTGCAAAGAGCCACCCGAGGAAGATGCGCGGCATACAAGGAGACAACAGAAATGAAACGCCGCCATCTTCTGCAGGCCGTTTCGGCCGCCATCGCTGCGCCTCGCCTGGCGATCGCGCAGTCCTATCCCGCCAAACCGATCCGCTATATCGTCCCGGTCGCTGCCGGCGGCGGCAACGACATGATCGCCCGCGTCGTCACCGAACGCTGGGGAAAGCTGCTGGGGCAGAGCTTCATCGTGGACAACCAGAGCGGCGGGGGCGGCGTGGTCGCGAGCCAGACCACCGCCCGTGCAGCGCCGGACGGCTACACGCTGATGCAAGGCTATGTCGCCACCCATGGCACGACGCCCGCGACGCGCCGGGTCAGCTACGACGCGATCAAGGATTTCACGCCGATCGGGATGATCGGCGCCACGCCCAACGTGCTGGCGATCAACGCCAGCGTGCCCGCGAAGAACATCCAGGAGTTCATCGACTTCGTCAAGCGCAGCCCGGGCAAGTTGAGCTACGGCTCGGCCGGTGCGGGCTCGCTCACGCACCTGACGATGGAGCTCTTCAAGCAGGAGACCGGCGCTTTCATGCTGCACATCCCCTACCGCGGCATCGCGCCCGCCATCAACGACCTGCTCGGCGGCCAGACCCAGGCCATGTTCCCCGGCCTCGCGGCGGCGTTGCCGCACCTGCGCTCGGGCCGCATGCGCGCGCTGGCCGTCACCGGCAAGCAGCGCAGCGCGCAATTGAAGGACGTGCCCACCATGGAGGAGATCGGCTTCAAGGGCTTCGACGCCATGCAGTGGTACGGCTCCGTGGGTCCGGCGGGCCTGCCCGCGGACATCGTGCGGCGCCTCAACGAGACGCAGGTCGCGGTGCTGAAGGCGCCCGATCTGGCCGAAAAGCTCGCCAGCGAAGCCGTGGAGCCGTGGCCGATGACGCCGGAGCAGTTCGGCCAGTACATCGCCTCCGAGATCGCGCGCTGGAGCGCGCTGGCCAAGGCACGCAACATCCGCCTCGACGAGTGACTCGCCCGAGTTTTCTTTCATCCTCGCAACCAGAAGAGATTCCAGTGGCTCGCAATACCCATGTTCCCGCCGATACGGCGGCGCCTCCGATCACCGCCATCCTCGCCAAGTTCGTCGCGAATCACCCGTCGCGCGGGTGGAGCGACGCGGTGGAGCGCGAGGCCCATCGCACCTTCTACAACTGGCTCGGCTGCGCCATCGGCGCGGCGCGACACGAAGCGGCCGAAGCCGCCGTCGCCGCCGTCCAGATGCTGGAGCCGGCGCCGCAAGCGACCGTGCTCGGGCGCGCGGAGAAGGTCGACATGGCGAGCGCCGCGCTCGTCAACGGCATCACCTCGCACACTTTCGACTTCGACGACACCCACCTGAAGACGATCATCCATCCCGCCGGCCCGGTCGCTTCGGCCGTGCTGGCACTGGCAGAACGCAACGGCGCCTCCGGCCGCGACGTGATCGACGCCCTGGTGCTGGGCATTGACGTGGCTTGCCGCATCGGCAACGTCATGTACCCGGACCACTACGACCGCGGCTGGCACATCACCGGCTCCACCGGCATGCTCGGCGCGGCGGCCGGCTGCGCGCGCCTGCTGCGGCTGGACGAAGAACAGACCGCCATGGCGCTCGGCATTGCCGCCTCTCAGCCGGTCGGCCTGCGCGAGCAGTTCGGGACCATGACCAAGCCCTTCCATCCCGGCGCCGCCGCGCGCGCGGGGCTCATGTCCGCGCTGCTGGCGAGCCGCGGCTTCACCGCCAGCAGCCGCGCGCTGGAGGCGCCGCGCGGCCTCGTGCAAGTCGCATCGGACAAGCGCGCCTGGCACGAGGCGACCGACGAGCTCGGCGAGCGCTTCGAGATTTCCTTCAACACCTACAAGCCCTTTGCCTGCGGCATCGTGATCCACCCCAGCATCGATGCCTGCGTGCGGCTGCGCGCGCAGGGCGTTACGCCGCAGCAGGTGGAACGGATCGAGCTGCGCGTGCACTCCCTGGTTCTGGAGCTGACAGGCAAGAAGGAGCCGAAGGACGGCCTGCAGGGCAAGTTCAGCGTCTACCACGGCTGTGCCGCGGGCCTGATCTACGGCCGTGCGGGCGAGGAGGAATTTTCCGACGCGGTGGTCAACGATGCGCAAGTCGTCGCCCTGCGCAACAAGGTGCAGGCCAGCGTCGACGACGGCATCGACGAGGCGGCAGCCCAGGTGACGGCGGTGCTGCAGGGCGGCCGCCGTGTCGAAGTCCGCGTGGACCATGCGATCGGCTCGCTGCAGAACCCGCTGTCCGACGCCCAGCTCGAAGCCAAGTTCGGCTCGCTGGTGGAGCCGGTGCTGGGCCAGGCGCGCTCCGACGAGATCACGAAGACCTGCCGCACGCTGGCCTCGCTCGCGGACCTGCGCTTGCTGACGGCGCTTTGCAGCGCGTGACACATCCAACTTCTCCTGAACCGAACGTGACACACATCGCACCCCTTCGCATCGGCATCCTGAACGGCGACGACATCGGCCACGAGATCGTGCCCGCCTCGGTGGAGATCGCCCGCGCCGCGGCCGAGCTGCACGGCGTGCGGATCGACTGGTGCCCGCTGCCCATCGGCGCGCGCGCCCTCGAGACCCACGGCCACACGCTGCCGCCGGAAACGCTCACGGCGCTGAAGACGCTGGACGGCTGGATCCTCGGCCCCATCGGACATCGCGCCTATCCCAAGGGACCTAACGCCATCAATCCGCATCCGATCCTGCGCAAGCAGTTCAACCTGTTCGCCAACGTGCGGCCGACGCGCTCCTATTCCGACATCGGATGCCTGCACGACGGTGTGGACCTGGTGATCGTGCGCGAGAACAACGAAGGCTTCCAGCCGGACCGGAACATGGTCGCAGGCTCGGGCGAATTCCGGCCGACCGACGAGGTGACGCTCTCGGTGCGCGTCATCACGCGCACGGGCAGCCGGCGCGTGGCGCGTGCCGCGTTCGAACTCGCGCGCCAGCGCCGCAAACACCTCACCTACGTCCACAAGGACACCGTGTTCAAGCTCGGCTGCGGCATGTTCGTGGAAGAGTGCCGCAAGCTCGCGGCCGAATACCCCGACGTGCGCGTCGACGACGTGATCGTCGACACCTTCGCGATGCGCTTGGTGCGCGACCCGCAGAGCTTCGACGTCGTGGTGACGACCAACATGTTCGGCGACATCCTCTCCGACGAGGCGGCGGGGCTGGTGGGCGGCCTCGGCATGGCGCCGGGGCTGTGCATCGGCGACGGCGACGTGGCCATGGCACAGGCCACGCACGGCTCCGCCCCGGACATCGCCGGCCGCGGCATCGCGAACCCGTACGCCATGATCGAGTCCACGCGCATGCTCTTCGAATGGCTGGGACACAGCCGCGGCAACGAAGGCGCCGTGCGCATGGGCGCATCCATGTCGCAAGCGACGACAGAAGCGCTGGCCGACCCCCAGGCGCGCACGGGCGACATCCGCGGCAATGGCAACACGGCCGCGTTCACGCAGGCTGTGCTGCGCCAGCTGAAAAAGTAAGGCGCAGCCCAATGCTGTCGTACTGGATGCAGATGAGCGACACGGACACGGCGCTCGAGTTGCGCGACGTCCCCGTGCCCGCTGCGGGCCCGCAACAGCTGCTGGTGCGCATGCATGCCGCGGCCTTGAACCGCGGGGAGTTCCTGCTCGGTCACGGCCTGCACGGCACGCCCGGCACCTGGAAGGCGATCGGCGGAGAAGGTGCGGGAGAGGTCGTCGCCGTCGGTGCCGAGGCGACCGGCTTCCGGCCGGGCGACCGCGTCATGGGCCGCTGTGCGGGCGCGTTCTCGGAGTACGCGCTGATGGAGGCAGCAGAAGCCATGGCGATGCCGGATGGCCTCTCGTGCGAACAGGCTGCCGGCATTCCGCTGACCTTCCTCGTTGCCTATGACATGCTGGTGCTGCAAGGCCGCCTGAAGCCCGGCGAATGGCTGCTCATCAACGGCGTGTCCTCCGGCGTTGGCGTGGCGTCGCTGCAGCTGGGCAAGGCGCTGGGCGCGCGCGTCATCGGCACCTCGGGCTCGGCCGCCAAGCTGGCAGCGCTCGAGCCCCTCGGACTGGACGTCGCGCTGCACACCCGCAAGCCGGACTTCGCGCCCGCGGTCATGGAGGCGACGGCCCGGCACGGCGCGGACCTGATCGTCAACACGGTGGGAGGCAGCGTGTTCGCGGAGAACATGCGCACGCTCGCCTTCGAGGGCCGGCTCGCCACGGTGGGATACGTCGACGGCGTCGTGCACGCCGATATCGACCTCGAGGCCTTGCATGCCAGGCGGTTGACCCTGTTCGGCGTCTCCAACAAACTGCGCACCAAGAAGCAGCGAGCGGCTGCGGTTCCGCGCTTCGTCGCCGAGGTCATGCCCCACATCGCGGCCGGGCGCATCCGGCCCCAGATCGACCAGGTCATGGACTTCGCGCGGCTCGCGGAAGCAAAGGCCCGCATGGAAGCCGGCGCGCATTTGGGAAAGATCGTTCTGCGCATTGCCGTCTCGTCCTGAGGTCCACCCCAACCAAGAAGGAGAAGCAGATGAAGCGACTCGGTTCCATGGTCCTCGCATCGAAGGCGCCTACCTGGTGCGCAACAACTCGCCATTGCAGCGCAACGAGGAAGTGGACCGCACCTCGACCCGTGTCGCCGTGGGCCGCGGCAGCGCCTACGACCTGTTCCTCACGCGCGAGCTGAAGTCCGCCACGCTGGTGCGCGCGCCGACCTCGCCCGAGGTCACCAACCTGTTCCTCGCGCAGAACCTCGAAGTGGCCGCCGGTGTGAAGCAGCAGCTCGAAGCGGACGCGAAACGCGTGGGCGGCGTGCGCCTGCTGCCCGGACGCTTCATGGTGATCGAACAGGCCATGGGCGTGCCCAAGGGCCGGACTGCCGCGCGCGCCTGGCTCAGTGGCTTCATCGAGGAGATGAAGGCATCTGGCTTCGTCGCGACCGCCCTGCAGCGGCATGGCATCGAGGGCGCCGCGGTGGCGCCGCGCGCGGCCGGCGCATGAGCGAGGCGCCAGACGTCAAAAAGCCCCTGATCCGTTAGGAATCAAGGGCTTCGAAATCTGGTGGCCTGGGGCGGAATCGAACCACCGACACGCGGATTTTCAATCCGCTGCTCTACCAACTGAGCTACCGGGCCATGTACGCCTCGACTTGCGGCTGATCAGTTGGTCTTCTCTGACTCAACTGAGCTACCGGGCCATGGTGTGCAGCCCGCGATTATACAGTGCCTCGGCGGCCCCTCGACAGGTCGACGCCAAGTTGCTTGAGCTTGCGATAGAGGTGGGTGCGTTCGAGGCCTGTCTTCTCCGCCACGCGCGTCATCGAGCCGTTCTCCATCGCGAGATGGAACTCGAAATACGCCTTTTCGAATCCGTCGCGCGCGTCGCGCAGCGGGCGGTCGAGGTCGAAGCTCTGCGTGGCTTGCGGGCCGGCGTCGACCGCAGGTGCCTGCGGCGCCGAGGGGACCAGCGCGTTCTCGCCGATCGTGGTGACCACCGCAGAGAGGTTGTTGGCGGCGGCCGGCACCACGCTTGCCGCGGCGCGGCGTGCGCTCTCGCGCGCGAGTCCCTGCTCGACCGCTTTCAGCAGCTTCTGCAAGGTGATGGGCTTCTCGAGGAAGGCGAAGGCGCCGATGCGCGTGGCGTCGACCGCAGTGTCGATGGTGGCGTGGCCGCTCATCATGACGACCGGCATGCTCAGCAGACCGGCGGTGGACCATTCCTTGAGCAATGTGACGCCGTCGGTGTCGGGCATCCAGATATCGAGCAGCACGAGGTCCGGGCGCGCGCGCTGCCGTGCTGCGCGTGCTTCGGCCGCGTTCTCGGCGAGTTCCACGTTGTGGCCCTCGTCATTGAGAATTTCGAAGAGCAGGTCCCGAATGCCCAGCTCGTCGTCGACCACGAGGATGTTTGCCATGAATGCTTGTGTTGTGCGCCTGTATAGAAGAGGGCTCGCATGCCGGCCCGCCGCGCACTGCACGAATGCTCAGGCGGAAGGCGGCCTCGAATCTTCGGTGTGTGCGAGCGCTCCCTGCGCCTCGCCTGCCAGCGCGAATGATAACGAGACTTGTGCGCCAGCCACAGCCCCATCGACGATGCGGTTCGAAAGTTCGATGCGGGCACCGTGCTCGTCGGCGATCTTCTTGACGACCGCGAGGCCCAGCCCGGTGCCCTTGGTCTTGGTCGTGACGTAGGGTTCGAAGGCCCGCTTGAGGATGTTCTCGGCGAAGCCCGGCCCGCTGTCCTGCACCGTGAGCCGCACGCGCTGGCCCGAATCGCCGAGCCGCGTGCGAATGACGACCTCGCCGGTGCGCCCGGTGCCGCTGGCGGCGGCCTCGGCCGCGTCCTGCGCGTTTTGCAACAGGTTGTGAATGACCTGCCGGATCTGCTGCGCATCGCCGCGGATCGGCGGGCAGCGCTCGTCCAGTTCGCAGCGCAGCGCGATGGCCGCGTTTTCGCCGGCGTAGAGCTGCAGCACGTCGGCCACCAGCGCATTGAGGTCGACCGGCTTCAGGTCAGCCGCGGGCAGGCGGGCGTAGTCGCGGAATTCGTTGACCAGGCGCTTCATCGCATCCACCTGGTCGACGATGGTCTTGACCGACTTGACGAGCACCGCCTCCTCGGCCGGCGCGACCTTGCCGCTGAGCTTCATTTCGAGGCGCTCGGCCGAGAGCTGGATCGGCGTCAACGGGTTCTTGATCTCGTGCGCCAGGCGCCGCGCCACTTCGCCCCAGGCCTGGGCGCGCTGGGCCGAGACGATCTCGGAGATGTCGTCGAACACCAGCAGCCTGGCATCGCCCGGCAGCTCGGCGCCGCGCGCGACGATGTTGATGGCGTCCTGGGACATGCCTTCGCCGCTCGCGTGCAGCTCGAAGGCATGCTGCCAGTGGTCGAGGCCGTGCTGCAGACGCTCGACCTGGAACTCGTCGAACTGCTGCTGCACGCTCTGGCCGAATTCGGCGAGGCCGGGCACGTCGGCCAGGAGCTGGCCTTCGTAGGCCGCGAGCGGCGCGCGCAGCACGCGCGTGGCGCCCGGGTTGGTCGACAGGATCATCCCCTGCGGGTCGAGCACGATCACGCCCGAGGTGAGGTTGTCGAGGATGGTCTGCAGGTTGGCGCGTGCCGCATCGAGCTCGCCCATGGTCTTTTCGACCGCACCGCGCGCATCGGCCAGCTGCTGGGTCATGACGGCGAAGGAGCGCGTGAGGCCGCCCAGTTCGTCCTTGCCCTGCAGCACCGCGGTGGGGCGCAGATCGCCGCCGGCCACCTGCCGCACGCCCTCGGCCAGCACCAGGAGCGGACGCGCGAGCTGGTTGCCGAACAGCACCGCGAGCAGCACCGCGCCGAACACGGCGAGGAACAGCGTGAGCGTGAGCGTGCCGATGTACATGCGGCGCAGCCCTTCGCGCGCGAGCGCTCTTTCCTGGTATTCGCGATTGGCCTCCTGCACGGCCAGCGCATTGGCCACCACCGCCGGCGGCAGCGGCTGCGTGACCTGCAGGAAGCGCGGCTCGGTGTTGAATTCGAAGCCCGGCCTTTGCACCAGCGCGAGCGCCCGCACGCTGGCGGGCGGCGGGGGCGCGGCGCCGGGTGCGGGTGTCTCGTCGAGGCCTTCGATGTGCGCGATCGCGCGGTCGGCGCGCACCTGGCGGAACTGCTGCGGCGTGGGCCGCTCGGGATTGAGCTGGAAGCGGGATGCACCCGCGCCGGCCACCAGCTGGCCATTGCCGGTCCAGAGCACCACGTCGGTGGCGCCGAGCTGGTCGCGGATGCGCTCGAGCACTAGGCCCGCGCTCGCATCGGGCACCTCGGCCAGCTGGTTGCTCGCGCTGCGCACCTTGCTCACCAGGTCGTCGGACAGCGAATCCAGCGTGGCGCGGCCGAGGTTCAGGCCGGCATCGAGCGCGCCTTCGACCTTGACGTCGAACCAGCTCTCGATGGAGCGCGCAACGAACTGGTAGGAGACGAGGTACACCAGCGCGCCGGGCACCACGCCCACGAGCGCGAAGATGGCGGCCAGCTTGATCAGCAGGCGGCTGCCGAACTTGCCCTGGCGCAGGCGCCGCAGCAGCCGGAACGCGACCCATCCGAGCACCAGCAGCAGCACCACCGCGACCACCACGTTGATGCCGAACAGGCGCGCGTAGTTCTCCTCGTAGAAGGCGCGGTTGTTGGTGGACTGCGCGAGCAGGAACATGAGCACCAGGCCGATGGCCGTGACCATGAACGCGCCGACCCCGATCGCCCAGCGCATGGCGCGGGAACGGCGGCGCGGTGGCGGCGCCCCTGCTGCGCCGCCGCGTGGATCGGTACTCACTTGGCCTTCTCCAGCGGCAGGCGTGCGCTGCGCTCGGCTGCAATGTTCCAGTCGGCCTGGCCGACCACGCCGATCTGGAAGGGCCGCGGCAGCTGCGAGGTGTCGAGTCGGAAGCGGAAGCTCACGGGATGCACGTGATCGTCACCGATCTCGGCGATGTCGCCCAGCCGCAGCCGGCCCACGCGCCTCACGCTCTCGAGCGCATCCTCCAGCGTGTCGAAGTTCTGGTTCAGCGAAACGCCGAAGCCGGCGTTGGTGATCGGTACCGGCGAAACGTTGAGCCGCCAGCGGCGCGTGAGCGGCTGGTAGGCGAGCCGCATGTGGCGCGTGGCCTGCGCCACCTTGAGATCGGTCCAATACCAGCGCTCCCGGAAGAGCTCGGCCTCGGCCACGAAATAGATCGCGATCCCCTTGTCGAGCACCTCCTCGACCAGCGCGGGCAGCTCGAACTGCACCTGGGCGCTGAGGTAGATGCCGTCGTCGGCCTGCTCGAGCCGGAGCTGGCTGACCGCGGTGCCGCGCGGCTGCGCCAGGGCCGGCATCCACGCCAGAAGGAGAGCGAGCAGCCCCAGCGCGGCGAGCCAGGCCGGGCCGCGCCGTTCAGCGCGGCTCCTTTTCGAGCAAGGCGTAGAAAAATCCGTCGTGATCACCCAAGGCATTGTCCGGGACGCCACGGGCAATCCCCCCGCTTTGCGGCAGCAAATGCCCCGGCGAGGGCAGCAAACGGGCGTCGGTGTTGTGTGCAAGGAACGCATCGATCTGGTGCGCGCCCTCTTCGCGGAAGACCGAACAGGTGCAGTACAACAAACGTCCGCTCGGCCGGACCAGGGGCCACAAGGCGGCCAGCAGCATCGCCTGCTGCAGCGCCAGCTGCTCGGTATCGCTCTCGCGCCGCAGCCAGCGCACGTCGGGATGGCGCCGCACGATGCCCGAGGCCGTGCAGGGCGCATCGAGCAGGATGGCGTCGAAGAGCTGGCCGTCCCACCACTCTTTCGGCCGCGCGGCATCGGCGACGAGGACCTTGGCAGCCAGGCCGAGCCTGGCCAGCGTTTCGTCGATGCGCCGGCTGCGTCCGGCGTCGATTTCGAGTGCCGTGAGCTCGATCGCATCCGGCCCCGCCACTTCGAGCAGGTGGGCGGTCTTGCCGCCCGGCGCCGCACAGGCATCGAGCACCTGCAGCGGCGCGGCGCCTTGCAGTCCTTCGAGCAGAAGTGGCGCGGCCAGCTGGGCCGCCGCATCCTGCACCGAGCATTCGCCTTCGGCAAATCCCGGCAGCGCCTGGACCGGCCGGGCGCCCAGCAGCTGCAGGCCGCTGGCCGCCACGGGAAAGGCCTGCAGGTCCACGGCTTCCAGGGCGCGCCGGTAGGCGGTCACGCCGGTCTTGCGCGTGTTGACGCGCAGCGTCATCGGCCCCTGGGTGTTGTTGGCCGCCAGCACGCGCTGCCAGTCGCGCGGATGGTCGCGCTTGAGGCGCTCGATCCACCAGCGCGGGTGGTTCCATTGCGCCACCGGCTCGCGCTCGGTGGCCGCCACCAGCTCTTCGCGTTCGCGCAGGAAGCGGCGCAGGCAGGCATTGATGAAGCTGGCCTGGGCCCGCGTGCCGGGATTGCGCTTCGCGGCCTCGACGGCCTGGTCGACCAGCGTGAAGGGCTCGTAGGGCGATAGCGCGGCATCCCAGGCCAGTGCGAGCGCGGTGCAGAGCAAGGCATCGGCCGCCGGCGGCGGCGTGCGCTTGGCCAGCTGGCGCCGCAGGGCCTCGGCCCGGCCGAGCCAGCGCAGCACCTGGAAGCCCAGTGCCTGGACGCCCGGCCGCAAGGCCGGATCGACGGCCTCGAAGGCCACCGAGCCCGAGACGCCGCTGCGGATGGAGGCGAGCGCAACGGCGGTCAGCTGCAACTGGCGCCACAGCGGCGGCGAAACGGGCGACGGAGCGCGGATGGAGTCTGGAAGGTCTGCCAACTTGGTGTCGATGAAAAAAAAGCGGGATCAGCGCAAGGGCGCAGCCGGTCGCAACTGCATGATCCACGCCACCAGCAGCGCCGGGAACTGGGCGATGGCCGCGTTGTATTGCGCCACGGCCAGGTTGAACTGGTTGCGCGCGATTTCGGCCGCAGCCGAGGGCTCGGGCCAGGCGATCGGTGCCGAGCCGGCGGCCGCGTCGTCCCGGGCCGCGAGCGGCGCCGGTCGCGACAGGGTGCCGTCGGCATCGAAGCTGACCACTGCATCGGGATGCAGGCGCTGCCAGGCGCCGAGCATGACATGCAAGGCGGTGGCCAGCGCGGCGATGCCGGCCGGATCGAGCGGCTTCAGGCGCGTGGCGGCGAGCAAGGTCACCAGCTGGCCGGCCGCCGCCTGCAGCGAGGCGTCGGCCGGGGCACCTTCGGTCACCGCCTGCGCCGGCGGCGCCTCGGCCACGCGCGCCTGCACGAAATCGAGCTGCCGCACCAACGCCGCGTCGAGCGCCGCATAGGCCTGCAGCGCCGCAGAGCGCAGTCGCACGATGCGGTTGTAGGCACCGACGAACCAGAACAGCGCCACCGCGCCGAGGATCCAGTACGGCAGGGAATCGGGCATGTCGCTCATGAAAAAGCCCCCCATCCGCGGGCGGAAGGGGGGCGATGGGTACCGGTCATGCCGGTGATGCTAACCAGTTATCTATTCGGTCGCGGCGCCTTCGCTGGCGTCGGCCGTGGTCGCATCGTCGGTCGAAGGGCTGGCAGCCAGGTCGGCGGCTTCCGCCTCGGCGATCGCGCGGCGCTCGGCCTCGTCCATCGCGTCCTTGACCTTGCGTGCCTGGTGGTACGCCATGCCGGTGCCCGCGGGGATCAGGCGGCCGACGATGACGTTTTCCTTCAGGCCGCGCAGCTCGTCGCGCTTGCCCATGATCGCGGCTTCGGTCAGCACGCGCGTCGTTTCCTGGAACGATGCGGCGCTGATGAAGCTGTCGGTCGAGAGCGATGCCTTCGTGATACCGAGCAGCAGGTTGGTGAACGTGGCGGGCAGCTTGTCAGCGGCGCGCAGGGCGTCGTTGGTGTTGAGCATTTCGCTGCGTTCGACCTGTTCGCCGGCGATGTAGTTGGTGTCGCCCGGGTTCTCGACCACGACACGGCGCAGCATCTGGCGAACGATCACCTCGATGTGCTTGTCGTTGATCTTCACACCCTGCAAGCGGTACACGTCCTGCACTTCGTCCACGATGTAGCGCGCGAGTTCTTCGGAACCCAGCAGGCGCAGGATGTCCTGCGGATCCGCCGGGCCGTCGACCACGCTTTCGCCCTTGTTCACCACCTGGCCTTCGTGCACCAGGATGTTCTTCTCCTTCGGCACCAGGTCTTCCCAGACCTTGCCTTCGGGGTCGGTGATCTGCAGGCGGATCTTGCCCTTGGTCTCCTTGCCGAACGACACGGTACCGGTCATCTCGGCCAGCATGCCCTTGTCCTTCGGCGAACGCGCCTCGAACAGCTCGGCCACGCGCGGCAGACCGCCGGTGATGTCGCGGGTCTTCTGGCCTTCGACCGGAATGCGCGCCAGCACCTCGCCGGGGCCCACGTCCTGGCCGTCGCGGATCTGCACCAGCGAACCGATCGGGAAGCCGATGGTCACCGAGTGGTCGGTGCCGGGGATCTTGACCTCGTTGCCCGTGGCGTCGACCAGCTTCACCTGCGGGCGCACGACCTTGGCCGCGCCGCGGCGCTTCGGATCGATCACCACCAGCGTCGACAGGCCCGTGACCTCGTCGACCTGCTTCGCGACCGTGAGGCCTTCCTCGACGTTCTCGAACTTGGTCTTGCCGGCGAACTCCGTGATGATCGGGCGCGTCAGCGGATCCCAGTTGGCCAGCACCTGGCCGGCCTTGACCTGCTGGTCGGCCTTGACCGCCAGCGTGGCGCCGTACGGCACCTTGTGGCGCTCGCGCTCGCGGCCGTGCTCGTCATGGATGACGATCTCGCCCGAACGCGCGATCACGACCAGCTCGTTCTTGCTGTTGGTCACGTAGCGCATCGTGGCGTTGAAGCCGATCACGCCGTTGGACTTGGCCTCGACGCTCGAAGCCACCGCCGCGCGCGAAGCCGCACCACCGATGTGGAAGGTGCGCATCGTGAGCTGCGTGCCGGGTTCGCCGATCGACTGGGCCGCGATCACGCCGACCGCCTCGCCGTTGTTGACCAGGCCGCCGCGGCCGAGGTCGCGGCCGTAGCACTTGGCGCAGATGCCGAAGCGGGTCGCGCAGGTGAGTGCCGTGCGCACCTTGACTTCGTCGACGCCTTCGGCTTCGAGGACCTCGATCACGTCCTCGTCGAGCATGTCGCCGGCCTTGGCCAGCACGGCACGCGTTTCGGGGTGCAGGACGTCTTCGGCCGCGGTACGGCCGAGGATGCGCTCGCGCAGCGACTCGATGACCTCACCGCCTTCGACGATCGCGCGCATCGCTGCGCCCTCGTGCGTGCCGCAATCCTGCTCGATCACGACCAGGTCCTGGGTCACGTCGACCAGGCGGCGCGTCAGGTAGCCGGAGTTCGCAGTCTTCAGCGCGGTATCGGCCAGACCCTTTCGGGCACCGTGGGTGGAGATGAAGTACTCCAGCACGTTCAGGCCTTCGCGGAAGTTCGCGGTGATCGGCGTCTCGATGATCGAGCCGTCGGGCTTGGCCATCAGGCCCCGCATGCCGGCGACCTGGCGGATCTGCGCGGCGGAACCGCGCGCACCCGAGTCGGCCATCATGTAGATGGAGTTGAAGGACTCCTGCTCCACTTCCTTGCCGTGGCGATCGATGACCTTCTCCTTCGAGAGCTTGGCCATCATGACCTTCGACACCTCGTCGCCGGCCTTGCCCCAGATGTCCACCACCTTGTTGTAGCGCTCGCCGGAGGTCACCAGGCCCGAGACGTACTGCTGCTCGATCTCCTTCACTTCCTTGGCCGAGCGCTCGATGATGCCGTGCTTCTCGGCCGGCACCAGCATGTCGTCGATGGCGATCGAGATGCCCGCCTTGGTCGCCAGGCGGAAGCCGTTCTGCAGCAGCTTGTCGGCGAAGACCACGGTCTCCTTCAGGCCGCACTTGCGGAACGAGACGTTGATGAGCTTGGAGATTTCCTTCTTCTTCAACGCCTTGTTGATGTTCGAGAACGGCAGGCCCTTGGGCAGGATCTCGGACAGGAGCGCGCGGCCCACGGTCGTATCGACGAGCTCGGTCTTGGGCGTGAACTCGCCCGATTCCTTGTCCTTCGTGTACTCGGTGATGCGCACGCTGACCTTCGCAGTGAGCTCGACCACGTTGGCGTCGAGCGCGCGCTGCACTTCACCGATGTCGGAGAAGATCAGGCCCTCGCCCTTGCCGTTGATGCGCTCGCGGGTCGTGTAGTAGAGGCCCAGCACCACGTCCTGCGACGGCACGATGGAGGGCTCGCCGCTGGCCGGGAACAGCACGTTGTTGGAGGCCAGCATCAGCGTGCGGGCTTCCATCTGCGCTTCCACCGACAGCGGCACGTGGACGGCCATCTGGTCGCCGTCGAAGTCGGCGTTGAAGGCCGCGCAAACGAGCGGGTGCAGCTGGATCGCCTTGCCTTCGATCAGGATCGGCTCGAAGGCCTGGATGCCGAGGCGGTGCAGGGTCGGTGCGCGGTTCAGCATCACCGGGTGCTCCTTGATCACCTCTTCCAGGATGTCCCACACCACCGGCGTGCCGGATTCGACTTCCTTCTTCGCCGCCTTGATAGTGGTGGCGATGCCCATGGCTTCGAGACGCGAGAAGATGAAGGGCTTGAACAGCTCCAGCGCCATCAGCTTCGGCAGGCCGCACTGGTGCAGCTTGAGCGTCGGGCCGACCACGATGACCGAACGGCCCGAGTAGTCGACGCGCTTGCCCAGCAGGTTCTGGCGGAAGCGGCCGCTCTTGCCCTTGATCATGTCGGCCAGCGACTTGAGCGCGCGCTTGTTGGCGCCCGTCATGGCCTTGCCGCGGCGGCCGTTGTCCAGCAGGCTGTCGACGGCTTCCTGCAGCATCCGCTTCTCGTTGCGCGCGATGATTTCCGGCGCCTTCAGCTCGAGCAGGCGGCGCAGGCGGGAATTGCGGTTGATGACGCGGCGGTACAGGTCGTTCAGGTCGGAGGTCGCGAAGCGGCCGCCGTCCAGCGGCACCAGCGGACGCAGGTCCGGCGGCAGCACGGGCAGCACGTCGAGCACCATCCATTCGGGCTTGATGCCGGACTTGCGGAAGGCTTCCAGCACCTTGAGGCGCTTGGAGTTCTTCTTGACCTTGACTTCGGAGCCGGTCAGGTCTCCGCGCAGCTTCTCGATCTCGCTGTCGAGCTCGATGCCCATCAGCAGGTCCTTGATGCCTTCGGCGCCCATCTTGGCGATGAACTCGTCGCCGTATTCCTTGCGCTTCGCGTCGTAGTCGTCCTCGGACATGATGCCGAACTTCTTCAGCGGGGTCATGCCCGGGTCGGTGATCACGTAGGCTTCGAAGTACAGCACGCGCTCGATGTCACGCAGCGTCATGTCGAGCACGAGGCCCAGACGCGAGGGCAGCGACTTCAGGAACCAGATGTGGGCGCAGGGCGCGGCCAGGTCGATGTGACCCATGCGCTCGCGGCGCACCTTGGTCTGCGTGACTTCGACGCCGCACTTCTCGCAGATCACGCCGCGGTGCTTCAGGCGCTTGTACTTGCCGCACAGGCACTCGTAGTCCTTGATCGGGCCGAAGATCTTGGCGCAGAAGAGGCCGTCGCGCTCGGGCTTGAAGGTCCGGTAGTTGATCGTCTCAGGCTTCTTGACTTCGCCGAATGACCACGAACGGATCTTCTCGGGCGAAGCCATGCCGATGCGGATGGCATCGAAATGCTCGTCCGGCGTGAATTGCTTGAACAGGTCGAGTAATGACTTCATGTGACTCTTTCCTTGTCTGCTTATGAACGTTCCAGCTCAATGTCCAGGCCCAAGGAACGAATTTCCTTGACCAGCACATTGAACGATTCCGGCATGCCGGCTTCGATCGAGTGTTCGCCCTTGACGATGCTTTCGTACACCTTGGTACGGCCTTGCACGTCGTCGGACTTCACCGTCAGCATTTCCTGCAGCACGTAGGCGGCGCCGTAGGCTTCGAGCGCCCACACTTCCATTTCGCCGAAACGCTGGCCGCCGAACTGCGCCTTGCCGCCCAGCGGCTGCTGGGTGACCAGGCTGTACGGGCCGGTCGAGCGGGCGTGCATCTTGTCGTCCACCAGGTGGTGCAGCTTGAGCACGTGCATGTAGCCGACCGTGACCGGACGCTCGAACTGGTCGCCGGTGCGGCCGTCGAACAGGTAGGCCTGCGTGCGGGTGTCGGTCAGGCCCTTGGCCTTGGCGATCTCTTCCGGATAAGCCAGCTTGAGCATGCCGCGGATCTCTTCTTCCGAAGCGCCGTCGAACACGGGGGTCGCGAAGGGCACGCCGGTCGACAGGTTTCCGGCCATCTCGAGCACGTCGGCATCGCTCAGCTTGCTGAGGTCTTCCTTGCGGCCCGAGCCGTTGTAGAGCTGGTCCATGAACTTGCGCAGCTCGGCCACCTTGGCCTCGGCCTGCAGCATGTCGCCGATGCGCTGGCCGATGCCCTTGCCGGCCCAGCCCAGATGCACCTCGAGCACCTGGCCCACGTTCATCCGCGAAGGCACGCCCAGCGGATTCAGGCAGATGTCGCACGGCGTGCCGTCGGCCATGTGGGGCATGTCTTCGACCGGAACGATCTTCGACACCACACCCTTGTTGCCGTGGCGGCCGGCCATCTTGTCGCCGGGCTGCAGGCGGCGCTTAACGGCCAGGTAGACCTTGACCATCTTGAGCACACCCGCGGGCAGCTCGTCGCCCTGCGTGAGCTTCTTGCGCTTTTCTTCGAAGGCCAGGTCGAAGCTGTGGCGCGTCTGCTCGAGCGAGTTCTTGATCGACTCGAGCTGCGACGCCACGTCGTCGTCCGCCGGACGGATGTCGAACCAGTGGAACTTCTCGATCGACGAGAGGTACGCCTTGTCGAGCTTGGTGCCCTTGGCCAGCTTGTTCGGGCCGCCGTTGGCGGCCTTGCCGATCAACAGCTTCTCGATCCGGTCGAAGGCGTCGGCTTCGACGATGCGAAGCTGGTCGTTCAGGTCGAGGCGGAAGCGCTTGAGCTCGTCGTCGATGATCTGCTGGGCGCGCTTGTCGCGCGTGATGCCTTCGCGAGTGAACACCTGCACGTCGATCACGGTGCCTTGCGAGCCCTGGTCGACGCGCAGCGAGGTGTCCTTCACGTCGGAAGCCTTCTCGCCGAAGATCGCGCGCAGCAGCTTCTCTTCAGGCGTCAGCGTGGTCTCGCCCTTGGGCGTGACCTTGCCGACCAGCGTGTCGCCGGGCTGCACTTCGGCGCCGACGTAGATGATCCCCGACTCGTCCAGGCGGTTGAGCTGCTGCTCGGCCAGGTTCGGGATGTCGCGCGTGATTTCTTCGGCACCCAGCTTGGTGTCGCGAGCCATCACCACCAGTTCCTCGATGTGGATCGAGGTGTAGCGGTCTTCGGCCACGACGCGTTCGCTGATCAGGATCGAGTCTTCGAAGTTGTAGCCGTTCCAGGGCATGAACGCGACCAGCATGTTCTGGCCGAGGGCCAGTTCGCCGAGGTCGGTCGATGCGCCGTCGGCCACCACGTCGCCCTTGGCGATCTTGTCGCCGCGCTTGACGATCGGGCGCTGGTGGATGTTGGTGTTCTGGTTCGAACGCTGATACTTGATCAGGTTGTAGATGTCGACACCGACCTCACCGGCCGCCGCTTCGGCATCGTTCACGCGCACCACAATGCGGGTGGCGTCGACATAGTCGACGATGCCGCCGCGGGTGGCCGTGACCACGGTGCCGGAGTCGACCGCGGAAACACGCTCGATGCCGGTACCGACGAAAGCCTTTTCGGGGCGCAGCACCGGCACGGCCTGGCGCTGCATGTTGGCGCCCATCAGCGCGCGGTTCGCATCGTCGTGCTCCAGGAACGGAACCAGCGATGCCGCCACCGACACGATCTGCGCCGGCGACACGTCCATGTACTGCACGCGCTCGGCACTGACCAGGATGGATTCGCCGGTTTCGCGCGCCGACACCAGGTCGCCGGTCAGGCGGCCGTCCTTGTCGAGCGCGGCATTGGCCTGCGCGATCACGTACTTGCCTTCTTCGATGGCCGACAGGTAGTCGATGTCCATCGTGACCTTGCTGTCGACCACGCGGCGGTACGGCGTCTCGATGAAGCCGTACTCGTTCAGGCGGGCGTACAGGGCCAGCGAGTTGATCAGGCCGATGTTCGGACCTTCAGGCGTTTCGATCGGGCACACGCGGCCGTAGTGGGTGACGTGCACGTCGCGCACTTCGAAGCCTGCGCGTTCGCGCGTCAGACCGCCCGGGCCGAGGGCCGAGACGCGACGCTTGTGCGTGATCTCGGACAGCGGGTTGGTCTGGTCCATGAACTGCGACAGCTGCGAAGCGCCGAAGAACTCCTTCAGCGCGGCCGAGATCGGCTTGCTGTTGATCAGGTCGTGCGGCATCAGCGGCTCTTGCTCGGCCTGGCCCAGACGCTCCTTCACGGCCTTCTCGATGCGGGCGAGGCCGGTGCGGTATTGGTTCTCGGCCAGCTCGCCGACGCAGCGCACGCGGCGGTTGCCGAGGTGGTCGATGTCGTCCACTTCGCCGCGGCCGTTGCGCAGGTCGACCAGGATCTTGACCACGGCGAGGATGTCCTCGTTGGTCAGCACCATCGGGCCGGTCGACTCGTCGCGGCCGACCTTGGCGTTGAACTTCATCCGGCCGACGCGCGACAGGTCGTAGGTGTCGGGGTTGTAGAACAGGCGCTGGAACAGGGCCTGCACCGCGTCTTCCGTCGGCGGCTCGCCGGGGCGCATCATGCGATAGATGGCCACGCGGGCGGCGAACTCGTCCACCGTCTCGTCGATGCGCAGGGTCTGCGAGATGTACGCGCCCTGGTCGAGTTCGTTGGTGTAGATGGCCTGCACGTCCTGCACGCCGGCGGCGCGCAGCTTCTTCAAGAGCGCTTCGGTCAGCTCGTCGTTGGCCTTGGCCAGGATCTCGCCGGAATCGGCGTCGACGATGTTGCGCGCAATCACGCGGCCGACCAGGAAGTCTTCCGGCACGCTGATGTGCGTGGTACCCGTCTGCTCGAGTTCGCGCGTGTGGCGCGCGGTGACGCGCTTGTCCTTGGCGACCACGACTTTGCCGGACTTGTCGGTGATGTCGAAACGCGCGACTTCACCGCGCAGGCGCTCGGAGACGAACTCCATCTGGGCGCCGCTGTCCATCAGGCGGAAGTTGTCGTTCACGAAGAAATTCGCGAGGATCGATTCCGGGTTCAGGCCGATGGCCTTCAGCAGGATCGTGACCGGCATCTTGCGGCGGCGGTCGACGCGGAAGTACAGCATGTCCTTCGGGTCGAATTCGAAGTCCAGCCAGGAGCCACGGTAGGGAATCACGCGGGCCGAGAACAGGAGCTTGCCGGAGCTGTGGGTCTTGCCCTTGTCGTGCTCGAAGAACACGCCAGGCGAACGGTGCAGCTGCGACACGATGACGCGCTCGGTGCCGTTGATGATGAAGGAGCCCTTGTCGGTCATGAGCGGCACTTCGCCCATGTAGACCTCTTGCTCCTTCACTTCCTTGACCACCTTCGACTGCGAGGTCGAGGACTCGCGGTCATAGATGATCAGCTGCACCTTGGCGCGCACGGCCGAGGCGAAAGTCAGCCCGCGGGTCTGGCACTCGCGCACGTCGAAAGCCGGTTTCGCGAGGTTGTACTCGAGGAACTTCATCTCGACGAAACCGTTGTGCGAAACGATAGGGAAGGCAGCGTCGAACGCAGCCTGAAGACCTTCGACGGTACGTTTCTGGGGCGCGATGCCGGCTTGCAGGAACGCGGTGTACGCGTCCTTCTGCATCTGCAGCAGGTAGGGGATTTCGACGACGCTGTCGCGGTTACCGAAATTCTTTCGGATGCGCTTGCGTTCTGTGTAACTGTACGTGGACGTTTGGGCCATGAGAGCTCCGGAGCTTGAGATCTTCAGCGACTTGGTCGGGTGCTTGAGCACACGCTCCTTGGTGGCTGGCCACTACCAGCCCTGGCGGACGGTGATGCGTTGCACATCACCCGAACCAAGGGGTCTTCTGCAGTCGGGGTCAGAAGACACTCAAAAACCGTCTTAGGTTGCTTTTCCGTCGACCTGAAGGTCTCCGGGAAAAGCGTCTTGGGTGGCTTTTCCGTCGACCTCAAGGTCTCCGGGAAAACCGGCCCCAAGCCGGTTTTTGGGTGCGCTCTGAAAGCGGCAAAGGCTGGAGGGCCTTTCGGCACACTCCAGCCCTCAGGAAGAACCGAATTACTTCAGTTCCACCTTGGCGCCGGCGTCTTCCAGCTTCTTCTTGGCGGCTTCGGCGTCTGCCTTCGGCAGGCCTTCCTTGACGGCCTTGGGAGCGGCTTCCACCAGGTCCTTGGCTTCCTTGAGGCCCAGGCCGGTGATTTCGCGCACGGCCTTGATCGCCGACACCTTGTTCGCGCCTGCGTCGAGCAGAACGACGTTGAACTCGGTCTTCTCTTCGACGACGGCTGCAGCTGCGCCACCGCCGGCGCCGGCGGGAGCGGCCATTGCTGCGGCGCTCACGCCGAACTTCTCTTCGATGGCTTTCACCAGGTCGTTGAGTTCCAGGACCGTCATGCTGTCGAGAGCGGTCAGAAATGCGTCTTTATCGAATGCCATTTTTGATTCCTAAATAAGTTGGGTGAAAAGTCGCGCGCTTACGCAGCGACTTCTTCTGCGGCGGGAGCTTCCGCCTGTGCTTCGCCACCGCCACGCTTCTCGGCGAGCGCGGCCAGAACACGGGCCGTGCGCGAGATCGGGGATTGCATCAAGCCCAGCAGCTGCGACAACAGCACTTCCTTGGAAGGGATGTTGGCCAGTTGCTTCACGCCCTCGACGTCCAGGGCCTTGCCACCGAAAGCACCGCCGCGAATCACCAGCTTGTCGTTGGTTTTCGCGAAATCGGCCACCACTTTCGCGGCAGCCACGGCGTCTTCGGAGAAGCCATAGATCAGCGGACCGGTCATCTGGTCGGACACGATCTCAAACGAGCTACCTGCGACAGCGCGGCGTGCCAGCGTGTTCTTGAGAACACTCAGGGTCACAGCCTTGCTGCGCGCATCGTTGCGCAGTTTGGTCATGTCGGCGACCGTGATGCCACGGTACTCCGCCATCACGAGCGTTTGAGCTTTTGCGGCGAGGCTGGTCACATCACTGATGACCGCTTCTTTCTCACTGCGATTCAGACTCAAGGTCTACTCCTTTTAATGCGCCCCTCGGCCGGAGCCTCGAGACGCGCTTCATGCAGCGACCAACTGTTTCGGAAACGAATTCCTTGCAGCGGGATCGCCATCTGCGCTGGCGATTAAGTGCAGGTTGCCCCGCACACCAGCGGTCTTGGATGGCCCGGGAAAGCGCTTGAACGCAGCCCCGACCCACCACATCACCCCGTCGCCGTTTGACCGGTGACGGGGCAAATCCTTCACAAACTCAGGCCTGTGCGGCGATGGTTTGCGTGTCCACGCGGACACCCACACCCATCGTCGACGACACGGCCACCTTGCGCAGGTACACACCCTTGCTGGTGGCCGGCTTGGCCTTGACCAGCGCCTCGATCAGCGCCGCCAGGTTGCCCTGCAGCTTGTCGGTGTCGAACGAACGACGGCCGATCGTGCCGTGCACGATGCCGGCCTTGTCGACGCGGAACTGCACCTGGCCGGCCTTGGCGTTCTTGACGGCGGTCGCGACGTCGGGCGTCACGGTGCCGACCTTCGGGTTCGGCATCAGGCCGCGAGGGCCGAGGATCTGACCCAGCGTACCGACCACGCGCATCGCGTCCGGCGCGGCGATCACGACGTCGAAGGGCATGTCGCCAGCCTTCACCATCGCGGCCAGGTCGTCCATGCCGACGATGTCGGCGCCGGCAGCCTTGGCTTCTTCAGCCTTGGCGCCCTGGGCGAACACCGCGACGCGCTTGGTCTTGCCGGTGCCGTTGGGCATCACGACGGCGCCGCGCACCACCTGGTCCGACTTCTTGGCATCGATGCCGAGCTGCACCGCCACGTCGATCGACTCATCGAACTTCGCCGTGGCAGCTTCCTTGACAATGCCGATCGCGTCGGCGAGCGGGTACAGCTTGTTGCTGTCGACCTTGCCTGCCAGCGCCTTTTGCTTCTTGGTGATCTTGGCCATTTACACGCCCTCCACATTCACGCCCATCGAGCGGGCAGAGCCGGCGATGGTGCGAACCGCGGCGTCCAGATCGGCTGCCGTCAGGTCCTTCATCTTGGTCTTGGCGATCTCTTCGAGCTGGGCGCGCGTGATCTTGCCGACCTTGTCGGTGTGCGGACGGGCGGAACCCTTCTCGAGCTTGATGGCCTTCTTGATCAAGGTGATCGCCGGCGGCGTCTTGATGATGAAGGTGAAGCTCTTGTCGGCGAACGCGGTGATGACCACCGGCAGCGGCAGGCCCGGCTCGACGCCTTGGGTCTGCGCGTTGAACGCCTTGCAGAATTCCATGATGTTCAAACCGCGTTGACCCAGTGCGGGGCCGATCGGCGGCGACGGATTGGCTTTACCAGCTGGCACTTGCAGCTTGATGAAGCCGACGATTTTTTTCGCCATGCTTTTCTCCTTGCGGGTGATGACGCCTTGGCTTGTTCAGCCGCAGCTCCCCGGGGTTGACGACTCTTGAAATGAAGCCCAGCGCCGAGTCGGGAAGCGCAGGGCCGAAATTGGCCTCAGGTTTTTTCGACCTGGCTGAATTCGAGTTCGACAGGCGTCGCGCGGCCGAAAATCATGACCGACACGCGCACCTTGCTCTTCTCGTAGTTGACTTCTTCGACCGTGCCGTTGAAGTCGGTGAACGGGCCTTCCTTGACGCGCACGAATTCGCCCACGACGAACTCGACCTTGTGGCGCGGCTTCTCGGTGCCCTGCTGCATCTGGCTGACGATGTCCTCGACCTCTTTCTGCGAGATCGGGGCCGGCCGGTTCTTCGCGCCGCCGACGAAGCCGGTGACCTTGTTGGTGTGCTTCACCAGGTGCCAGCTTTCGTCGTCCATGATCATTTCGACCAGCACGTAACCCGGGAAGAAGCGGCGCTCGGTGGTGCGCTTCTGCCCGTTCTTGATCTCGACCACTTCTTCGGTCGGCACCAGAATGCGGCCGAACTTGCTCTGCATGCCCGCACGGTTGATGCGCTCGAGGATGTTGCGCTCCACGGCCTTTTCCATGCCCGAGTACGCGTGCACCACGTACCAGCGCAGATCAGGGTTGGCGGCAGGGACCAGCAGTGGGTGAACGGTCTCGGGCGTTGCTTCGACAGCGTTGTCAGTCATTATTTTCTCCAGCCCAGAATGAGGTCAAAGAACACCCATTCGAGCGTCTTGTCGGTGAGCCAAAGGAAGAGGGACATGACCGCGACGAAGGCAAACACATAGGCCGTCATCTGGATCGTTTCCTTGCGCGAAGGCCACACGACCTTCTTGACCTCGCGCCACGAATCGCGGCCGAAGGCCCACAGCTGGCGACCGTTCTCCGAACTCGCGAACGCGCCGACGGCGGCAGCGAGACCCACCAGCAGGGCGGCCCACTGCGCGATCGCGCCTTGGCGCGCGAGCAGGTAGAACGCCACGATGGCGCCCACCGCGAGAACGACCGACAAAGCCAGCTTGGCTTTGTCAGCGCCGGTACTCACGGTTTCGATTTGAGAAGTAGCCATCTTGGGCAAGTTTCCTGCGGCCTTCCGGCCTTCAATTCCAACGCGCCTTCTTGAGACGCCGAAGCCCGTCAGGCTATGACGGGCTTTTTATCGGGGCCACCTAGGTGGCAGGGGCAGTAGGAATCGAACCTACAACCTTCGGTTTTGGAGACCGACGCTCTGCCAATTGAGCTATACCCCTGTGCAATCCCTTATACGTCGAGGATCTTCGCCACCACGCCCGAACCCACGGTGCGGCCGCCTTCGCGGATCGCGAAGCGCAGGCCTTCTTCCATGGCGATCGGGTTGATCAGCTTCACGGTGATGCTGACGTTGTCGCCAGGCATGACCATTTCCTTGTCCTTGGGCAGCTCGATCGCGCCGGTCACGTCCGTCGTGCGAAAGTAGAACTGCGGACGGTAGT
>NZ_JAGGNV010000034.1 GCF_018614955.1 Variovorax paradoxus
AGCTCATGTACAGCTCGCCCTGGATCGCCGTATCCTCACGTTGTGGGACTGCTTGAGTTGTCGACATTTCCATCTCCTTTGCCAAGAAGTTAAGGAAATCCCGTTGTAGCTAAACGGGCCTCGCTCTGGTAGTCCCACATAGCATCTAACGTTTGCGGACAGTCGCCGCCGTGTTGCGGGCTGGCTCATTTGCGCCACAAGCGGACCAAAAAACTGCACTGAAGTGACGTCTCGGTAGTAGCCCTGCGCTCTCGATGTGCGCGGGTCAATCTTGCACGCGGGCGCAGCCAACTAACTTTGCGCGCAATAGCCTTAAGCCCATTCCCGGGAGGTGCATAAACCATGAGCGATCCCCATCCGATCGCGCAAACCTCAATCCGCCACGCGCCATCAAAGCTGTTGCAAATTTAGGCACCGGTCGGACTTTGAGCGAACACTGGCGCAAGAACCTCTCGAATCAGTTGCGCAAATGCCGCCTGTGTTGTTTCCTTCTGCTCAAAGGCACGCACCCGCAGTAGCTTGATGCCAGCGGCGGAGCAGATCTCGTCCTTCATGCGGTCACGGCTGATCGCTTCAGCCGTGTCGTGAAACGTGCTATCGAGTTCAAAGAAATGCAATGGTCGATAGTCTTGCGCGGGATCAACAGCGACGCAGTCGAACTGGGCTCGAAAGAAGAAGCTTTTCGCCGCGTTTGAAATTCGTGATTCGAGCACAGGGTAGTCCAGTGCAACACTCATTGCCAAGTTCGGGCAAGGCAGCAGTTTGGGGACGGTTTCGAGCATGGCCAAATAGAAAGACCGCTCCTGAGCAGACTTGAAGATCGACGTGACATGCTGAATCGGCTCTGCCCTAGGTGCTGCCGTCACCGCCTTGATGTTCAAAGCGCTCCTGCGGGCGTCTGCCAGTTCCTCCGGCCTCTCCTGCTGAAGGCGCACAAGCAGATCGCGTGCTAGGGGGATGTCATTGGCCCACTCGGATGCCACACCCGACAGGCTCGTGTCTTTGACTTCGTACATCGCCTGAAGCTTGATCTCGATTACTGGCCGCCAGAAGGACTCCTTGAAGCTCCGACGCTTCGATGCGATCAGCATCGAGATGTGGCGGGTGGTCTTGACCTGTTCTGAGGCTGGCAGACCTCGCAGATGGCCGACGAACTCGGCTTCGAACAGTTGAGTCACCTGTTGCAGAACCGGATCCTGGCCCAGAAGGTTCCTATGGAGATAGAGCTGCTCGGAAAGGCCGTCCCATTCTTTGGCAAAGAGCATTTGAAAAAGCCGCTCGCGATCAAGCATGGGTTGTCCGAATTTGTTCAGGGTGTGGGAGCATCGCGCCGCCGGCGTGCAATCGCGTCCGCGGGACGTGTTCTGCAGACCATTCCTGGCACGGTCAGCAATCCGCCACTTTGCAGAATCCTTCCCTTGTTGCTCTCAATGGCTGCCCCACTCTTAAGCTGCAAGCCTCGCACAGGGAACTTGGCAGCGTTAGCACTCTCCCGAGGAGACAGGATGGAAGACTGCAAGCTGGTACTCTACGGACATTCATGCCGCCCTACGATGCTGTGAGCACACGGAACGAGTATTTGGCCGGTGGGCACGGCGGCATCCCGTTACATTAATGGTTGCAATGCCTCTAGGAGTTCCCGTGAGTACCTCAGATTCGTCGTTCGCTGCGATGCCTTTGCGCGTTCGCGATGTTTTTGTGCCTGGCGGATTTCCCAAGCATACGTATCAGTCTCGCAAGCAGTATGGCATCGAAGAAAAGCTTATTGATGCGCTCGACCGGCTAAATAAGTTCATTGCTGTGGCGGGCCCAACCAAGAGCGGAAAAACGGTACTCGTCAGAAAGGTGGTGTCGCCCGAGTCTCGCGTTTGGCTCGAGGGCGGGCATGTGAACAGCGTGCAAGATGCATGGGCGCGATTCCTACTCAAACAGTGAAATCTGAGGGATCGCTGCAGGAAGAGTTGTCTGCTGGCGACCTGGACGTCGGCTTCCGGCCGGCCGGCGTCGGCGCCGGGGTCAAAGTTCAAATATCGGCGAAGGAATCTTCCTCGCGCAACAGCGCTGAAACATTTGCGACATCCTCGGCGAAAGCGGCAGTCGACGCGCTTGTTGCCAAGCAGAAAGTGTTGATCATTGACGACTTCCACTACTTGGAGCCTCAACTGCAGTCAGAGCTGATCCGCGCGCTGAAGCCGGCGGTTTTCGAGGGTCTACAAGTCGTCCTCATCCTGATCCCTCACCGAATGCACCAAGCTGCAAGTGCTGAAATGGACGTCGATGGCCGAACCGTCACGATCCAGATCCCAGATTGGCAGAGCGAAGAACTTTTTTCGATTGGAGAAACCGGCTTTAACACACTACGCGTGTCGCATCTACCGTCAATGCTCCACGCGTTGGTTGGAGAGTGCTTTGGCAGTCCGAAAGCATTTCGCCAGAAGCTTTCAAGGCACTGAGGAAGGGGCCTGAGCGAACAAACCGAAAACCGCGAGAGTTGACCGCGGGTGGGACGTGCGACACGTATGAGGCGGTTCTCCTTGCGCTTCATGAGCTTGGGGGAGTCACGCCAGTTGACTGGACGAAGTTGCGCCGGGCACTTCAACAATTGCTGAATGAGGTGCCACAGCAGCACGAGGTGACTCGCGCCCTGGAAAACATGGATGAGATCGCCAAGAACAGAGAAGGCGAGCCGGTAATCGACTATGAGAACGGAGAACTTCACCTTGTCGACCCATTCTTCCGCTACTACATCAAATGGCATGGCGGAATTCTGGCGGGATCTAAAGGAGATGCGAACAGCAGTACCTGACAGGTTTACTCGATCTGCTCGGTCAAGGACAAGCCCGCCCGATCCAGCCTGCGGTCAGCCAGCGATGGCGTAACGCCAGCCCTCAGCGCTCGCATTGCTTCGCCCACTACTCACGATGAGCAGGCGTAGAGCCTTAGCAAGTCGAAGTTCCGCAAGCAGTCTAGAGCGGCAGTCTGAGCGTTCTACGCGTTTGCCCCCGGAACACGTCTGACCTGGTTTCCCTGGGGGGCGATCCATTTTTTGACGCAAGGAGCAACAACCCAGTTTTCTTAGCCAAAAATGACCACAACTCATTTTTCCTTGCAAATCTGGGGGTCCTCACAGGGAGAAGATGACCACAACTTTAGGAAACCTACGACAGCCTGGGCGTCGCAACCTACTCCACCGTCACGCTCTTCGCCAGATTGCGCGGCTTGTCGACGTCCGTGCCGCGCGCGCAAGCGGTGTGATAAGCCAGCAGCTGCAGCGGCACGACGTGCAGCATCGGCGACAACGCACCGTAGTGTTCGGGCATGCGGATCACGTGCAGGTCTTCGCCGCTCTCGATGCGGGTGTCGCCATCGGCCAGCACGTAGAGCACGCCGCCGCGCGCGCGCACTTCCTGCAGGTTGCTCTTGAGCTTTTCCAGCAGGGCATCGTTGGGCGCCACGGCCACCACCGGCATCTCGCTGGTGACCAGCGCGAGCGGTCCGTGCTTGAGTTCGCCGGCGGCATAGGCCTCGGCGTGGATGTAGGTCACTTCCTTGAGCTTGAGCGCGCCTTCGAGCGCGATAGGATAGTGCAGGCCGCGGCCGAGGAAGAGCGCGTTTTCCTTGCGCGCGAAGTCCTCGGCCCAGCTGATGATCTGCGGCTCCAGCGCCAGCACCGACTGCAGCGCCACCGGCATGTGGCGCATCTCCTTCAGCAAGCGCGCCTCCTCTTCTTCACTGAGACGGCCCTTGGCTTGCGCGAGCGCAAGCGTCAGCAGGAAGAGGCCCGCCAGTTGCGCCGTGAAGGCCTTGGTGGAAGCCACGCCGATCTCGACCCCGGCACGCGTGATGTAGGCCAGCTTGCATTCGCGCACCATCGCGCTGGTCGCGACGTTGCAGATGGTGAGGGTCTGCTCCATGCCCAGTGAGCGCGCGTGCTTCAGCGCCGCCAGCGTGTCGGCGGTCTCGCCCGATTGGCTGATGGTGACGACCAGGGTCTTCGGGTCCGGCACGGAATCGCGGTAGCGGTACTCGCTCGCGATCTCGACCTGGGTCGGGATCTTCGCGATGCTTTCGAGCCAGTACTTGGCGGTGCAGCCGCTGTAGTAGCTGGTGCCGCAGGCCAGGATCAGCAGCTTGTCGATGTCCTGGAACACGCGCCAGGCGGCCGCGCCCGGCGCGCCGTCGCTGCCGGCGCCGTCGAAGAGTTCGGGCACGATGCCCTCGATGCCTTCGAGCGTGTCCGCGATCGCGCGCGGCTGCTCGAAGATTTCCTTCTGCATGTAGTGGCGGTACGGGCCCAGCTCCGCGGCGCCGCTGTGCGCGAGCACGGTGCGCACCGGCCGCGTGACCGGCTTGTGGGCGCGGTCGACGATCCAGTACTTGCCCGGCTGGATGTCGACCACGTCGCCCTCTTCGAGGTAGACGATCTGGTCGGTCACGCCGGCCAGCGCCATCGCGTCGCTGGCAAGGAAGTTCTCGCCGTCCTCCTTGCCCGCACCGAGGATCAGCGGCGAACCGGCGCGCGCACCGACCACGCGATGCGGCTCGTCGCGGCAGATCGCCGCGATCGCGTAGGCGCCCTGCAACTGCCGCACGCTGGTCTTGACGGCCTCGAACAGATCGCCGTCGTAGTGGCTGTCGATCAGGTGGGCGATGACTTCGGTATCGGTCTGGCTTGCGAACACATAGCCCTTGGCCTGCAGGGCCGCGCGCAGCGCCTCGTGGTTCTCGATGATGCCGTTGTGCACCAGCGCCACGCGGCCGGGTCGCGTGGCCTCCGCATCGGCGCCAGACCCGTGGCTGAAATGCGGATGCGCGTTGTGCACCGCCGGCGCGCCGTGCGTGGCCCAGCGCGTGTGGGCGATTCCGGTCGTGCCCTCGATGCGGTCGTCGCGCACCTGGGCCAGCAGGTCGGCCACGCGCGCGGTGGTGCGGGCGCGCTGCAGGCCCTTCGCATGCACGGCCACGCCGCAGGAGTCATAACCGCGATATTCGAGGCGCTGCAGGCCTTGCACGAGGACGGGAACGATGTTGCGGGCGGAAACGGCGCCGACGATGCCACACATGAAGAAGCTCCTACGGATTGAAGTCGGGTGGGATCGTAGGCCTCTTGTCGCGCAACTGGGGATCAATATTCAGTTAAATTTGACCGAATATTTCACAAGAAGCTACAAACAAACTATTATTTCATTATCATCGTTGATGTGAAATCAATCGACATAGATCAGATCGACCTCCAGCTTCTGGACGCCCTGCAACAAGACGCCTCCCAAAGCAACCAATCTCTCGCCGAGCGCTTCAACATCTCCGCGCCCACCTGCCTGCGGCGCGTGCGGCGGCTGCGCGTAGCGGGCTGGATCGAGCGCGAGGTCGCGATCTTGAGTACCGAGCGCGTCGGCGCATTGCTCACCGCGGTGATCGAGGTCTCGCTGGACCGCCAGGACGCCGCTGCCCTCGACGCCTTCGAAGAGCGCATCACGCCGGACGACGCGGTGCAGCAGTGCTACCGGGTTTCGCCGGGACCGGATTTCGTGCTCATCGTCACCGTGCGCGACATGCCGGGCTACCAGGCGCTCGCGCAGCGCCTCTTCACCACGGATGCCAACGTTCGTAACGTGAAGGCTTTCTTCAGCCTGAAGCGCGCCAAGTTCTCGGCACGGGTGCCGCTGCCCCTCAGTCCTTCGTAGCTTTCCGGGGGCGCTGCCAGTTCGCGAAGCTGACCTGCCGCGCGCGCGCGACCGTCAGGGCGCCCGGCTCGGTGCTCTTGGTCACGGTCGAGCCGCCGCCCACGGTGCCGCCGGCGCCAATGGTGACGGGCGCCACCAGCACGCAGTTGCTGCCCACGTGTACGTCGTCGCCGATCACCGTGCGGTGCTTGTTGGCGCCGTCGTAGTTGGCCGTGATGCTGCCGGCACCGTAATTGACGCGCGCACCGACCGTGGCGTCGCCCAGGTAGGCCAGGTGGTTGGCCTTGGCGCCGGCGGCCAGGGTCGAATTCTTCACTTCGACGAAGTTGCCGATGTGCACTTCGGCGCCCAGACGAGCACCGGGCCGCAGCCGCGCGAAGGGGCCGATCCGTGAACCCTCGCCGACCGTCACGCCGGCCTTCTCGCCGTCGATGTGGGTGAAGGGATGGATCACCGCGCCGGTCTCGATGCGCGCATTGGCGATCACGCAGTTGGCGCCCACGCGCACGCCGGCGCCCAGCGACACCGCGCCCTCGAACACGCAGTTGACGTCGATCTCCACATCCGATTCGCACGCCAGGGTGCCGCGCAGGTCGAAGCGCGCCGGGTCGGCGAGCCGAACGCCCTGCGCCATCAGCGCATCGGCCTGGCGGAGCTGGTAGGCGCGTTCGAGCGCCGCGAGCTGCGCGGGGCTGTTGACGCCGGCCACCTGCAGCGCGTCGTCGGTGCGGTGCGCGACCACGGGCACGCCGTCGACGGTGGCGAAGCCGACCACGTCGGTCAGGTAGTACTCGCCTTGCGCGTTCTTGTTGTCCAGGCGCGCGAGCCAGGTCTTCAGCAACTGGGCGGGCACCGCCATCACGCCGCTGTAGATCTCGCGGATTGCGCGCTGCGCCTCGTTCGCGTCCTTCTCTTCGACGATCGCCAGGACTTCGCCCTCGCCGTCCTGGGCCGCAGGGGCGCGCACGATGCGGCCGTAGCCTGTCGGATCGTCGACCCGGATCGTGAGCAGCGCGAGCCGGCGCCCGCCGCTTTGCGCCACCAGCGCGCGCAGGGTGGCCTCGCCGATCAGCGGCACGTCGCCCGACAGCACCACCACCGTGCCGTCGTCGGGCAGGAGTGGCGCGGCCTGCTGCATCGCGTGGCCGGTGCCGAGCTGCGGCACCTGGCGCGCGAACAGGGGCACCCTGCCGCCCGCGCCGCTTTCGAGCGCGGCCTCGACGTCGGTCGCGCCGTGGCCCGTCACGACCACCACGTGGCGCGCGCCGATGCGCCGCACGGTGTCGACCACGTGCGCCACGAGTGCGCGCCCGCCCAATCGATGCAACACTTTGGGCAGGCTGCTCTTCATGCGCGTGCCTTTTCCGGCCGCCATGATGACGACGTCGACCGGTTCCTGGTTGTCCTGCGGAGTCTTGTTCATGCCTCTTTCCCGAATGCGGATGCGTTGCGCAAAGCTGGCGCGAATTATCGGCGTGCTGCTCGTCGCCTCCGCGCTGGCCGCCTGCAGCACCATCAAGCTGGCCTACAACAACCTGCCCGAATTCAGCTACTGGTGGCTCGACGGCTACCTCGACTTCGACGGCGCGCAGACGCCCCGCGTGCGCGATGAGCTCGCGCAGCTCTTGGCCTGGCATCGCCAGAACGAGTTGCCGAAGATCGTCGCGCTGCTGCAGAAGGCCCAGGCCCTCGCGCCCGGCGACTTCACGCCGGCGCAGGCCTGCGAGATGGGCGATGAGGTCCGCGCGCGCATGGTGGCGGTGGCGGAGCATGCCGAGCCCGCCGGCGCCGATCTCGCCCTGAGCCTGGGCGAAGCGCAGTTGCAGCAGCTCGAGCGCAAGTACGCCAAGATCAATGCCGACTACCGCAAGGACTGGCTCGAACGCAGCCCCGCCCGCTGGCAGGAGAAGCGCTACGAGCTGCTTCTGGATCGCAACGAGGACTTCTACGGCCGGCTCGATCCGTCCCAGCGCGAACTGCTGAGGCAGCAGGTGGCGCAGTCAGCGTTCGATCCGCGCTTCATCGACAGCCAGCGCAGGAGGCGCCAGCAGGAGACGCTTGCCCTGTTGCGCCGCTTCCAGGCCGAGAAGACGCCGCCGGCCGAAGCGCGCGCAGCGATCCATGCCTACGTGCAGCGCATCGCCGACCCGCCGCCCGGGCCGGCTCGCGACCGGCAACAGGCGCTGCTGCAGGAGGGCTGCCGCAACATGGCGGCGCTGCACGAGCGCACCAGCGCATCCCAGCGCGAGCAGGCGGCGCGGCGGCTCAAGGCCTACGAACGCGACCTGGTCGAGCTGATGGCCGCGCCGTGATGGTTTGCCGCATCGGCCTATAGAACATTTGTTTACACTTGGGCGAGACCAACTGCGACCTTCCATGAACATCACGCTCTGCACGCTTTTCGAACGGAACTACCACTTCGGCGTCGCGGCGCTGGCGAATTCGCTGATCGCCGCGGGCTACACCGGCGAACTCTGGGTCGGCTACCGCGGCGCACTGCCGGGCTGGATCGTCGACGCGCCGGCCTTCGACCGCAGCACCGGCCGGCTGCAGGCGGCGCCCGGGCTGGTGCTGTGCATGCTGGAGCTCGACACCCCGCTGCACTTCACCTACTACAAGCCGACCTTCATCCGCGAGATGCTGGAGAAGCACGCGCCGCAATCCGATGTGGTGGCCTACATCGATCCGGACATCGTCGTGAAGTGCGACTGGCCCGCGCTGACCGGCTGGTTCACCGAAGACGGGATCTCGCTGGCCGAGGACGTCAACTGGTGCTTCCCGGCGCGGCATCCCAAGCGGCTCCTGTGGGCCCGCTTCTTCGAACCGCACGGCGCCACGCCGCGGCGCGGGCTCGACCGCTACTACAACGCGGGCTTCATCGCGGTCTCGCGCGCGCACCTGGAGTTCCTGGACCTCTGGCGCCGCCTGTGCGACCTGGTCGTGGCCTACAACGAGCATGCCAAGGAACTCAAGGCCGGCGGTTCCGCCGCGCTGTTCCATTCGACCGACCAGGACGCGCTGAACTTCGCGCTCACCGTGTGCGAGGCGCCGCTGAATACGGCCGGGCCGGAAGCCATGGACTTCGCGCCCGGCGGCTACTACCTCTCGCACGCGGTCGGCTCGGTCAAGCCCTGGCATGGCGGCCACATCCGCCAGGCCCTGCGCGGGCAGCCGCCCTCGGCCGCGAGCAAGTGGTACTACCGCTTCGCCGATGGGCCGATCAAGGCGTACTCGAACGGCGAGCTTGCCAAACGCCAGCTCTCGCTCAAGATCGCGGCCGCCATCGGGCGGGTCTACAAGCGCGCCTGAGCGTCGTCGACGGCGTCCTTGCGCCACTCCAGCCAGCGCACGGCCAAGAGGAAGTACTGGTAGCCGAAGTTGGCCAGGCTGGTCGCGATGCCGAAGCCGAGCACCGAGCGCAGATCGCTCACGCCCACCAGCCACAGGTAGGCGATCTGGGTGATCAGCGTCACTGCGATGCTGTAGGTCTGACCCGCGGTCGCGCCGCGGACCGACAGGGTGCGGAAGGCAAAACCCGATGCGTTCATCAGGATCGAAGCCAGGAACACCATCCACACCAGCGGCGTCATGCTGGCGTATTGCTTGCCCAGAAGCAGGATCCAGTACTGCGGGAAGTAGAAGGAGGTCAGCAGGATCAGTGCGCTCATGGCGAAATAGGCCAGATGGGCCTGCGCCACGATCGCGCCGAGGCGCGATCCCACCGGCGCCCGGGCGATGGCGGGGAACAGCAGGATGTTGGTGACGCGGTCCACCACGATCAGCACCATGGCCAGGCGGCCGAAGGCGCCGACCTCGGCCAGCATGCCGGCGGTGCCGAACAAGGACGCCAGGAACACGGTGATCACGCCCTGCACCTGGTAAAAGATGGCCGGCAGCACCAGCGGCTTCGCGATCCGGAGCATCTGGGCGTCCACCTTCTTCGTGTCCGCCTCGTCGAGATGGGCGTCCGGCAGCTGCTGTGTCGTGAAGGCCTTGCGATACAGCATCACGCTGACGAAGCTCGCCGCGGCGGTCGCCGCCACGATGCCGGTCACCGACCAGGAGGTGGCGGGCAGCAGGAGCACCACGCCGACGAAGGCGATGCGCACGCAATGGGACGAGAAGGCGATGCGGTTCAGGGTCGAGATCTGGCCGAGGATCAAAAGCACCGTGTTGGCGTAGTGCTCCCTGAGCGTCAGCAGGACGACGGCGACCATGAGCAGCGACGCTGCGAGATAGGCCCATCCGGACCACGCATGCTGCTGCGAGGTATAGAACCAGTAGGGGCCGATGATGGCCAGGCCCAGCGCCAGCAGCAGCCAGCGCTTGCGGAACACCTGATGGCAGACGCCCACCACCCACCGAACTTCGCCCGCACGCTGGCCGACGATGGGCAGGGTGCAATGCGCGAGCCCGAGGTCGGTGATGCCCAAGATCAGCGTCATGCACGCCACCAGGAAGGTGTAGGCCGCGTACTGGTCCTTCGGCATCACGTTGACGATGAGCAGGCCGGCAATGCCGCCGATGGCCACACCGAAGGTTTCGACGCCGCCGACCATGGCGATCTGGCGCAGACGGGACAGGAGTTTCACAGGTGTGGCAGCGCGGTCAGGGGTTGGCCGGCGGCTGCCGGGTCGGGGCTCGTGTCCGGGACTTCCGGACGGGGCCTCTACGATACGCGATGGCCGTGACTAGATCAGCGGCGTGGGCTGCAGCGGCCGCTCGAAATAGTCGCCCAGCGTCTCGAGCGCGTGGGGCTCGAGGATGCGCAGCCATCCGCCGTCGAGCTTGTAGAGCCCGAGCTGCTGCAGGCGCCGCAAGGTCTTGTTGGTATGCACCAGCGACAGGCCCAGTGCATCGGCGATGTGCTGCTGGTTGAACGGAAACACGACCCAGCCCTCGCGCGCCATGCCGACGCGTTCGGCACGGCGATAGAGATGCATCAGCAGCATCGCGACCCGCTCGGCCGCGTTGCGCCGGCCGGCGGTCACGAGGTTGTCGTCCACCATCTTTTCCTCGCGCGCCGCCAGCCAGGTGATGTCGTAGCCCAGCTTGGGCTGGCTGTGGAACAGGTTCCAGAGCTGGTCGCGCGCAAAGACGCACAGCGTGACCGCGGTCACCGCCTCGACGCCGTGCGTATGACTCTCGGCAAATTCGTCCTGCAACCCGATGAAATCGCCCGGCAGCAGAAAGCTCAGGATCTGCCGCCGGCCGTCGCTGAGCGTCTTGAAGCGGAAGGCCCAGCCGGAATAGAGCGTGAACAGCTGCGCACTGGGGCGGTCTTCCTCGACCACCGGCCGGCCGGCATCGACGACGCGCGTGCCCGTGCGGAAGGACTGGATGGCACCCAGTTCCTCGGGCGATACGGGCAGGAAAGCGGGGTTCCGGCGCAGGCCGCACTCCTCGCACGGATGGGCGCAGCGCGGCGGATGGACAGGGGCCGGATAGTCCTCGAATTTCACCGACCCACTATAGGCCTCGCGCCTATGTCTTTTCACATTTCGCGAGCTGTTTGGCGCACCTAGACTGCGCACGCTTGGCGCCCCACGAACGAATGACCGAACTCCACGAAATCCTTTATTGCAGCCTGCTGGCGCCCGACCAACCCACCGAAATCGTCGGCCAGATCGTGAGCCAGGCGCGAGCCCGCAACGCCACAGAAGGCATCACGGGGCTGCTGGTGTTCGACGGCATGCGCTTCTGCCAGCATTTCGAAGGCCCGCGAAAGCAGGTGCTGGGCCTGCTGAACCGGCTGGAGGCCGACCCGCGGCACACCGAGATGCGCGTGGTCTATGAAGGCGAGCTCTTGGAGCGCCGCTACCAGCGCTTCGAGATGGGCTTGGCCCAGACCGAGGACGATGCGGAACGCGAAGACATCGCCATCCTTCAGCAACTCGACGGGGCGGAGGCGCTGGAGCGCTTTCTGGCGCTGCGCCCCCGCCTCGACATTGCTGGATAGCCGGCAAGCCCCGGCGGGCTAGGCCGCTGCCACGTCCCAGCTGTAAGTGGCGCCGTGGCTGTCCCACGGCTCCATCACGATGCGCTCGCCGGCAGCGACGGCCAGCGTTTCGCCCGGTGCGAGCACCAGGTCTTCGCTGCCCCACACGTCGGTGGCGTCGCGCGTGACCCACACCCGGCCCTGCCGGATGCGCAGGATGCTCGCGCTGGAAGCCCTGAGACTGGTCGCCTCGCCAGCCGCCAGCTGCCATGCACCCCGGCGCACGGCCGGCGGTACGGCAGCCGGACGTGCAGCCAGGGCCGGGGACGGGAACGTAGAGGTGGTGGTGCAAGCGGCGGACATGTGAGCTCCTGTAGAGGGTTTTCTCCGAAACGCAATTGCGCGCTTCGGGAATGAATGATCGGCGTTCCCCCGTTGGCGGTCCAATGAAAACGGGGTAGCCTACTGATTCCGGTTTCGCATCAATCCACTTTCCGTCCATGCAGCATTCCCAGACCCACCTGCGCTCCCGCCCGATCTCGGCCGGCCATCTGCGCGCCTTCGAAGCCGTGGCCCGGCACCTGAACTTCCGTGCCGCGGCGGAGGAGATGGCGCTCACCCAGTCGGCCGTGAGCCGGCAGATCCAGTCGCTGGAAGAGGAGGTCGGCGTCGGCCTGTTCCTGCGCCACACGCGCGCGGTCGAGCTCACGAGCGCGGGCGCCCAGCTGCTGCTGGCGGTGCAGCAGTCGCTGCCGCGCATCGACGGCGCGGTGCGCCAGATCCGGCACAGCGCGGGTCGCAAGAGCGTGTCGCTCACCACCTTCGCCTCCTTCGCCTCGATGTGGCTGATTCCGCGGCTGGAGGCCTTCCAGCGCGACAACCCGGAGATCGACATCCGCATCGACGCCAGCGACGTGGCGCTCGACCTGGACATGTCCGACGTCGACATCGCCTTGCGCTACGGCCCGGGCGAGAACATGCCGGCCGGGGCGGTGCGGCTTTTCGGCGAATCGCTGACGCCGGTGGCGAGCCCCTGGCTGATCAAGAGCAACCCGGCCATCAAGGAACCGGCCGACATCGCGCGCTTCACGCTGATCGAGGCCGGCGATGCGCACCGCACGCACCTCGAATGGCTCACCTGGCGCCGCTGGTTCGAAATCAACAACCTGCAGCGCGCCCAGCCGAAGCGCTGGCTCTACTTCAACTACGCCTACCAGATGGTGCAGGCCGCGCTCACCGGCCAGGGCGTGGTGCTGGCGCGCAGCTCGCTGATCGCCGAAAGCCTGGCCAACGGCGATCTCGTCGAGGTGCTGCCGCACCACCGCATGGATTCACCGATGGCCTACTGGCTGATCGCCGGGCCGCGCAGCGCACTGCGGCCCGAGATCAAGGACTTTTGCGATTGGCTGCAGTCGCAGGCCGCCGTCACGCGCGAGACCATCGGCGAGGTGCCTGATCCGGATACGGTAGATCAGCTGGACTGAATCAGCCCGCCGGCCAAACGACGCCGTTGTCGTTGAGGATGGCGTCGAGCGGCAGGTCGTGCGCCTCCGGCTCGAACTCCTCGATGTAGCCGTTCGTGAAGCCCAGCCCCACCGTGAAAGGCCGGGGCTGCAGCGCCGCCAGCGTGCGGTCGTAGAAGCCGCCGCCGTAGCCCAGGCGGTAGCCGCCGGCGCTGTAGCCCAGACAGGGCACGAACAGCAGCGTGGGCACGATCAGCTCGGTGTCCTTCGGCTTCGGAATGTTGAAGGCGTCGTTCTCCATCGGGCAGCCCGGGTACCACGAACGAAAGGTCAGGATCTTGTGGACACGGTCGACCACCGGCAGGCCGATGCGCCGGCGGTGCGGCTCGTCCAGCAATTCACCGTCTTCCTTCCAGCGGTGCAGCGCCGGCAAGGGATCGAACTCGCCCTTGATCGGCCAGTAGGCGCCGATCACGGTGTCGGGCCGGCCGACCAGCCAGATCCGCATCACGCGCTGCAGCAGGTCGGCGCGCGCGAGGCGGTCGGGCATCGCAAGACGCTGTTCGATCAGTGCTTTTCGCAGCTGTTGCTTGAGAAAGTTGGCAGTTGCCGAGGTGTCGGCACCCTTTGACTTGTCCATAATCGCCCGATGCAGTTTGCAAGCATTTTGGCACCCGCGCCCCGCCGCCCCCGCGCACCCTTCTCCACCCTCGTTCTTTCGCTCGTCCTCGCCACCGCGGCACTGCTGCAGCCGGCTTGCGCGCAGAACCGCGACGACGATGTGCTGGTCCAGATAAAGCAGGCCTTCCAGCGCGGCGACAAGGCGCGTCTCGCTGCCCTGCTGCCGCAGGCGCGCGGCCATGTGCTGGAACCCTGGGCCGCCTACTGGGAGCTGAAGGCACGCCTGCAGGAAGCGAGTTCCCCCGAGGTGCAGGACTTCCTCTCGCGCTACGCCGGCAGCTACCAGGAAGACCGCCTGCGCAACGACTGGCTGATGCTGCTCGGCCAGCGCCGCGACTGGGACGGCTTCGCCACGCTGCATCCGGCCTTCCGCATGAACGACGATGCCCAGGTGCGCTGCTACGCGATCCTGGTCGAGACGCTGCGCGGCGGCAACGCCGTCAAGGCGCAGGCCGACGAAGTCCGCCGCAACTGGCTGGGCCAGCGCGAGCTCGACGACGGCTGCCTGACCGCGGCCGACCGCATGATCGCGGCCGGCCTGATGTCGCCCAACGACGCCTGGAAAAAGGCACGCCTTTCCATCGAGGCCAACCGGCCGCAGGCGGCGCGCGCTGCGATCCTCCTCGCCGCGCCCGATGCCGTTGCCCAGTTCGACGAGCTGAACGCCAGCATGACCAAGTTCCTGACCGGCCGCGCCTTCGTCGCCACCAAGGCGCGCAAGGAGCTGGTGGTGCTCGCGCTGATCAAGATGACCATCGCCGACCCGGACATGGCGGCCTCCCAGCTCGAGAGCAAGTGGGGTCCGATGCTGACCTCTGAGGAGCGCAACTGGCTCTGGGGCGCGATCGGTCGGCAGTACGCCGTCAAGCTCTCGCCGGCGGCGGGCGGCGCCTTCGCGAACGTCACGAAGAACAGCGATCTCTCCGACGACATGCTGGCCTGGAAGACGCGCGCCGCGCTGCGCAGCGGCCACTGGAAGAACGTGCACGCCGCGATCGATGCCATGAGCGAATCGACGCAGCAGGATCCGACCTGGATCTACTGGAAAGCGCGCGCCCTGCACGCCCAGGGCGGCGACGAGCGCCGCGCCCAGGCGCGTGCGTTGTTCGAGAGCATCGCCGGCACGCGCGGCTTCTACGAACTGCTGGCGCTCGAAGAGCTGGGCGAGCGCGCCACCGTGCCGACCCGCCCGGCGCCGCTCACGCCCGAAGAGAAGCAAGCCGCGCGCAGCAACGTCGCGCTCAACCGCGCGCTCTACGCGATCGCGATCGGCCTGCGCCCCGAGGGCACGCGCGAATGGAACTACGCCACCAACCTGCACGACAAGGGCGGCATGGGCGATCGCGAACTGCTGGCCGCGGCCGACTTCGCCTGCCAGCGCGAAGTGTGGGACCGCTGCATCAACACCAGCGAACGCACCAAGGGCATGATCGACGTCGAGCAGCGCTACCCGATGCCCTATCGCGACGCCGTGGTGCGCAAGAGCGAGGAGATCGGCCTCGACCCGGCCTACGTCTACGGCCTGATCCGACAGGAGAGCCGCTTCATCATGGACGCACGCTCGGGCGTCGGCGCCTCGGGCCTGATGCAGGTGATGCCCGCCACCGCGCGCTGGACCGCCAACAAGATCGGCCTCGCGGGCTTCACGCCCGGCCAGATCAATGACCGCGACACCAACATCACCATCGGCACCAACTACCTCAAGCTCGCGCTCGACGACTTCGACGGCTCGATGGCGCTCGCCGCCGCCGCCTACAACGCCGGCCCGGGCCGGCCGCGCAACTGGCGCAACGGACCGGTGCTGGAGGCGGCGATCTGGGCCGAGAACGTGCCCTTCAACGAGACCCGCGACTACGTCAAGAAGGTGCTCGCCAACGCCACCAACTACGCGGCGCTGATCACCGGCCGGCCGCAGTCGATCAAGGACCGCCTCGGCAACGTGGGCCCGCGCGATGCCGCCGAGCCCGAGCCCAACAAGGACCTGCCCTGATGGCTTGGTGGGACGAAGCCGCCAGCACCATCGCGGCCGAGTTCTCGGACGTCGGCGACGTCGCCCAGCTCACCCGCATCCTCGTGCGCCTGCTGCTGGCGGCCATGCTGGGCTTCGCGCTCGGCTTCGAGCGCGAACAGCAGGGCAAGGCCGCCGGCGTGCGCACCCACATGCTGGTGGCGATCGGCTCCGCGCTCTTCGTGCTCGTGCCGCAGCAGACCGGCATCGTGCCGGCCGACATGAGCCGCGTGATCCAGGGCCTGGTGGCGGGCGTGGGCTTTCTCTGCGCCGGCACCATCCTCAAGCAGGGCCGGGACGAACGGCATGTGGAGGGCCTCACCACCGCAGCCGGCCTCTGGATGACGGCTGCGATCGGCATGGCCTGCGGGCTCGGACGCGAGGTGACCGCGGTGCTCAGCGCCCTGCTGGCACTGGCCGTGCTCGCGCTGGTGCCGCGGCTGGTGGAGCTGATCGAACGAATGATCGGCCCGCCGTCCGGCGGCGGCACGAACGGCAAGCCGCGCGTGATCGCGTCGCCGGACGACGAAACGAAGCGCTGAGCATCAATCGACCGCGCCTTCGGCATTAATCGCGCGCTGCCCAGCCGCTAGCATCGAGGGTTTTGCAGCAATCTGGAGGACCGTGATGCCCAAGCTCTACATCGGCAACAAGAACTACTCGTCCTGGTCGATGCGGCCCTGGGTGCTCATGAAGCAGGCCGGCATCGCGTTCGAGGAGGTCATGGTGCCCTTCGACACCATGGATGCCGACGCGGACTTCAAGAAGACCATCCGCGCGGTCAGCCCGGCCGGCCGCGTGCCGGTTCTCGAGGACGGCGCCATTGTCGTCTACGACACGCTGGCGATCAGCGAATACCTCGCCGAGAGCCATCCCGACAAGGCCCTCTGGCCGCGCGACAAGGTCCAGCGCGCGCATGCGCGCAGCATCTGCGCCGAGATGCATGCCGGTTTCGGCGCGCTGCGCACCCATTGCGGAATGAATATCGAAGCCGACCTGCGCGAGCAGGGCCGGATCATCCTGCGCGACAAGCCGGACGTGCGCGCCGACCTCGCGCGCATCGTGCAGATGTGGAGCGGCCTCCTGGAAAGCCATGGCGGGCCGATGCTGTTCGGTGAGTTCGGCGTCGCGGATGCGTACTACGCGCCGGTCGGCGTGCGCATCAAGACCTTCGGCCTGCCGGTGCCTGCCGCGATCACGGCCTACGTCGAGCGCGTACAGCAGCTTCCCGGCGTGAAGGCCTGGATCGACGAGGCGCTGGTCGAGAAGCGCTTCGTCGTCATCGACGAACCCTACCGAATCGAGCGCTGAGCGGGATCCTGCATGGGGGCCAGCACCTAAACTGCGTCCCATGCAAACCTACCTCGTCGGCGGCGCGATCCGCGATGCGCTGCTGGGCCGCCCCGGCAGCGATCGCGACTGGGTCGTGGTCGGCGCCACGCCCGAAGAGATGGTGGCCAAGGGCTTCCTGCCGGTGGGCCGCGACTTCCCGGTGTTCCTGCACCCCAAGACGCGCGAGGAATACGCGCTGGCGCGCACCGAACGCAAGAGCGCGCCCGGCTACCGCGGCTTCACCATCCACGCGACGCCGGACGTCACGCTCGAGCAGGACCTGGCCCGGCGCGACCTGACGGTCAATGCGATCGCGCTGCCGGCGAACAAGGCCGCGACCGCCGCCATCGACGCCGCGCACCTGATCGACCCTTTCCACGGCCGGCGCGATCTGGAGCAGAAGCTGCTGCGCCACGTGACCGATGCCTTCCGCGAAGACCCGGTGCGCATCCTGCGCGTCGCGCGCTTCGCGGCCCGCTTCACCGACTTCGGCGTCGCGCCCGAGACCATGGCGCTGATGCGCGAGATGGTGGCCGCCGGCGAAGTCGATGCGCTGGTGCCCGAGCGGGTCTGGCAGGAGCTTGCGCGCGGGTTGATGGAAGCCAGGCCTTCGCGCATGTTCGAACTGTTACGCGATTGCGGCGCGCTGGCCGTGCTGCTGCCCGAGGTCGACCGGCTGTGGGGCGTGCCGCAGCCAGAAGCCCATCATCCGGAGGTCGACACGGGCGAGCACCTCATGATGGTGCTCGACATGGCGGCCCGGCTCGAGGCGCCGCTTTCGGTGCGCTTCGCCTGCCTGGTGCATGACCTCGGCAAGGGCACCACGCCGGCCGAGGCGCTGCCGCGCCACATCGGCCACGAGCAGCGCAGCGTCGAACTGCTGCGCGCCGTGTGCGAGCGCTGGCGCGTGCCGGTCGAACTGCGCGAACTGGCCGAGGTGGTGGCGCGCGAGCACGGCAACATCCACCGCAGCGGCGAGCTCGGCGCGAAGGCGCTGGTGCGGCTGCTCGAACGCTGCGATGCGTTTCGCAAACCCGAGCGATTCGATCAGGCGTTGCTGGCCTGCGAATGCGATGCGCGCGGGCGGCTCGGGCTCGAGGACAGGCCTTATCCACAGCGCGAACGCTTGCTGGCCGCGCTGGCCGCGGCCCAAGCCGTCGAAACGGAGCCGATCGCGCGCGCGGCGCAGCAGGCGGGCGCCGCCGGCGCGAGGATCGGCGAGGCGATCGCCCGCGCGCGCGTGGTCGCCGTGGCCGCCGCACTCCCTGTTTCCGTCTGAAAAAGCGATTGCCGGTTTTGACCGACGCCCTCCGCCCTGCGACTCTGTTATGGTTTTCCCTCCATGCAGACGCCTCCTCGCCTTACCCCCGACGCCGCGTTGTTCCTCGACTTCGACGGCACGCTGGTGGACATCGCCGAGACGCCCGAGGCGATCGACGTGCCCAGCGCCCTGGTTCCGCTGCTGAGCGACCTGAGTGACTTGCTGGACGGCGCGCTGGCGGTCGTGTCCGGCCGGCAGATCGACGTGCTCGACCGGTTCCTCGCACCGCTGCGCCTGCCGGCCGCCGGCGAGCACGGCGTGCAGCGCCGCGATGCCGAGGGCCGGATGCAGGAGCAGCGCGCGCCCGACCTCAAGCTGGTGCTGGACGTCGCCAACGAACTCGCGCGCGTCTACGAAGGCCTGCTGGTGGAACGCAAGCATGCCGCGATCGCCCTGCACTACCGGCTCGCGCCGCAGCTCGAAGCCGTCTGCCGCGACGCGCTGCTGCGCGCGATCGACGGCCAGTCGCAGCTGGAGCTGCTGCACGGCAAGTTCGTGTTCGAGGTCAAGCCCGCGGGCGTCAACAAGGGCATCGCGATCGATGCCTTCCTGCGCGAGGCGCCCTTCGCCGGCCGCATGCCGGTCTTCGCCGGCGACGACACCACCGACGAAAGCGGCTTCGCCATCGTGCAGCCGCGCGGCGGCGTGGCGATCAAGGTCGGATCGGGGCCCAGCCTGGCGCTGCACCGGCTGGATTCCCCACGCGCCGTGTTCGAATGGCTGGTCCAGGCACGCGATCTGCTCGCGGGACCGGCATCCGACACCCGAGGAAAACCTGCATGACGACGAATCTGAAAGAGGTCGCCACGCCCGAAGACCGCGCCGGCGAGGCAATCGCAGGCGCTGCCGGCGCGAGCGACAAGGCAGCGCCGCATCCCGAGGTGCTGGAAGCACCCGCTGGCCGCCGCGGCTTCGTTGGGCCGGCCGAACCCTCGCTGAAGCTGGGCGTGATCGGCAACTGCGCCTTCAGCGCGCTGGTCGACGAGCGCGGCCGCATCGTCTGGTGCTGCCTGCCGCGTTTCGACGGCGAGCCGGTGTTCAACGCGCTGCTGCATCCGGCCGAGAATGCGAGCGCATGGGCCATCGAGATCGAGGACTTCGCGTCGGCCAAGCAGTGGTACGAGCCGAACACCGCCGTGCTGCGCACCCAGCTCTTCGACAGCGCGGGCCAGGGCCTCGAGATCACCGACCTGGCGCCGCGCTTTCACAGCCGCTCGCGCTATTTCAGGCCGCTCACCATCGTCCGCCGCGTCAGGCCGATCCAGGGCACGCCGCGCATCCGCGTTTCGCTCGCGCCTCGCTTCCAGTGGGGCGCGACGGCGCCGACCATCACGCGCGGCAGCAACCACATCCGCTACGTGGGGCCCGACTTCGCGCTGCGCCTCAACACCGACGCCTCGGTCTCGCACGTGCTCTCGGGCCAGGCCTTCGTGCTGTCGCGCGAGCACAACTTCGTGTTCGGCGCCGACGAGACGCTGACCGACGGCATCGCCGACACCGCGCGGCATTTCGAGCAGGAGACCATCGCTTACTGGCGCACCTGGAGCAAGCGGCTCGCGATCCCCTTCGAGTGGCAGGAGGCGGTGATCCGCGCCGCGATCACGCTCAAGATGTCGCTCTACGAGGACACCGGCGCCATCGTCGCCGCCATGACCACCAGCATCCCCGAGGCGCCGGGCAGCCAGCGCAACTGGGACTACCGCTTCTGCTGGCTGCGCGACGCCTTCTTCGTGGTGCGCGCGCTCAACAGCCTGTCCGAAGTCGGCACCATGGAAGACTATCTGCGCTGGCTCGGCAACGTGGTGATCGGCTCGCACGGCGAGCACATTCAGCCGCTCTACGGCATCGGCCTGGAGCGCGAACTGCCGGAGTCCTTCGTCGAAGGGCTGGCCGGCTACCGCGGCATGGGGCCGGTGCGCGTGGGCAACCAGGCGCAGGAGCACTTCCAGCACGACGTCTACGGCAACATCGTGCTCGGCGCCTCGCAGGCCTTCCACGACCACCGCCTGCTCAGCCGCGCCGGCGTGGCCGAGTTCCCGTACCTCGAGGCCGTAGGCGAACAGGCCATCCGCGTTTACGGCACGCCCGACGCCGGCATGTGGGAGCTGCGCACGCGCGCGCGCATCCACACCAGCTCGGCGCTGATGAGCTGGGCCGCCTGCGACCGGCTCGCGAAGGTGGCGCGCGCGCTCGGCCTGCCGGAACGCGCGGCCTACTGGCACGGCCATTCCTCGCGCATGCGCGAGGAGATCCTCACCAAGTCCTGGTGCGAGGAGCGCCAGGCCTTCGCCGAGAGCTTCGGCGGCCACGAGCTCGATGCGAGCATCCTGCTGATGGCCGAGGTCGGCCTGATCGACGCGCGCGACCCGCGCTTCATCTCGACCGTCGAGGCGATGGAGAAATCGCTCTGCGACGGCCCCTACATGCGCCGCTACGAGGCAGCCGACGATTTCGGCAAGCCCGAGACGGCCTTCAACATCTGCACCTTCTGGCGCATCGACGCCCTGGCCAAGATCGGCCGCAAGGCCGAGGCGCGGCAGATCTTCGAAACCATGCTGGCGGCACGCAATCCGCTGGGCCTGCTGTCGGAAGACACGCACCCCATCACGGGCGAGATGTGGGGCAACTTCCCGCAAACCTATTCGATGGTGGGCATCATCAATGCGGCGGTGCGGCTGTCGGCGCCGTGGGATTCGTGCATATGAACCCGGCCGCCATCACAAGGAGCCCATGAGCCGTCTCGTCGTCATTTCCAATCGCGTCGCCGATCCGCGCAAGCCCGCAGCCGGCGGCTTGGCCGTCGCGCTCGGCGAAAGCCTGCAGCTGACCGGCGGCCTGTGGTTCGGCTGGAGCGGCACCATCGTGGAGAACGGCCCGACCGGCGAAGGCGATATGCACCGGCAGCAGGCCGGCAAGGTCACCCTCGCCACCCTCGACCTCGGCCGCGAAGACCACGACAGCTACTACCTCGGCTACAGCAACGACGTGCTGTGGCCGGTGTTCCACGACCGGCTGGACCTGGCCAACTTCGAGGCCAGCTTCATCGGCGGCTACCGGCGCGTGAACCAGCTGTTCGCGCGCAAGCTGCTGCCGCTGCTGCAGGACGACGACATCATCTGGGTGCACGACTATCACCTGATCCCGCTCGCGGCCGAGCTGCGCGCGATGGGGTGCCGGCAGCGCATCGGCTTCTTCCTTCATATCCCGCTGCCGCCGCACATCATCATGGCGGCGGTCCCGCAGCACGAATGGCTCATGCGATCGCTCTTCGCCTACGACCTGATCGGCTTCCAGGCCCAGCAGGACGTGCAGCATTTCGAGCAGTACGTGCGCAACGAGGCCAACGGCGCCTTCATGGGCAACAGCATCTACCGCGCCTACGGCCAGACGGTGCGCTGCGGCGCCTTCCCGATCGGCATCGACGTCGACGAGTTCGCGGCACTCACGCATGCCAAGGAATCGCGCGACATGTACGAGACCATGAAGCGCGAGTACTCGAGCCGGCGCCTGCTGCTGGGCATCGACCGGCTCGACTACTCCAAGGGCATTCCGAACCGCGTGCGCTCCTTCCGCGAACTGCTGGCCAACTACCCGGAGAACCGCCGCAGCGCGACCCTGATCCAGATCGCCTCGCCCACGCGCGAGACGGTCGACGCCTACGCCGACATCCGGCGCGAGCTCGAGTCGCTGTGCGGCGCCATCAACGGCGACTACGGCGAGCTCGACTGGATGCCGGTGCGCTACATCCACCGCATGGTGGCGCGCAAGCGCGTGCCGGGCCTGTGCCGCGCGGCCGCGGTCGGGCTGGTGACGCCGCTGCGCGACGGCATGAACCTGGTGGCCAAGGAATACATCGCGGCGCAGGACCCGGCCGACCCGGGCGTGCTGGTGCTGTCGCGCTTCGCCGGCGCGGCCGAGCAATTGAAGGAGGCGCTGCTGGTGAACCCCTACGACACCCACGGCACCGCCGAGACCGTGCAGCAGGCGCTGCAGATGCCGCTGGAGGAGCGCCGCGAGCGCCACCAGAAGCTGCTGTCTCGCATTCGCGAGCAGGACGTGCATTGGTGGCGGCGCAGCTTTCTGGACGCGCTGCGCGCCGCCGAGAGCGTGCGCTAGCCTAGCCGGCCAGCAGTTGCCACAGCCGCGCGACGCGCGAGTTCGCCGCCGGCACGGCAGGCGCCGCTTGCGGCACGCCCCGCAGGCGCACCGGCGTCAGCGCCGTGACCTCGATCCAGCCGCCGCGCCCGGCCACATAAGCCTCGCCTTCGTCGAAGCTGTTCTGCACGCTGAACACGGTGTCGCCGAACCAGGACGGCGGCGACACGATGCGCACGCGGCCTTCCGTGACCAGCAGCGAAGCGCCCGCATCGAGGGCCACGCGCAGCGACTGGCCGGGCTCGAGCCGCGTGGTTTCGGGAAGATCGCTGGTCATGGCAGGCCTCGTCGATGCAGAGTGGGGATGCTTGAATCGTAGGCAGCGGGCTGCCTCGAAAACAGGCACAACCAAGGACAATCGGAAGCGGAACAGTGCGGTGCCGACCCCATCTGTTATGGTCGTTTTTCCCGGCATCTGCATCTGTTTTCCCCGCCGTCATTGCCGGAGCATCGAAGCCATGGACTCACCCCCGCTCTACCGGCAGCTGGCCGCGCGCTACCTGGACGCGATCCGCGCCGGCTCGCTCCAGCCCGGCGACAAGCTGCCTTCGCTGCGCAGCCTGATGCGCCAGCACGGCGTCAGCCTCTCGACCGCGCTGCAGCTGTGCCGCGCGTTGGAGAGCGAAGGCTGGGTCGAGGCCCGCGAGCGCTCGGGCTACTTCGTGCGCCGCCCGCAGCGCCTGTCGATCGCGGCCATGGACGAGCCCGCGGCCGACCGGGCGCCCGACCCGGCGCAGTACGTGGGCATCCACGCCAAGGTCTCGGACTTCGTGGCGCGCCGCCGGCAGATCCCCGAGAAGCTCAACCTCTCCATCGCGCGCGGCGCGCCGGAGCTCTATCCGGCCGAGGCGCTGCGCAACGCCATGACGCGCATGCTGCGCCAGCAACCCGGCATGCTGGCGGTCGCCGCGCCGCTGAAGGGCCATCGCCAGTTCCGCGAGGTGCTCGCGCAGCGCAGCGTGCGCGTGGGCATGACGATCTCGCCGGAGGACATCCTGGTCACCAACGGCTGCATCGAGGCGCTCAATCTCGCGCTGCGCGCCGTGGCGCAGCCGGGCGACACGGTGGCGGTGGAGTCGCCCACCTTCTACGGCCTGCTGCAGGTGCTCGAGAGCCTCGGCATGCGCGCGCTGGAGATTCCGACCAGCCCGCAGACCGGCATCTCGATCGAGGCGCTGGAGCTCGCGATCCGCACCTACGACAACATCAAGGCCGTGGTGGTGGTGCCGCACCTGCAGAACCCGCTGGGCAGCGTGATGCCCGATGCCCACAAGGCGCGGCTCGCGCAGCTGTGCGAGCAGCATGCGATCCCCTTGATCGAGGACGACACCTACAGCGAGCTCGTCGATGCGCCAATGCCGCCGCGCGCGCTCAAGTCCTGGGACGCCAGCGGCAACGTGATCCATTGCGCCTCGCTGCACAAGATCCTCGCGCCCGGCCTGCGGCTGGGCTGGATCGCGGCCGGGCGCTGGCAGGCGCGCGTGGAGATGCTCAAGTTCGCGCAGACGCGCAACAACGAGGGACTCTCGCAGGGTGCGGCCGGCCTCTTCATGGCCACCGGCGCCTACGACCGTCACCTGCGCCATCTGCGCAACTGCCTGAAGACGCAGCGCGAGCAGACTGCCGACGCGATCGCCGGCTACTTTCCTGCGGGCACGCGCATCAACCTGCCGCCCGGCGGCTTGCAGCTGTGGGTCGAGCTGCCCGAGCGCCTCTCCTCGTCGCGGGTCTTCGATGCGGCATTGGCCGAGCGGATCGTGGTGGCGCCCGGCACGCTGTTCTCGAACTCCTCGCGCTTCGACCACTACCTGCGCATCAACTGCGGCTGGCCCTATGGCGAGGCGGTCGATGCCGGCCTGCGCCGACTGGGGCAGATCGTGGAGAAGGCGTTGCTCCCTTCCCCTCTGGGGGAGTGCCGGGGTGGGGGCCTCGGCGCTCGATCAAGCGCTGCGCCGAATCAGAGGCCCGGTGCCCCCACCCCCTCCCTCCCCCAGCGGGGGAGGGAGCAGGGTCAATCCAGCAGCGCCAGCGCCGCGTAGTCACCCACCTTGTCGCCCAGCCCCGCGGGCACCAGCACCGCACCGCGCGTCAAGGCGACCAGCTTGCCGTCGACCTGCGCCTGCAGGCGCGGCAGCAGGAACTCGCGGTTGTTCCAGAACACGCTGCCGCCCAGGCTGATGCGTTCGAGGTCCAGGGTCGCGACCAGGTTGTAGAGCATGCGGCCCATCACGCGGCACAGCGCATCGGTGGTGGCCAGCGCCTGCGGGTCGCCCGCGGCGGCCGCGGCGAAGAGCTCGGGGGCCGAATGCCCGAAGCGGCGCGCGATCGAGTTGCCGGCGGCCAGGCCTTCGACGTCGCCGACGTTGCCGCAGCCGCACAGCGCATTGCTGTCGTCGTCGACCACGAAGCTGTGGCCCGCATGGCCCGCGTTGCCGTTCTTGCCGTGCAGGATGCGGCCGTCGACGCACAGGCCCACGCCGACGCCGGTGCTCCAGGTGACATAGGCGCAATGGTCGGCGCCTTGCAGCGCCCCCCAGCGGCGCTCGGCCTCGAGCGCAGCCACCGCGTCGTTCTCGACCCGCACATGAGCGAAGCGCCGCTTGAGCGGGGCCTCGACGATCGCCGTCATCCAGTTGTTGGGCAGGCCGCGCGCCGGGCCCGCGATGCCGCCGCAGATGTTGGGCGTGGCCAGCTCCACCATGCCGTCGCGCAGCACGAAGGGACCGGCCGAGGACACGCCCACGCGGTCGATCGAATCGGCGGCGATGCCCTGCTCGGCGCAGATCTCGTCGATGAGCCGCAGGATCTGCAGCGCAACCGCATCGTTGTCGCCGGTCTTCGCGGTCGGCTCGCTGCGCCGCCCGATCAGCGGGGATGCGCTGTCGGCCGACAGGCTCACGGCCACCTTGGTGCCGCCGATATCGACACAAGCTCTCATCGAATCAAATCCACTTTGCGATCAATGCCGCGATCGTGCTGAGCACCACCGTGCTGCCGATCGGCAGCTGCCATTCGCGCCCGAAGGCGCGGAACTCGAAGTCGCCGGGCAGGCGCCCGAAGCCGTAGCGCCGCAGCCACTCCGTGAGCCCGCTCATGAGGACCAGTGCAAGCACGACGACGATCAGCCAGCGAATCATGGGAAGAGTCTAGCGCTGCCGGAAAGAGGCCGTTGGGCATGCATGCATGACGCAAAACTGCAAGACCGCGAGGCCATGTCCTAGGATCATCGAAGCTCTTTTCAGAAGGAGCACACCATGTTCGAAGCCACCCTCCGCATCGGGCTGGCCGGCCTGCTGTGCGTGCTGGCCGCCGGCATCGGCGGTTGCGATGCGCGGGGCACCATTCATTCGGCAGCCCAGGCCACCGAGGCCTGGAGCGACCACGGCAAGGTCATCGTCTGGCAGGGGATGGAGGAGCCGCGCGAACGCACATCTGCGGCGCGAACCGAAGGCACGGGTGGACCGGTCAACGATCTGTGAGGATGGCGCCGTGGCCGCAGCCGGATTCTCAAGCCGCCAGCCGCAAGGCCGGCGGCATGACCATGCGATGCGCGAACACCGAACGCACCGCGGCCGCAGCCCCGCCGCCGTCGCGCAGACGGCGCGGCGTCACACCGGCGGTTTCGCCGAAAACGCGCGTCATGTGCGCCTGGTCCGCAAAGCCGTGTTCCGCGGCCACCTGCGCCAGCGGCATGCCGTCGGCGATCGCACAGGCCGCGCGCCGGAAGCGCACCAGGCGCGCGTAGGTGCGCGGCGCCACGCCGAGGCAGCGCCGGAAATCGCGCTCGAGCTGGCGCCGGCTCACGCGGTGCCGGCGCGCCAGCTCTTCGATCGGCGTGTCGGCCGCGTCGAGCAGCGACATCGCCGCGGCGGCCGCGCGCTCGACCTGCCAGCCCAGCGGGCGGCGTTCGCCGAAGCGGCTTTCGAGCCAGCGTCCGAGCACCGCACCGCGCTCCTCGCCGGACGTCGCATCGATCAGCGCAATCAGGCCCAGCAAGGACGGATGCCGCGAGGGCGGGGTCGCCGCGTGGATGGCGTGAACGGACATGGAATGAACTCCCGCGAGACAGTGAGGGGAGCATCGATTCTTGAGAACACGGCGCCGGCTGTCGTGAGGCGGCTGTCCCGGTTCGGACCGTGCAGGCGCGTCGAAGCGACGAGCGGGTGGGACAAGGGTCCCGCGCGCGTTTCTTTTCAGCGGCCGCCGGCCGCCGCGCCCAGCACCGCGAGCGCTTCGCTGTGCAGCGCCGGCGTGGCCGCGGCGATCACGCGGCCGTCGGACTGCAGGCCCAACGGCTGGCCCTGCCAGTCGGTGATCACGCCGCCGGCGGCCTCGATCAGTCCCGCCGGGCCCAGGTAGTCGTAGGGCTGCAGGCCGGTTTCGACCACCAGGTCGATGGTGCCGCCCGCGAGCTGGGCGTAGCCGTAGCAGTCGCCGCCGAAGCGGCGCATCGCGCAGCGGCGGCTCAGCGTGTCGAAGGCCTGCCAGTCGACGGCATCGAAGATGTCGGGCGAGGTGGTGACGATGCGCGCCTCGGCGACAGCGCTGCAGCTGCTCGCGCGCACCGGCTGCCCATTGCGCTCGGCACCGAGGCTGTGCAGGCCGACCCAGCGCTCGCCGAGCACCGGCATGTCGATCATGCCGAGCTCGACGCGGCCGCCGCGCACCAGCGCGATCAGCGTGCCCCAGAGCGGCGAGCCGGTGATGAAGCTGCGCGTGCCGTCGATCGGGTCCAGCACCCAGACGCTCGCGGCATCCACGCGCGCGAGGCCGTGCTCCTCGCCGAAGATGCCGTCGGCCGGGCGCTCCCGGCCGAGGATCTCGCGCATCGCGGTCTCGGCCGCGCGGTCGGCCTGGGTGACCGGGCTTTGGTCGGCCTTGGTGATGATGTCGAGCGGCGTGCGGAAGTAGGCCAGCGACAGCGCGGCGGCCGCATCGGCCAGCGCGTCGGCGATGCGCAGATCGTCTTGCGAGGGGGCGTGGGAACTCATGGCGCGAGAATGCAAAGGAATAGATTAAACCTGACGCCAAGCTGCCTTGACGCCGGACGCGCCGCACCGCCACTATCGGTTGGACTGCCAATAACAAGCTGTTGGAGTTCCATTCAATGAATATTCTGCGATTCATGCAAGGCCTGCTGGCCGCGCTGACGCTGGCGCTGTGTGCGGCCGGTCCGGCATACGCCACGCCTTCGGCCTCCGAACAAAAGGTGATCGAGACGCTGATTCAGCACGTCGCCAACCACAAGTCGATGAAGTTCATGCGCAACGGTGAGGAGCACGATGCGGCCGAAGCGGCGCGGCACCTGCGCGCCAAGTACGACCACTTCAAGGACAAGATCGTGACCGCCGAGGACTTCATCAGGCTGTGCGGCACGCGCTCCGAGGTGACGAAGGTGCCCTACAAGGTTCGTACCGCGGACAAACGCGTGCGCAACTCCAGCGATTTCCTGAAGGACGAGCTTCGCCTGGTGAGACGTCAGGCCAAGGCCTGAAGCGCTTCGCCGCGGCAAGGCCTCAAAACGGCAGATCGCCTTCGATGGTCGTGCGGTAGAGCTTGCGCCGGAGTTCGTCGGGCGTGCCCGCGGCCAGGTGCATCAGCGAGCGGTTGTCCCAGAACACCAGGTCATGCGGCGCCCAGCGGTGGCGATAGACGTATTCGGGCTTCACGCTGTGTGCGAACAGCTCGGCCAGGAGCGCATCGCTTTCGTCCTGCGGCAGGCCGACGATGCGGGTGGTGAAGTGCTCGCTGACAAACAGCGCCTTGCGGCCGGTTTCGGGATGGGTGCGCACCACGGGCTGAACCGCGGGCGCGACCTTGTCGATCTGCGCCTGCGAGAGCTTGGGCCGCCACGGATTTTTGGCGCGCAGCTCCTCGTACTTTACGAGGTAGCTGTGCTCGGCCTTGAGCGGCAGGATGCGCTGCTGGAGCTCGGGGCTCAGCCCTTCCCACGCGAGATGCTGGTCGGCGAAGAGCGTGTCGCCGCCTTCGCTCGGCAATTCCTGCGCATGCAGCAGCGAGCCGAGGCTGGGATGCGGCTTGTACGAGATGTCCGAGTGCCAGTAGGCGCCTGCGTCGCCGAGGCCCAAGGGCTCGCCGTCGGCCTTCTTGATGTTGGAGACGATCAGGATCTCGGGATGGCCCTCGAGATGGAACTGGTGCAGCACATGGATCTCGAGCGGGCCGAAGCGACGGCTGAAAGCGATGTGCGCCTCCGGCGTGATCCGCTGGTCGCGGAACACGAGCACGTGGTGGTCCAGGTGCGCGCGGTGGATGCGCGCGAAATCGGCCGCGCTGATCGGCTTTCCGATGTCGAGGCCGACGATCTCGGCGCCGACCGGCGCATCGAAGCGGCGCACCTCGAAGTGCTGGGGCGGAGCGGTGTCAGGGTGCGAAACGGCAGTCATGCAGCCTATTCTCGACGAATCATCCGATCCCTTCAGAGGGTATGGCTGCGGTCCCCCTCGGCAAAGCCGATGGCATCCCAGGCCTCGCCGGCCGCGAAGCCGATCACCTTGAAGAGCTCGCCCATCTCGTGTTCGTGGATCAGGCGCGCCGCCAGCGTGCGCTCGGCCAGGGAGGCCTGCTCCATCATCGGCAGGATGCCGGCGTTGAGCAGGAATCTCGCCTGGCTGGCATAGCCCAGCACCTCGAAGCCGGCCTCCTGGCCCGCGAGCGCCACGCCGGTGAAGTCGACGTGCGCCGTGATGTCCTTGTCCCCCACCTCCGCCAGCGGATCGCCGTCCGCCTGGTGCCCGCGGTGGCACATCACGGTGCCCATGTGGCGCTGCGGGTGGTAGTACTCGGCTTCGGGAAAGCCGTAGTCGATGAAGAAGGCCGCGCCCTCCTTCAGTCGGTCGGCCAGCGTGGCGATGAAGGCCTCGGCCTGGGGGTGAATCTCGGTCAGGTAGTCATGCACGCCCTCGATCTCGACGGGCGGACGCAGTTCGGTCGGACGGTCTTCCCAGGCGACGCCCTCGCCCCGGCGCACCACGCCGCGTTCGAACCACGCACCGCCGCTGCGCGCCAGCAGTTGCACCGGCATCGCATCGAGCACCTCGTTGCCGACCACCACGCCGCGCATCGTCTCCGGCAGCTCGTGCAGCCACTCGACCTTGCCGGCGTGGCGCGCGAGCGCCTGCTGCTGGCGCTCGCGCAGCGTGCCGGACAGGTCAACGATGCGATAGCGCTCGACGCGATCGCCCAAGGCGTCGAGCAGTTGCAGCGCGAGCGCGCCCGAGCCGGCGCCGAACTCCCAGAGCTCGTCGGTCCCGGTCTTGGCCAGCGCCTCGGCCACCTGCACCGCCAGGGCGCGGCCGAACAGCGGCGTGAGCTCGGGCGCGGTCACGAAGTCGCTGCCCGAGGCGGGCATCTGGCCGAACTTACGGCTCGCGTTGGCGTAGTAGCCCAGGCCCGGCGCATAAAGAGCCAGGGCCATGAAACGGTCAAATGGCAGCCAGCCCCCGGCGCGTTGCAGGGTGGCATCGATAATCCGGGTCAAGGGGGTGGCGCGTTTCGCGCCGTGCTCCTGGTTCATACGGGAAATCTATCAGGATGGCTGAATCGACCCCACGCCCCGGCGTGCTCGTGACCGGCGGCGGCCAGCGGCTCGGCGCCGCGGTCTGCGAGGCCTTCGCGCGCGCGGGCTGGACAGTGTGGTGCCAGTACCGTTCCTCGCGCGCGCAGGCTGAGGCGCTGTGCGCGCGCCTCGACGCCGAAGGGCGCCACGCCACGGCCGTCGAGGCCGACATCGCGAGCGAGGAAGGACGGCGCACGCTGATCGCCAAGCTCACGGCCGACGGCCCGCTGGGCTGCATCGTCAACAACGCCTCGGCCTTCGAGCCCGACACCGGGCTGGACTTCGACGCCGAGGCCGCGCTGCGCCAGCTCGGCGTGAACCTGATCGCGCCGCTGTCGCTGGCGCGGCTGCTCGCGAAGAGCGCCGCGCCCGGCGACGGCATCGACCGTTCGGCCATCCACATCCTGGACCAGAAGGTCTACAACCTGAACCCTGATTACTTTTCCTACACGGTGTCCAAGCTGGCGCTGGAGCGCGCCGTGGCCTTGCAGGCACAGTCGCTGGCGCCGGCGGTGCGCGTGTGCGGCGTGGCGCCCGGCATCCTCTATGCGAGCGGACCGCAGACCCAGGCCAATTTCGAGAAGGCCTCGCGCGCCAACCTGCTGCGCCGGCCCATCGATCCGGCCGACGTGGCCCGCGCCTGCGTCTTTCTCGCCGGCACGCCCAGCACGACCGGCACCACCCTTTGCGTCGACAACGGCCAGCACCTAGTGCCGCTCCCGCGCGACATCATGTTCGTCGTCGACGAGCTGCTTCAGGAAGATTCCAAGCCATGACCACTGCCGCCCTCGACCCTCTTCTGCTCTCGTGCCGGCGCGTCTTTCTGCGCGACTACGAGGTCTGGATCAACATCGGCGTGCACGAATTCGAGAAGCGCGCCGAGCAGCGCGTGATCATCAACGTCGATCTCTACGTGCCGCTGGACGTCTCGACGCCGAAGTCGGACGAACTCGACGAAGTGGTCGACTACGACTTCATCCGCCGCACCGTCGCCACGCGCCTCTCCAAGGGCCACATCCACTTGCAGGAAACGCTGTGCGACGACATCCTCACGCAGGTGCTCGCGCATCCCAAGGTGCAGGCCGCGCGGGTGTCGACGGCTAAGCCGGATGTGTACCCCGACTGCGAAGCCGTCGGTGTCGAAGTTTTCAGGAGCAAATGATGAGCTTCGCCGGACCGCTCCAAGAAGCGAAGGCCCCCTCGGGGGGCAGCGAGTACACGCCAGTGACGAGCGTGGGGGCAGACATGCATGCCGTATGGATCGACGAGGCGCCTTCGTCCACCGACAACAATCTCAAGATCGAGCGCGAGACCCACAAGCTCGAGAAGCGCCTGTGCCGCGAGGTCGGCCGCGCGATCGTGGACTACAACATGATCGAGGAAGGCGACAAGGTCATGGTCTGCGTCTCGGGCGGCAAGGACAGCTATGCGCTGCTCGACATCCTGCTCAAGCTCCGCGCCCGCGCGCCGATCCATTTCGACATCGTCGCGGTCAACCTCGACCAGAAGCAGCCCGGCTTTCCCGAGGACGTGCTGCCCGCCTATCTCACTGCGCTCGGCGTGCCCTTCCACATCGAGGAGCAGGACACCTACTCGATCGTGAAGCGCGTGATTCCCGAGGGCAAGACCACCTGCGGCCTGTGCAGCCGGCTGCGCCGCGGCATCCTCTACCGCGTGGCCGACGAGCTCGGCGCCACCAAGGTCGCACTGGGCCACCACCGCGACGACATGCTGCAGACCTTCTTCCTCAACATGTTCTTCGCCGGCAAGCTCAAGGCCATGCCGCCCAAGCTGGTGAGCGACGACGGCCGCCACATCGTGATCCGGCCGCTGGCCTACGTGGCCGAGAAGGATCTGGTTCGCTGGGCCCAGCACCGCGCATTTCCGATCATCCCGTGCACGCTCTGCGGCAGCCAGGAGAACCTGCAGCGCAAGCAGGTCGGCGAGATGCTGCGCGAGTGGGACCGCAAGCATCCGGGGCGCGTCGAGAACATGTTCAATGCGCTGCAGAACGTGGTGCCCTCGCACCTGCTGGACGGAACGTCCTTCGATTTCAAGGGTCTCAAGGCCACCGGCGTGGCCGATACCGAAGGCGACAAGGCCTTCGACGCGCCCGAGTTCCCGGCGCCGTCCGCGCTGCGCATCGTGCAGCTTTGAGGAGCCGCGCCTCCACCAGGAGATCCGCATGAAACTTGCGCTCGCCGCCCTTGTGCTGACCGTCGGCCTCACCGGCTGTGCCACCCGCTGGGTGGTCGACAGCGAGGTGAAAAGCTTCTCCAGCATCAGCGCCGTTCCGGCCGGAGCCACCTACCGCTTCGAACGCCTGCCCTCGCAGCAGGCCAGCGAGGCTTCGCAGCTTCAGCTCGAAGCGATGGCGGGTGCCGCGCTCGAACGCGTCGGCCTGCGCCGCGACGATGCCAACCCCCGTTACACGGCGCAGATCGGCGCCCGCGTGACGGCCGAGCTCTCGCCCTGGGCCGACCCCTGGTTCTACGGCGGCGGGCCGTGGGGGCCCTACCGCTACGGCCGCTACGGCTCGCCCTGGTACGGCCGGGGCTGGTACGGCGGCGGCTGGTACGGACCGGCCTTCCCGCCCGCCTCGAACCCCTGGTATGCGCGCGAGGTCAGCATCGTGCTGCGCGAACTGCCGTCGAACCGCGTGGTGTACGAAACCCATGCGCGCAACGACGGCCCCTACACGGCCAGCGCGACAGTGCTGCCGGTGATGTTCCAGGCTGCTCTGCAGGGCTTTCCGCATCCGCCGAAGGGCGAGCGCCGCGTGGACATCGAGGTTTCGACCGCAAAAAACTAGAATCGCCCCGGATGGAGGTCACCCGCCTGATTGCCGTGCGCCACGGCGAAACCGCCTGGAATGTCGACACCCGCATCCAGGGGCAGCTCGACATCGCCCTCAACGACACGGGCCTCTGGCAGGCCCGGCGCGTCGGGCAGGCGCTCGCGGAAGAACCCATCGCCGCCATCTATGCCAGCGACCTCGCGCGCGCGTGGCAAACCGCACTCGAAATCGCACGGCCGCGCGCCATCGAGGTCAAGGCGGAGCCGGGGCTGCGCGAACGGGCGTTCGGCCACTTCGAAGGCCGTACCTTCGCGGATATCGATTCGACGCTCCCCGACCAGGCCCGGCTCTGGCGCACCCGCGATCCGGCCTTCGCACCGGATGGCGGTGAGTCGCTGCTGACCTTCAGGGGGCGCGTGACCGGCGTGGCGGCGGAGCTCGCGGCTCGGCATCCGGGCGAACTGGTGGTGATGGTGGCGCACGGCGGCGTGATGGATGTTCTCTACCGCGCGGCCACCAGGCAGGAGCTGCAGGCCCCGCGCACCTGGCACCTGGGCAATGCCGCCATCAACCGCCTCCTCTGGACGCCCCAGGGCTTCACGCTCGTGGGCTGGGGCGATACCGGGCACCTGAGCGAGGGGTCGCTCGACGAAGCCGCGGCCTGAACAGGCCTGTTCCGCTAAAAATAGAACTTTTCTATTGGTCAATGCCGTCCACGCGGCATTTCTTGTACTTCCTTTGTATTCAAAATGTAAAAAGGGAGGCAGAATCGTGTCCGCGACGTCCTACACCGCTCGCAACCAAATGCGTCGAGTGTTGCAGAGCGTCCAAACGACATAGGCTGGCCACATAGCCGTTCGTACGGTAGCGCGACGCGCCGCCGGAGGGCAATATCCGGCCCATGGAGTGAATGCTTTGTAGTTACTCACAATGGATACATCTAGGCCGGCACACGAGGCAGGGAAGCAACAGGGCGAACAGCGGAGCCACCAGTTCATGGAACAAGGACCTCAACCCAATTCTTCGACCGAGGCGACGGCGCTTTCGCTGGCGGACCTGTTCGTCCCCCGCGCCGGCGCAGCCGGGCAAGCCACGGTGCAAGTCTCCAGCCTCGATATCCCGCCGGCACTCGCGACCCGTTGGGCCGCGCAGGCCCAGGCATCCGGCTTTCTGCCCGACACGCTCTTCGCCGCTTCATGGATCCTGCTTCAATCCCGCTGGCTGGGCCTGGCGGCGGTGGAGTTTCACGAGGCACCGGGTGCCGGCATCGCCCTGAACTGCGACGACACCACGACAGCGCAGCAATGGCTGGCCGCGGTCGACAGCGCACGCCGCCACGGCGTCGTCGCATCGACGGCCGGCTCGCCGTCCCCTTTTGCGCTCTGGCTCCGTGACGGCGCGAGCGCCGACCAGGCCGACGCGCCTTCGCTTCAGCTGGAATTCCATGCGCCCGCGGGCCGGCCGGCGACGCTCCGGCTGGCTGCCGCCGCGTCGCTGATGGACAGCGCGATCGAAGTCGGCCTGCTGCCGGCCATCGCCGATACCGCCTCGGATCTGCTCGATCGCCCCGCGGCAAGCCTGCGCGAGATCCGCACGCTGCCGGCCATCGACAGCCAGCGCCAACTGGAGACATGGAACAGCGCAGCCTCGGCCTACGACGCGGCGCTGACCGTCCACGCCGCCTTCGACCGCCAGGTCGCCGCCCGGCCCGATGCGATCGCGCTGGTGGGCGTCGAGGGCGCGCTGAGCTACCGCGAGCTGGCCGCGCGCGCCGAGTTGCTGGCGCGCCGGCTGCAGGCGCGCGGCATCCGTGCCGGCGACACCGTGGGCGTGATGCTCGACCGCTCGAGCGCGGCCGTGGTCGTGCTGCTCGGCATCCTGAAGGCCGGCGCGGTCTACGTGCCGGTGCAACCCGATTTCCCGACCGAGCGCATCGCGTTCATGCTCTCGCATTCCGACGTCGGGCTGGTCGTGACCCAGGCCGCGTACCGGCAACTGGTGCCGAGCGAGCGGCCACGCCTGTCCATCGACGACGGCGCCGCCCAGGATGCCGCGCTGCCGCCGCTCGCACCGGCCGTGGCCGACGGCGAATCGGTGGCCTATGTGATGTACACCTCGGGCTCGACCGGAACGCCCAAGGGCATCGAGATCTGCCATCGCTCGATCCTGCGCCTGGTGGTCGACGCGCACTATGTCGAACTCCGTCCGGGCGAGGCCATGCTGCATGCGGCGCCGTTGGGCTTCGATGCCTCGACGCTGGAGATCTGGGGACCGCTGCTCAACGGCGGCATCTGCGTGGTGCATGACGAGAAGGTGCCCACGGGTGGCGGCCTCGCACGCACCATCGCTCAGCATTCGGTAAAGACCGCCTGGCTCACCGCCGGCCTGTTCAATGTCGTGGTCGACGACGATCCCGCGCAATTGGCGGACCTGCGCCAGCTGCTCACCGGCGGCGAGGCACTGTCGGTGCCGCATGTGCGGCGCGCACTGGCGGCGCTGCCCGGGCTCACGCTGATCAATGGCTACGGGCCGACCGAGTGCACGACCTTCGCGGCCACGCACCGCATTCCGCGGGGCCTGCCGGCCGACGCGCGCTCGGTGCCCATCGGCCGCCCGATCAACGAGACCGTGCTGCGCGTGCTGAGCCCCGCGATGGCGATGCTGCCTGCCGGCCTGGTCGGCGAGCTCTGCATCGGCGGGCGCGGCCTGGCGCGCGGCTACCTGCAGCGCCCCGACCTGAGCGCCGAACGCTTCGTGGCCGATCCCTTCGGCGCACCCGGCGAGCGCCTCTACCGCACCGGCGACCAGGCGCGCTGGCTGCCCGACGGCAGCATCGAATACATCGGCCGCATCGATGGCCAGGTGAAGATCCGCGGCCATCGCATCGAAATCGGCGAGGTCGAGGCCGCGCTGCTCGCCCATCCCGGCATCAAGTCCTGTGCGGTCGTGCCGCGCGCGGATGCGAGCGGCCGGCTGCGTCTCGTCGCCTACCTCGTGGCGCGCGGCGCCGAGCTGCCGTGGAGCCTGCTGCGCCAGCATCTCGCCGATCGCCTGCCCGAAGCCATGCTGCCGGCGGCGCAGGTCTGGCTCGAACAGCTGCCGGTCACGACCAACGGCAAGCTGGACCGCCGCGCGCTGCCCGAACCGCCGCGGCAACGGCCCGAGCTCGCGCAGCCCTTCGAGGAAGCGCGCAGCGACACGGAGCGCCGCGTCTGCGCCGCCTTCGCGCGCGCCCTGGGCCTCGACCAGGTCGGCCGCAGCGACAACTTCTTCGACCTCGGCGGCGATTCGCTGCTGGTGCTGCGGGTGCTGCGCGATCTGCAGCAGGGCAGCGAACGCCGCCTCTCGACCAATCTGTTCTTCCGCCAGCCGACGCCCGCCGCTCTGGCCGCCGACATGCAGGCGCAGCACGACGAAGCCGCGGCGCCGCAGCGAGAACGCGCCGTCGCAGCGAAGCCGGCAAGCGTCAGCGACATGGAACCGGTGGCGCTGATCGCCATGGCCGGCCGCTTCCCGGGCGCCGCCGACGTCGAGCAGTTCTGGGACAACCTGATGGCCGGTCGCGAATCGATCAGCTTCTTCGACGACGCGACGCTGGACGCCGGCGTCAGCGCCGCGCTGCGCGCCGACCCGCTCTACGTGCGCGCTCGCGGCGTGATCGACGACATCGATCAGTTCGACGCGGCCTTCTTCGGCATCAACCCGAAGGAAGCGGAGCTGATGGACCCGCAGCAGCGCGTGTTCCTCGAGATCTGCTGGGAATGCCTGGAACGCGCCGGCTACGTGCCCGACCAGGCGCCCGGTCCGGTCGGCGTGTACGGCGGCATGTACAACGCCAGCTACTTCCAGCGCCACGTCTCGACGAGGCCCGACCTGGTCGAGATGATCGGCGAGTTCCAGGTGATGCTGGCCAACGAGAAGGACTACATCACCACGCGCGTGGCGAACAAGCTCAACCTCACCGGCCCGGCCGTGAGCGTGCACACCGCCTGCTCGACCTCGCTGGTGGCGATCGCCCAGGCCTTCTTCGCGCTGCGCACCGGCCAGTGCCGCATGGCGCTGGCGGGCGGCGCCTCGGTCACCTGCCCGCCGAAGAGCGGCTATCTCTACAACGAAGGCTCGATGCTGTCGCCCGACGGCCATACGCGCAGCTTCGATGCCCGGGCCAAGGGCACGGTGTTCAGCGACGGCGCGACGGTCGTGCTGCTCAAGCGGCTCTCCGATGCGATCGCCGACGGCGACACCATCTACGCGGTGCTGCGCGGCGCGGCCATCAACAACGACGGCGGCGCCAAGGCCAGCTTCACCGCACCCAGCGTGGATGGCCAGGCCGCGGTGATCGAAGCTGCGCTCGCCTCGGCCGGCGTCGAGGCGCGCAGCATCTCCTACGTCGAGACGCACGGCACGGCGACGCCGATGGGCGATCCGATCGAGGTCGAGGGCCTCGCGCGCGCCTATGCCGCGCACACCGCCGACACCGGCTTCTGCACCATCGGCTCGCTGAAGAGCAATGTCGGCCACATGGTCACCGCCGCGGGTGCGGCCGGCCTCATCAAGACCGCTCTCGCCCTGCACTGCGAGGCGATCCCGGCCAGCCTGCACTACGAGGCACCGAACCCGGCCATCGATTTCGACGCCACGCCCTTCCGCGTGAACAGCCAGCTTCGCACCTGGCCGCGCGAGGCCGCGCCGCGGCGCGCCGGCGTCAGCAGCTTCGGCGTCGGCGGCACGAATGCGCACGTGATCGTCGAGGAAGCGCCGCTCGCCGCGCCTTCCGATCCGGCGAGCGGCCCGCAACTGCTCACGCTCTCTGCGCGGACGCCGGCGGCGCTCGCAGCCGCCGCCAGCCGGCTGGCCGATCACCTCGATGCGCACCGCGAACTCTCGCTGGCCGACGTCGCCCACACGCTGCGCGTGGGACGCAAGCAGTTCGCACAGCGCGCCTGCGTGGTCGCCGAGTCCATCGACGAGGCCGTGGCCGCATTGCGCAGCGCCGACTCGGCCGCCCGCACCGGCGCCGCGGTCAATGCCTGGGTGCCGCAAGCGGTCTTCATGTTCCCCGGCCAGGGCGCGCAATACGCCGGCATGGGCCGCACGCTGTACGCCGGCGATGCCGTCTTCCGCGCGGCCTTCGACGAATGCCTGCGGGCTTTCGAGGGCGTGCTCGGCTTCGACCTGCGCGAGCGCATGTTCTCGGACGATGCTGCCGCGCTGGCGCCGACCTCGGTCACTCAGCCCGCCACCTTCGCGCTCGAATACGCGCTGGCGCGCCAGCTCATGGCGCTCGATGTGAAGCCGGCCGCGATGATCGGCCACAGCGTCGGCGAGTTCGCCGCCGCCGTGCTGGCCGGCGTGATGCGGCTCGAGGATGCGGCGCGGCTGGTCGCGCGGCGCGGCGCGCTGATGCAGGCATTGCCGGCCGGCACCATGCTCTCGGTGCGCCTGCCGGCCGCCGAGCTGCAGCCGCTCCTGCCCGAAGGGATTTCGCTCGCGGCCGACAACGGCCCGGCAGTCTGCGTGGCCGCCGGCCCGAGCGACGCCATCGAGAAGCTGCGCGCCGAGCTCGAAGCCAAGGGCATCGTCGCGAAAACGCTTTCGACCTCGCATGCCTTCCACTCCGCAATGATGGATGCGGCGGTCACGCCCTTCGAGGCGCTGGTGCGCGAGACGCCGCTCGCCCCGCCGGCGCTGCCGATCTATTCGACCCTCACCGGCCGCCTGCTGAGCGCCGAGGAAGCGACCGACCCGCGCTACTGGGCGCGCCACCTGCGCGAAACGGTGCGCTTCTCGCCCGCCGTGCGCGAGGTGCTGGCCCAACTCGCGCACCCGCTCTTCGTCGAGATCGGCCCGCGCAACACGCTGGCCACCCTGGTGCGCCAGCACGCGAGCAAGGCCCTGCCCGCACCGGCGGCCTCGCTGCTCGCCGACCAGCCGAGCAGCGAGAGCGCCGCCTGGCGGCTCGGCGCCGGCCGGCTCTGGGCCCAGGGCGTCGAAATCGACCTGGCAGCCCTCGACGCGCGCGCACGCAAGCAGCGCGTGCGCCTGCCCACCTATCCCTTCGAGCGCAAGCGCTTCTGGGTCGACATCGCTTCGGCGCCTGTCACACCTGCACCTGCGCCCGCGCTCGCCGTTTCCGCTTCCGTGCCCCCACCGACCCCATCGATTCCGGAGTTGACAATGACCGTCGCTGCTGCTGCCGCCGCCACTTCCGCACCGCCCGCGCGGCGCGCCTCCCTCGTCACGCGCCTGCGCGAGCTGTTCGAGAACCTCTCGGGCGCCGACATGGCCGACGTCGACGGCGCCGCGCCCTTCGTCGAGATCGGCCTCGACTCGCTCACGCTCACGCAGGCCGCGTTGCAGGTCAAGAAGACCTTCAAGGTGAACCTGACTTTCCGGCAGCTGATGGAGAGCTATCGCAGCTTCGACGCGCTGGCCGAGTTCCTCGATGCGACGCTGCCGCCGGACACGGTCGCAGCGGTCGTGCCGCCGGCGATGCCGGCGATGCCCGCCGCCGTGCCGCAGCAACCGGTGCTTGCCGCAGTGCCGGTCATGCAGCCCGCGGCAGTCGTGACGAGCGGCAACGGCAGCCTGGTGCAGCAGGTCATCGCGCAACAGATGCAATTGATGCAACAGCAACTCGCATTGCTGTCGGCGGCGCCGACGGTTCCGGCCAGCCCTGTGCTGCCGGCACCGGCGGTGGAGCAACCCACGCCCATGGCCACCGCCGCGGCCACGGCGTCCAACACCCCCGAGCCGGCTGCAGAGGAGCCGCCCGTCGCGCCGAAGTACGACGTCAAGAAAGCCTTCGGCGCCATCGCGCGCATCCACACGCAGAGCAAGGAACCGACCGAGCGCCAGAAGGCGCGGCTGGCGGCCTTCATGCGCCGCTATGTAGAGCGCACCCAGAAGAGCAAGGCTTTCACCGAGCGCAACCGCTCGCACATGGCCGACCCGCGCGTGGTCAACGGCTTCCGGCCCGCGACCAAGGAGATCACCTACCAGATCGTGATCGAGCGCTCCAAGGGCTCGCGCATGTGGGACATCGACGGCAACGAGTACGTCGACACGCTCAACGGCTTCGGCATGAACCTCTTCGGCTGGACGCCCGACTTCATCAACGAGGCGGTGAAGAAGCAGCTCAACCTGGGCTACGAGATCGGCCCGCAGCATCCGCTGGCCGCCGACGTGACCCGGCTCTTGTGCGAGCTCACCGGCTTCGACCGCGCGGGCCTGTGCAACACCGGTTCCGAGGCGGTGATGGCGGCGCTGCGCATCGCGCGCACCGTCACCGGCCGCAGCACCGTGGTGCTCTTCACCGGCTCCTACCACGGCACTTTCGACGAGGTGCTGGTGCGCGCGGGCCGCAGTGCCAAGGGCATGTCGGCCGCACCCGGCGTGCTGCAGGGCATGTTCGGCGACGTTCGCGTGCTGGACTACGGCACGCCCGAGGCGCTCGAATTCATCCGCGCCAACGCCGAGGACCTGGCTGCCGTGCTGGTCGAGCCGGTGCAGAGCCGACGGCCCGACTTCCAGCCGCGCGAGTTCCTGCGCGAGGTGCGCGCGATCACCGAGAAGTCCGACACCTGCCTGATCTTCGACGAGGTCATCACCGGCTTCCGCTGCGACCTGGGCGGCGCGCAGGCGCTGTTCGGCATTCGCGCCGACCTCGCCACCTACGGCAAGGTGCTGGGCGGCGGCATGCCCGTGGGCGTGATCGCGGGCAGGCGGCAGTACATGGATGCGCTCGACGGCGGTCCCTGGCAGTACGGCGACGACTCGGTGCCCACCGTAGGCGTGACCTACTTCGCCGGCACCTTCGTGCGGCATCCGCTCGCGCTGGCCGCCGCCAAGGCCGCGCTCGAACACCTGAAGGCGGACAACAACAAGCTGCAGACGCAGCTGAACCTGCACACCGCGGCCATGGCCGACGAGCTCTCGGCCTTCTGCCGCGAGGTCGGCGCGCCGGTCGAGATCCGCTACTTCTCCTCGCTCTGGCGCGTGAGCTGGCTCGAAGACCATCCGCTGCAGGACCTGCTGTTCGCGATGATGCGCAGCCGCGGCGTGCACATCCTCGACAACTTCCCCTGCTTCATGACGGCGGCGCATTCGCAGGAGGACATCGCGACCATCAAGTCCGCCTTCAAGGAATCGATCGCCGAATTGCAGGAAGCCGAGCTGCTGCCGCGCCGCGCCGCGCCCAAGACGGTGCTCGACCCTTCGCATCCACCCGCACCCGACGCGCGGCTCGGCCGCGACAAGGACGGCCAACCCGCGTGGTTCGTGCCCGATCCGAACGCCCACGGCAAATTCACGAAGTACAAAGCATGATCGACGCAGTCGCCACCCTGTCCGCCGAGGACGCCGCCGAGGAATTCGATCCCTTCGCCTCGGGCCTGATCGAGCGCGTCGTCTCGACCACCGAGGCGCAGCGCGAGGTCTGGCTCGGCGATCGCCTGAGTCCGGAAGCCTCGCTGGCCTACAACGAGACGCTCCGGCTGCGGCTCAAGGGCACGCTGGACACGCGTGCACTCGCCAGCGCGCTCGACCGGCTGGTGGCGCGCCACGAATCGCTGCGCGCCACCATCTCGCCTGACGGCACGCAGCTGCTGATCGGCGAGGCCGCGCCGGTCCACATGGCCGAATACGATCTCGGCGCGCTCGATGCAGCGGCGCAGAAGCGCAGGCTCGAGGAAGAGGGCGTTGCCGCCGTGCTCGAGCCGTTCCAGCTCGAGCAGGGGCCGCTCTTCAGGGCCGCGCTCTTCCGGCTGTCGCCGATCGACCACGTGCTCGTGATGAGCGCGCACCACGCGATCTGCGACGGCTGGTCCTGGGGCGTCATCAGCCAGGACCTCGGCAGTCTCTATGCCGAACAGATCGGCGCCGGTCCGGCATTGGAGCCGGCGGCCCAGTACTCCGACTACGCCGCCTGGGAGGCCCAAGAGGCGAACGGCCCCGAGATGGACTCCCACGTCGGCTACTGGCTCTCGCGCTTCGCCGGCGGCAGCCTGCCGGTGCTGGAGCTGCCGCTGGACCGCCCGCGGCCGGCGGTGCGCACCTTCAATGCCTACCGCATCGATCACGTCTTGAGCCAGGACCTTATCGACGGCCTGCGCAAGGTCGGTGCCGTCTCGGGCACCAGCCTGTTCGCGACCATGTTCAGCGCCTTCGCCGCGACCCTGCACCGCCTGACGGCGCAGGACGACCTGGTGATCGGCATCGCGGCCGCGGGCCAGATGCCCAGCGACATGCCCTCGCTGGTGGGCCACTGCGTGAACCTGCTGCCGATCCGCGTGGCGGTCGACGCCCAGGCGCCCTTCGATGCGCTGGCGCGCCAGGCGGGCAGCGCCCTGCTCGACGCCTTCGAGCACCAGACCCTGACCTACGGCGCACTGCTCAAGAAGCTGCCCGTGCCGCGCGACCCCAGCCGCCTGCCGCTGGTGAATGTGCTGTTCAACGTGGACCGCGATGCCGCGCCCAACGAGGGTAATTTTCCGGACCTGCAGGTCGAGCAGAGCACCATCGCGCGCCGCTACGAGAACTTCGAACTCTTCCTCAACGTGACGCCCGTGGTGGGCGGCATGCAGATGGAGGCGCAGTACAACGCCGACCTTTACGACGATGCGACCGTGCGCCGCTGGCTCGGCATGTACGAAACCTTGCTGCGCGCCGTGGTGCGCGACCCGGCCCGTCCGGTCGGCAAGCTCGCGCTGCTGTCGCCCGCCGAAGCGCATGCCCTCACGACGCTGCAGCCGGCGCCGACGCCATTGGAAGGCGCGCCGCTGATGCATGCCGGCTTCATGACGCATGCGGCGACGCAGCCCGCGCAGCCGGCTTTGCGCGACGGCACCAGGCGCATGAGCTACCGCGAACTCGACGAACGCTCGAACCGATTGGCCCATGCGCTGCGTGCGCGCGGCATGGGCCGCGGCGAACGCGTCGGCCTGTGCCTGGACCGCGGCTTCGACATGTTCGTGGCCCTGCTCGCGGTGCAGAAGAGCGGCGCCGCCTACGTGCCGCTCGACCCCGCCTTCCCGCAGGCGCGGCTGGACTACTACGCCGAGGATGCGAAGCTCGGGCTGCTGCTGACCGCCTCCTCGATCGCCGCGGCGCCGAAGATGTGGCGCGAAGATGCGGCCGACCGCGTGCTGCTGCTCGACCTGGACACCGCCTGGCAGAACGAAGCGCCCACGCCGCTCGCGCCCGGCGCCCAGGATGCGCAGGGCGAGGACACGGCCTACGTGATCTACACCTCCGGCTCGACCGGCAAGCCCAAGGGCGTGTGCGTGCCGCACCGCGCGGTGGCGAACCTGATGCAGACCATGCAGCGCGAGCCGGGCATCGGTGCGGGCGACCGCATGGCCGCGGTGACCACGCTGTCCTTCGACATGGCGGTGCCCGAGGTGATGCTGCCGCTGGCGGCGGGTGCCGAGATCGTGATCGTGCAGCGCGAGGTCGCGATGGACGGCAACCGGCTGCGCGCGCTGCTTGAGTCGGAAGCCATCACCATCCTGCAGGCCACGCCCGGCATGTGGCGGCTGCTGCTCGATGCCGAGTGGTCGGGCCCGCGCGGCTTCCGCGCCTGGATCGGCGCTGAGCCGGTGCCCGCGGATCTCTCGCTGGATCTGATGGACCGCACGAGCGAGCTCTGGAACCTCTACGGACCGACGGAAACCACCGTGTGGTCGACCGTCTGGCGCATGGAGCGCCCGATCGTCGCTGCGCGCGGCGTCTCCATCGGCCGGCCGATGGCCAACACCGGCGTCTGGATCCTCGACAGCAATCTGCAGCCCTGCCCGATCGGCGTGCCGGGCGAGATCTGCATCAGCGGCCTGGGCGTAACACTGGGCTACCTCGAGCGGCCCGAGCTCACGGCCGAGCGCTTCGTGACGACCGCCATCGACGGCGTCGAAACGCTGATCTACCGCAGCGGCGACCGCGGCCGCTGGCGCAACGACGGCCTGCTGGAACACATGGGCCGCTTCGACTTCCAGGTCAAGGTGCGGGGCTACCGCATCGAGCTCGGCGAGATCGAGGCGCGCTGCAACGAGGCGCCGGGCGTGGCGCGCAGCGTGGTCGTGACGCGCGAAGACCAGCCGGGCGATGTGCGCCTGGTGGCCTACCTCGCGCCCTCGCCGGGTGCCACGGTCGACCTGGCCGCGCTCGATCGTCATTTGCGCAGCCGCCTGCCGCAGTACATGGTGCCGCAGCACGTGGTCGGCCTCGATGCCATTCCGCTGCTGCCCAACGGCAAGGTCGACCGCAAGGCGCTGCCCAAGCCCAGCGCGACGCGGCAGGAAACGAGCGAACGGCTGGCGCCGCGCAACGAGCGCGAACGCATCGTGATGGAAACGATGGAGCGCGTGCTCAACCTGCCCGGCCTCGGCATCCGCGACGACTTCTTCTCGCTGGGCGGCCATTCGCTGCTGGCGGCGCGCCTGGCGACCCTGCTGAGCCGCGAGTTCGAGCTCACGGTGCCGCTGCGCATGCTGTTCGAGGCGCCGACGGCCGAACGGCTGGCCGCGGCGATCGAAGGCCTCGACGGCAGCAACGCGCCGCGCGGCGCACCCATCGCGCATGCCGCGGACCGCAGCAGCGCACCGCTCACGCCGATGCAGGAGCGCATCCGCTTCGTCGAAGAGCTGCATCCCGGGCGTCCGACCTACAACGCCCCGTCCGCGCATCGGCTCGGCGGGCCGCTGGACGTCGAGAAGTTCAAGGCCGCCCTGCGCACGATCATCGAGCGGCAGCCGTCGCTGCGCACGGCGATCGGCACCGATCCCGCCACCGGCGCGCCGGCCGCGCTGATCGCGAAGGAAGTGGCCTACGAACTCCCGGTGTTCGATCTCGGCGGCTTCCCGGAGGACCAGCGCGAAGCCGAGCTGACCGAGCGCATGCACGAGATGGCCGATCGCCCGATCGACATTCATCGCGCACCGATGTTCCACGCGGCGCTCTACAAGATCTCGGCCGAGGACCACGCCTTCGTCTTCGTGCCGCACCACCTGATCTGGGACGGCTGGTCCTTCGACATCCTGCAGAGCGAGCTGTCGACCGTCTATGGCGCGCTGGTGCGCGGCGAGGCGCACGGACTGCCCGAGCTGGCCGTGACCCACGGCGACTATGCCGACTGGTATGCGCGCTGGCTCACCGAGCCCGAGGCCGAGCTCCAGCTGCGCTACTGGAAGGACCGCTTCGCGAACTCGCCGACGCCGAAGGCGCCTTGCACCGACATGCCGCGCCGCGCGGGCATGAGCGGCCAGGGCGGCGCGCACTGGATCAATGTCGACAAGGCGCTCACCGAGCGGCTGCGCGAGACCGGCCAGCGCCACGACGTCACGCTCAACATGCTGACCCTGGGCGTCTATATTCTCATGATGAGCAGCATTGTCGACAGCCGCTCGATCGTCATCGCCACGCCGGTGCGCGGCCGCGAGGCGCCCGAGCTCGAGCCCGTGATGGGCTTCTTCAACAACGTGCTGCCGCTGTCCTTCCAGATCGACCGCTCGCTGCGCTTCGGCGAGTTCATGCGCTACGTCAAGCAGGAGCTGATCGCAGTGATGAGCCACCAGCAGATTCCCTTCGAGCGCCTGGTCAGCGAGCCCGAGTTCGTGGAGCGCGCGCAGGGCGTGGGGCTCTACCAGGCCCTGTTCTCGTTCCAGGACGCGCGCGAGCGGCCGCGCGACATCGGCGGCCTCCAGCACCGCCAGATGCATCTGCCGCAGCGCGGCGCGACCGACGATCTCGGCATCTGGCTGATGGACAAGCCCAACGGCCTCGAAGGCGCGGTGGTCTACAACGCCGACATCTACAAGCGCGAGACCGGCGCCGCCTTCAAGGAGCGCTACCTCGAGCTGCTGCGCCTGGTCGCGCAGCAGCCGGACGCCACGCTGGAAGCCATCGCGGCGCCGGCCGGCTCGGCAAGCGCGGTCTACCTGCAGCGGCTCGCGGCCGACGAGGCGCCGGCGCCCACCGCCGCGCAGACCGTGGCCGCGCGGCCGCAGCAGGCGCAGGTGCTGCTGTTGCCGGAGCAGGCGAAGCTGGCCCAGATCTGGGCCAGCGCGCTCAGCATCGACGTCAACGACATCCGCGCCAACGACAACTTCTTCGACCTCGGCGGCGACTCGCTGCTCGCGATGCGCGTGATCCAGCAAGCCGAACAGGTGATGGGCTTCCGCGTGGAACCGCGGCGCTACGTGTTCGAAGGCCTGGGGCAGCTGGCCTCGGCCGCTGCAGGCACGGCGCTCGACGCCATGGCCGCGGCGCCGGCGGCGAACGAATCGCGGCGCGGCGGCCTGCTCGGCCGCGTGTTCTCCGGCTGGAGCCGCAAGAGCTGAAGAGGCCGCCATGACGATCACGCAACTCCCCTCCTCGGCACCTTGCCGCCTCTGGCAGGTCGACCTGGACGCCACGCCGGCGCCGCAGGCGGTGGCTTCCTTGTCGGAGGCCGAGTGGGAGCGCGCCCGGCGCTTCGTCTTTCGGCGTGACCGCAACCGTTTCGTCGCCGCCCATGCGGCCCTGCGCGAGACGCTCTCCGCGCAATGCGGCATCCCCGCGAGCCTGCTGGAGTTCGACCACGGCGCCTTCGGCAAGCCCACGCTGGTCGAGCATGCGCAGCTGCGCTTCAACCTGAGCCACAGCCAGTCGGTGGCCTTGATCGCGGTCTGCGACGAGGCCGAAGTGGGCGTCGATGTCGAACTGCTGCGCCCCATGCCGGACGCGGCGGCGCTGGCGGCCAGCTACTTCACCGAAGCCGAGCGCCGTGCGCTGGCCCAGCTCGAACCCAGCGCGCGCGACCGCGCCTTCCTGGCCTGCTGGACCCGCAAGGAAGCCTGCCTCAAGGCCACCGGCATGGGCCTCTCGGTCGACACGCGCAGCTTCGACGTGGGCGTGGTGCCCGATTCGCGCGAAGTGAAGATCAGCTCCGCCGACGGCGTGGTGCGCCTGGCGCTGTCTTCCTTCCATGATGTCCAGGGCGCCCTGTGTGCGGTGGCACGGGTGCTGATGTGCGAAGAGGCGGTTGTCGTACAGCGCCTGCCCGCCGTCGAAAGCGAGACTTACGCATGACTCCGATGCTCTTCGGCCCGGCCTCGCGGCAGCTCTTCGGGCTCTTCCATTCGCCTGAGCGCGACAGCGGCATCGCCGTGCTGATCTGCCCGCCCCTCGGGCAGGAGGCCGTGCGCGCGCACCGTCTGTTCCGCGTGCTGTCCGACCGGCTCGCGCGTTCCGGCGTGGCGGTGCTGCGCTTCGACTACCACGGCAGCGGCGACTCGCCCGGCGAAGACACCGACGGCGATCTCGAAGGCTGGCGGCGCGACGTCTGCACCGCGCACGAGGAGCTGCGGCGCCGCGCCGGCAGCCGGCGCATCGTCTGGCTCGGCGCGCGCCTGGGCGCCGCCCTGGCGGTGCTGGCGGCCAAGAGCGGGCGCTGCGATCCGGCCCGGCTCATCCTGTGGGACCCGATCATCGACGGCGCGCGCTACGTCGAGGAACTGCGCGCCGGCCACGTGGATGCGCTCGAGCGCTCCTTCTGCGTGCCGGACCCGGCATGGCGGCGCCGGCTGGCCAAGGACGGCGATGCCTTCACCGACGAAATCTTCGGCTTCGGCGTATCGCCGCTGCTGCGCCAGCAGTTGCGCGCGCTCGGCCCGGAAACCCTGCAGCTCACGGCGCTGCACGAAACCGTGGTGCTCGCCGATGCCGGCGACCATATTGCCCATCAATGGGCGGGCAAGGAGACGGCCCGCCACATGCCGCTGCGCGTCACGCCGTTCCAGCACCCGCTGATCTGGACCTCCGACCCGCATCCCAATAACGCGATGGTCCCCACCGAGGCCCTGCAACGCTTGCTGGCAGAAGTCCATGAATGACTACAAAGAAATCCCCGTCCAGTTCGGGCCCGACGGCTCGCTGATCGGCGTCATCACGACGCCCGCCGAGGGTTCGCTGGCGCCCGTCGCCTGTCTCATGCTCAACATGGGCGCGAACCACCGGATCGGCCCCCGGCGCATCAACGTGAAGCTGGCGCGGCAGATGGCCGCGCGCGGCATCAGCAGCATCCGCTTCGATCTCGCGGGCCTGGGCGACAGCGGCCCGGCAAGCGGCTCCGAGCACTTCCTCACGCAGGCGGTGTTCGATCTGCAGGCGGCGATGAACCTGATCCAGACCATGCTCGGCATTCGGCGCTTCATTGCGATCGGCCTGTGCTCGGGCGCCACCAACGGGCTTTCGCTTGCCGTGGCCGATGCGCGCGTCGTCGGTCTGCTGATGTTCGACGGCTATGCCTTCCCGGGCCGCCGCGCGCAACTGGAGCGCAGCTTGCACCGCGCGCTGGCGGTGCCGACCAATCCGGCCGTGATCGGCAAGACAATGCGTTGGCTGCAGCGCAAGTTCTCGGCCAGCGCCGCAGCCGCCGCGTCGCCCAGCATCTTCGAACCCGAACCGCCGGAAGTCACGGCCGCACTGTTCCGCCGCTCGATGAGCCAGCTGGCGGAGCGCAACGTGGCGGTGCTGCAGCTCTACACCGGCACCATGCACGTGACGGACCGCGGACGCGACCAGTTGGGGCCCTTTGCCAACGAGCCCTTCATGCAGCAGTTCGAATACGAGTTCATCGGCGAGATCGACCACAGCCTCACTTCGATGGCCTCGCAGCAGATCTTCATGCGGGTGGCGTGCGACTGGGCGCTGCGCGTGGCGCACGGCGGCACGGCCTCTGCCCATTCCGCTGCGACGGGTCGTGCCGGCACGCATGCCGGCGGAGCGCGCAGCGCCGCGGCCTGGCAGCGCGATCCGGTGCACTGAGTCCGGCTTTTCAGCTCGCTGTGCGCGGCGCCACGTGCGCCAGCGTTTCCCCAGGCAGCTCCTGCATCGGCCCGCTGCCGCTGTAGCGGTCGAGCGCGAGGTAGATCGCCGGCGTGATGTAGAGCGTGATCACCTGCGAGAAGATCAGCCCGCCGACCACCGCCACGCCCAGCGGCTGGCGCAGCTCGGCGCCGGCGCCCAGGCCCAGCGCGAGCGGCAGTGCGCCCATCATGGCCGCCAGCGTGGTCATCATGATCGGCCGGAAGCGCAGCCGGCAGGCCTCGCGGATCGCATCGACAGGCTGCATGCCCTGGGTGCGCTGCGCATCGAGGGCGAAGTCGATCATCATGATTGCGTTCTTCTTGACGATGCCGATCAGCAGCAGGATGCCGATGGTCGCGATCAAGGTCAGGTCGAAGCCGAACAGCTTGAGCGAGAGCAGCGCCCCGACCGCCGCCGACGGCAGGCCGGCCAGGATGGTCAGCGGGTGGATGTAGCTCTCGTAGAGAACGCCCAGCAGCACGTAGATCACCAGCACCGCCAGGATCAGCAGCACGGCCTGGCTCGCCTGCGAGCTCTGGAACACCGCGGCGTCGCCGCCGTAGCTCGTGATGATCGAGGCCGGCATCTTGAGCTCGGCCTTGAACCGGTCGACCTTGGCGGTCGCGTCGCCCAGCGGCACGTCGGGCGCGAGGTTGAAAGACACCGTCACCGCCTGCAGCTGCCCCTGGTGGTTGACCGAGGTCGGGCCGACCGTGCGCTTGACGGTCGAGAAGGCCGACAGCGGCACCAGCTGCCCGGCCTTGTTGCGCACCGACAGGCGCGTCATGTCCTCCTCGAACTGGCGGTCGTCGTCGGCCGCCGAGAGGATCACCTGGTAGGTGTTGCTGGGGCCGTAGATGCTGCCGATCTGCCGGTCGCCATACGCGTTGTAGAGCGCGGTGCGCAGGTCGCCGACCTCGACGCCGAGCACGCCGGCCTTGTTGCGGTCGATGTCGAGGGTGGCCTGCAGGCCGCGGTTCTGCGAATCGCTGGTCACGTCGCGGAAGGCCGGGTCGGCGCGCATGCGCTCCATCAGCCGGTCGGCCCAGACGTTCATGGTGCCGGCGCTCACGCTTTGCAGCGTGTACTGGAAGCGCGCCTTGCTCTGCCGGCCGCCCAGGCGCAGGTTCTGCAGCGGCTGCATGTAGGCGGTGATGCCCGCGATCTCGCGAAAGCGCGTGCGCAGGGACTCCATCACCTGCGCCATGGCGACGCGTTCCTTGCGCGGCTTGAGCACTACGAACAATCGGCCGGCATTCTGTGTGGAGCTCGAACCGCCGACGCCGATGAAGGAGTTGACATAGGCCACGTTCGGATCGGCCTGCACGGCCTCGGCCACGCGATCCTGCAAGACCTTCATCGCCGGGAACGAGATGTCCTCGGCGGCTTCGGTCGTGATGAAGATCTGCCCGATGTCTTCCTCCGGGAAGAAGCCCTTCGGGATTACGATGAACAGCCACGCCGTCAGCGCGAAGGTCGATGCGGCGACGACCAGCATGAGCTTGCGGTGATGCAGCGTCCAGTCGAGCGAGCGCAGGTAGCTGCCGTGGACCCAGCGGTAGCCCCGCTCGAAGCCGCGCCCGATTGCAGTGCCCGGCTCCGGGTGGCCTTCCTCATGATCCAGGGCGCCGTGGGCACGCGGCGTATGCCGGAGCAGCCGGCTCGCGAGCATCGGCACCAGCGTCAGCGAGACCACCGCAGAGACCATCACCGCCAAGCCCACCACCACCGCGAACTCGTGGAACAGCAGGCCGATCACGCCCGGCATGAAGAAGACCGGGATGAACACCGCCACCAGCGAGATCGAGATCGAGACGATGGTGAAGCCCACCTCGCGCGCGCCGCGCAGCGCGGCGGCCATCGGCTCCATGCCCTTCTCGACGTAGCGCATGATGTTCTCGAGCACCACGATCGCGTCGTCCACCACCAGCCCGACCGCCAGCGTGATGCCCAGCAGCGACACGTTGTCCAGGCTGTAGCCGAAGGCGGCGAGCAGCGCCACCGCGCCGATCAGCGAGATCGGGATCGTGGCCGCCGGAATCAGCGTGGCCACCACGCGGTGCAGGAACAGGAAGATCACCAGCACCACCAGCAGCACGGTGCCGAGCAGCGTCAGCTGCACGTCGTGCACGGCCGCGCGGATCGAGATCGAGCGGTCGTTGACCATGTTGATCTCGACCGACTGCGGCAGCTCTTCCTTGAAGCGCGGCATCAGCGCGCGCACTGCGTCCACCACCTGCACCGTGTTGGCGTTGGGCTGCCGCTGCACCGCCAGCGAGATCGAGCTCTGGCCGTTGAAGCTGCTCCCGGTCTTGACCGACTCGAAGCTGTCCTCGACGGTTGCGACCTCGTCCAGACGCACCGGTGCCCCATTGCGCTGGCCGACGATCAGCTTGGCGAAGTCGGCGGCCTTCATCAGTTGCTCGTTGGCCTGGATCGTGAGCGTCTGGCGCGGGCCGTCGAGCACGCCGACCGGGGTATTGGCATTGGCCGAGCGCACCGCGTCGGCCAGCTCGTCGAGCGTGATGTTGCGCGCGTTGAGCAGGTCGGCGTCGGCCTTGACGCGCACCGCGAAGGCCTTGCGCCCGTAGACCACGACCTGGGCCACGCCGTCGATGGTCGACAGGGTCGGCGAGATCAGGTTCTCGGCATAGTCGTTGAGCTCGGCCGGGCTCATCGACTCCGACACCATCGCGATGAACAGCACCGGCGCGTCGGCCGGGTTGACCTTGCGATAGGACGGCAGCTGGGTCAGCTCGATCGGCAGTTGCCGCTGCGCTCGCAGCAGCGCCGCCTGGACGTCGACCGCGGCCGCGTCGATGTCGCGGCTGCTCACGAACTCGAGCGTAATCGAGGTCACGCCCTGGGTGTTGACCGAGCTGATGGTCTGCAGCCCCGGGATGGTGGAGAACTGCTTCTCGAGCGGCAGCGCGACCGAGGAAGCCATGGTGTCCGGACTGGCGCCCGGCAGCTGCGCATTGACGTTGATGACCGGCGTGTTGTAGCTCGGCAGCGCCGCGACCGGAATCTGGAAATAGGCAAAGATGCCGGCCACCACCGCCGCGGCAGAGAGCAGCACCGTCATCGCGGGACGACGGATGCACAGCTCGGAGATGTTCATGTGCGCTCCCGCTCCGCGACCAGGCTGGCGTTGCCGGGCGTGACCGAGGCCGCGCTGCCGGGTGTGGCCTCGGGCGTCGCGCCGGGCCGCTGCGGCGAGACCGATGCGTCGAGGCGCACCTTGCCGCCGGGACGCACGTTCTGCTTGCCTTCGATGACCACCTGCTCGCCCGGCTCGACGCCGCGCACCGCGACCTGCGTGCCGAAGCTGTGGAGCGTCTCGACCTTGCGGCGTGCGGCCGTCTTGTTGGCATCGATCACGTAGACCGAGCTGCCTTCGGCCAGCATCATGATCGCGGCCGCCGGCACCACCGTGGCGCCCTCGATGGTGCGCACCGTGACGCGGGTCTCGACGAACTGGCCGGGCCAGAGGCCCTGATCGGCGTTGTCGAACACCGCCTTGGCGCGCACCGTGCCGATCAGCGGGTCGACCGTGTTGTCGACGAAATTCAGCGCGCCCTTCATCGGCGCCTTGCGCCCGGCGACGAGCGCCTCGACCGGCGTGTGCGAACGGGCCGCGGCCAGCAGGTCCTGCAGCTTTCCTTCGGGCACCGGGAAGCTCACCGCGATCGGGTCGAGCTGCGTGATCGTGACCAGCGACAGGCTGGGCTGCACCAGCGTGCCTGGATAGATGTTGACGGCGCCGATGCGCCCGGCGATCGGCGCGCGCAGCGTCGCATAGCCCAGCGCCACCTGCGCCGATTGCACCGCCGCGCGGTCGGCCGCCACCGCGGCGCGCTGCGCCTCGAGCTGCGACAGCGTCGCGTCGGCCGCGGCCTTGGCGATGAAGTTTTGCGCCACCAGTTCCTGGCTGCGCTTGTACTGGCGTTCGAGATCGGCCAGCGTGGCCTCGTCCCTCTGCTGCTGCGCGCGCGCCTTGGCGAGGTTGGCCTGGTCGGGACGGTCGTCGAGCGTGAAGAGCAATTGGCCCTCCTTCACGAACTGCCCTTCCTTCACATGCACCTCGCGCACCGTGTTGGTCACCTGCGGGCGCAGGTCCACGCTGTTGAGAGAGACCACGCTGCCATTGACCTGCACCGTGACCGGCACGTCCTGCCGCTGCGCCGCTGCCAGCGTGACCAGCGCCACCGCGCCACCGTTGGGCGCCGCACCCTTGGCCGCGGTCGGCGCGCCGGCTTCCGAGGCGCTGCGCGTCTTGGCGCCGGACCACCACCAGGTGCCGGCTGCGGCGGCGACGATCAACACACCCGCAAAGGTGAGGACGAGGTTCTTCTTCATGGGGCGTATACGTTGGATCGTGGGCGGATCGCAGGCGCAGTGGGTGCACTTTTACCTGACAGCGACCATTGGAGCAGCGGCGTACTGCAAGAGTCCATCACCCCCGTAAAGATAAGTAAAGCGACCATGAAGGACCGTACGCCAAGGCGCGGCTCCGGCGTGGGCCGGCAGGGAGCGGGCCGCTAGAATCCCCGCTCCCACAGCCTCTGGATGGACACCATGAACCGCTGCATCACCCCCTGGAATGCTCTCATTTTAGTAGCGCTCGGCGCCCTATCGGCGGCCGCCTGGGCCCAAGATGCGCCCGTGCCGCAAACCCAGAACGAAGCCGCCGCAGGCGGCCGCAACTTTCCCGTCGGCACGCTGCGCGGCCGGTTCATGGTGATGAATGCGCCCGAGATCCAGCTCGACGGCCAGCCCGAACGGCTCTCGCCGGGCGCGCGCATCCGCAGCGCCCAGCACATGCTGGTGATGCCGGCCTCCATCACCGGGCAGAACCTGCTGGTCAACTACACGCGCGACGCCGCCGGCCTGGTGCGCGAGGTCTGGATCCTCACGCCCGAGGAGGCGCAGGCCAAGCGCGAAACGGCGGAAAAGCCGCTCCTGAACTTCTGGCCCTTCGTGGCCGGCACCGGCCCGCGCGACGACGGCAAGACGCCGTTCGACCAGCTGCCCCGCTACGGGCAGTAAGGCGGCCGCCTTCGACGCCAGGGCCCGGCCGCATCGCCGCCGGCCAGGCGCGCCATGACGACAGAGCCCAGCCAACCGGACCTCACCGGGAGCACCCATGACCCCCAAAGTTTTCATCAAGACCTTCGGCTGCCAGATGAACGAGTACGACTCGGACAAGATGGCCGACGTGCTGCACGCCGCCCAGGGCTACGAGCCGACCACCAACGTGGAGGAGGCCGACCTGATCCTCTTCAACACCTGCTCGGTGCGCGAGAAGGCGCAGGAGAAGGTGTTCTCCGACCTGGGCCGCGTCAAGCACCTCAAAGCCCGCGGCGTGAAGATCGGCGTCGGCGGCTGCGTGGCGAGCCAGGAAGGCGCGGCCATCATCGCGCGCGCGCCCTACGTCGACGTGGTCTTCGGCCCGCAGACGCTGCACCGCCTGCCCGAGATGCTGAACCAGCGCGAGCGCGAGGGCCGGCCGCAGGTCGACATCAGCTTCCCCGAGATCGAGAAGTTCGACCACCTGCCGCCGGCGCGTGTCGAGGGCGTGACCGCCTTCGTCTCGATCATGGAAGGCTGCTCCAAGTACTGCAGCTACTGCGTGGTGCCCTACACGCGCGGCGAGGAAGTGAACCGCCCGCTCGACGATGTGCTGGTCGAGATCGCGGGCCTGGCCGACCAGGGCGTGCGCGAGGTCACGCTCCTGGGCCAGAACGTCAATGCCTACCGCGGCCGGATGGGCGACACGGCGGAGGTCGCCGACTTCGCGCTCTTGATCGAGTACATCGCCGAGATTCCCGGCATCGAGCGCATCCGCTACACCACCAGCCACCCGAACGAGTTCACGCCGCGGCTGATCGAGGCCTATGCCCGCGTGCCGCAGCTCGTCGGCCACCTGCACCTGCCGGTGCAGCACGGCAGCGACCGCATCCTGATGGCGATGAAGCGCGGCTATACGGCGATGGAATACAAGAGCACGGTGCGCAAGCTGCGCGCCATCCGCCCCGGCCTTTCGCTCAGCAGCGATTTCATCGTCGGCTTTCCGGGCGAGACCGATGCCGACTTCGACAAGATGATGAAGCTGATCGACGACCTCGAGTTCGACAACAGCTTCAGCTTCATCTTCAGCCCGCGCCCGGGCACCCCGGCGGCCGCTCTGCCGGACGACACGCCGCATGCGGTCAAGCTCGCGCGGCTGCAGCGCCTGCAGGCCGCGATCGACGGCAACGTCAAGCGCTTCGGCGAAAGCCGCGTCGGCACCGTGCAGCGCGTGCTGGTCGAAGGGCCCTCGCGCAAGGACGCCCACGAGCTCATGGGCCGCACCGAGTGCAACCGCGTGGTCAATTTCGAAGGCGATGCGCGGCTGGTCGGCCGCATGGTCGACGTGCGCATCACGCGCTCGCTGGCCTACACGCTGCGCGGCGAGGTCCAGACCGCCGAATCGTCCCAGGCATCGGCCCGCGAAGCCGCGGTGCCGGCGGCCTGATGGCGAAACTGACGTCGGCGCGCGGCTCGTTCCGGCAGCTGCTGCTGTTCGCGTTCCTGCTGATCACGGCGCTCCTCGTGGGCGTCGCGCTGCGTTCGGTGTTCCAGTACGACGCGCTGATGACGCAAAGCCGCGACGCGGCGGCGCGCGCCCTCACGCTGTCGGGTGCGGCGCAATCGCTGGCCGAGCGCAGCGCCGCCATGGAACGCGCGGGGCGCCAGTCGCTGGTGCTCAACGATGCGGTGCTGCGCCGCCGCTTCGACGAGGCCGCGCGCGACGCCCGCCACGTGCTCGATCGCCTCGGCGGCAACGGGCTGCCGTCGTCCGGCCCCGACCAGTGGCGGGCGCAGATGGGCGTGATCGACGGGCTGATGAGCGGCGCGCCCGAAACCGCGCTCGCGCGCGAGAGTTCGATGGCAATGCAGTTCCGCGACCTCGATGCGCTGAACACCAACATCGCGCAGCAGGTCCAGTTCCTGATCGAGACGCAGAACAACGCGCTCGCTCAACGCATCGAGAACGCGCGCCGGCGCCTGATGCGCGAGGTGCTGGCCGCCAGCGCGCTGGCGGTGTCGCTTGCGCTCGCCTTCGGCATCTGGCTGGCGCGGCCCTTCAAGCGGCTGGAGCGCGCCATCGTCGGGCTGGGGGAGAATCGGCTCGACGAGCCGATCGACATCCGCGGCCCGGCCGACGTGCGCCGCGTATCGCAGCAGCTCGAATGGCTGCGGCTGCGGCTCACCGAGCTGGACGCCGACAAGGCACGCTTCCTGCGTCACGTGTCGCATGAGCTCAAGACCCCGCTGGCTGCGCTGCGCGAAGGCGTCTCGCTGCTGGAAGACGGCGTGACCGGCGCCCTCAACCCGGCACAGCGCGAGGTCGCGCAGATCCTGCAGCAGAACACCATCGCGCTGCAGGGACAGATCGAGGCCTTGCTGCGCTTCAATGCGGCGGCCTTCGAGGCGCGCGAGCTGCGCCGCCAGCGCACGCCGCTGCTGCCGCTGATCGAGGAACAGATCGAGGCCCAGCGCCTGCAGTGGCAAGCCAACGGCCTCACGGTGCGCGCCGAGGGCGAGCCGATCGCGGTGGTGGTGGACCCGGTGAAGCTGGGCACCGCGCTGGCCAACCTGCTGTCGAACGCGATCCGTTTTTCGACCCGCGGCGGCACCATCGCGATCGCCGTCTCGAGCACGGCCGACACCGCGCGCATCGACATCGAGGATGCCGGCCCAGGCATCGCCGAGGGCGATCGCGACCGCATCTTCGAACCTTTCTTCCGCGGCGAGCGGCAACCCCAGCATTCGGTCAAGGGCACCGGCATCGGGCTGTCGATCGTGCAGGAGTACATTGCGGCTCATGGCGGCCGCATCACGCTGCTGCCGGAGGGGCCCGGCGCACGCTTCCGCATCGAACTGCCGCGCTCCGCCTGAACTCCGCCGCTCACGCGCTACTTCCGACCCATGCTTTTCTCTCAGATCGTCCGCAGATCCGCTTTCGTCATGACGATCGTCGTGCCGATGCTGCTCGCCGCGTGCAGCGCACCTCCCAAGCCGCCGCCCGAAGCCGTCGCCGTGGTGCCGGCGCCGCCGCCGCCCGTCATGCCCGTCGAAGCCGAGCCGATGGCTCCGGCCACGCAGCCAGCCCTGGTGTTCACCCAGCTCACGCAAGGCCCGGTGGCGGCCCTGCTCGCCTACGCAGACAGGGTGCGACCGCTCGGCGGCAACGAACTCGCGGCCGAACTCGCGCGCCTCGGCGAGCCCGGCGACGCACCCCTGTCGCAGATGCAGGTCGCGCTGGTTCTGGCGCAGACCCGCGTTCCGGCCGACCTCGTACGCGCCATCGGTCTGATGCAGCGCGTGGCCACCAACCCTTCGGCCGATGCCCAGCCCTTGCAGCCGCTGGCGCGCGCGCTCGCTGCCCGCTACCAGGAACAGCGCCGCGTCGAGGACGACCGCGAACGGCAGGCCCAGCAGTTGCGCGACAGCCAGCGGCGCATCGAACAGTTGAACGACCGCATCGAGGCGCTGCGCGCGATCGAGCGCAGCTTCGCGCGGCCCAACAGCCCTCCAGCGCCGCCGCCGGCCCCCCCGCCTGGCGGCACGAAGCCGGCACCATGAGCAACAGCAGCAGCGGCGCCCGCCTCCTCGTCGTCGACGACGACGCCGACATGCTGCGCCTGCTGTCGATGCGGCTCACCGGGGCCGGCTACCAGGTCACGGCCGTGACCTCGGCGGAATCGGCGCTGACGCAGCTCGAGATCGAGCATCCGCAGATGGTCCTGAGCGACGTGCGGCTGCCGGGCCGCGACGGCCTGGCGCTGTTCGACGAGATCCGCAAGCGCCATCCGACGCTGCCGGTGATCCTGCTGACCGCGCACGGCACCATTCCCGACGCGGTCGAAGCCACGGCGCGCGGCGTCTTCACCTACCTGACCAAGCCCTACGACGCGCGCGAGCTGCTCGACAAGATCGCCCAGGCGCTGGCGCTCGGCGCGCCGGCAACCGGCGGCGGCAAGGGCGGCGACGAGAGCTGGCGCTCGGAGATCGTGAGCCGGAGCAACCGCATGTCCGAGCTCCTGGCCGAGGCGCGCATGGTGGCCAGGTCGGACGCCAGCGTGCTGCTGCGCGGCGACAGCGGCGCCGGCAAGGAACTGCTGGCGCGTGCCATCCACCGCGCCAGCGCGCGTGCCGACAAGCCCTTCGTGGCGGTCAATTGCGGGGCCATCCCCGAGGCGCTGCTGGAGTCGGAGCTCTTCGGCCACATGAAGGGCGCCTTCACCGATGCGGTCGCCAACCACAAGGGCCTGTTCCAGCAGGCCGACGGCGGCACGCTGCTGCTCGACGAGATCGGCGACATGCCGCCGGCCCTGCAAGTCAAGCTGCTGCGGGTGCTGCAGGAGCGCGCGGTGCGGCCGGTGGGCGCGACCCAGTCGATCACGGTCGACGTGCGGATCATCTCCGCCACCCACCGCGATCTCGATGCAGCCATGGAAGCCGGGCAGTTCCGGGAAGATCTCTATTACCGGCTCAACGTGGTCACGCTGAACCTGCCGACGCTCGCGGCGCGGCGCGAAGACATTCCGCTTCTGGCCAACCATTTCCTCCAGCGGCTCTCGACCAAGTACGGCAAGCGCCTCTCCGGCTTCGCGCCCGAGGCGCTGAAGGCGCTGACCACCGCCTCCTGGCCGGGCAACGTGCGGCAGCTGTTCAACGTGGTCGAGCAGGTCTGCGCGCTTTCGAGCTCGCCGCTGATCCCGCTGGCGCTGGTGCAGCGCGCACTTCGCGTGCCCAGCGTCGAGGTCCAGACCTACGCCGAGGCCAAGCAGCGCTTCGAGCGCGATTACCTGGTCGGCCTGCTCAAGCTGACCGACGGCAACGTGGCCGACGCGGCGCGCCTGGCGGACCGCAACCGCACCGAGTTCTACCGGCTGCTGCAGAAGCACGAACTCACGCCCGGCCACTTCAAGGCCGACGCGGCGTCGCCCGGCGGCGATCCTGTCGCCGACGAGCGACGCAGCTAAGTCGTTGATTCGATTGAACATCCCCAGGACGGCTCGAGGGCTTGTCGGGATTCGGCGACAAATTCGGGGGTTTTGGAGCCCTGACGGGCTTCGCAGTCAGTCGAAAGGCCACCGAAGCGATCTAAGCGCTTGATCTGAAAGCGTTTTTCCATGCTGGCACAGGGTTTGCCCCTGTAAAGGCATGACAGCACTCAACAGCCCATCTTTCGCACTGCGTCCGCAGCGCGACGGCCTGCGTCAAAAGCAGTTTTCCCTCTCGCGGCCCCGTGCCGTGGGACATTCGGCGGGCGCACTGGCCAACGCCGGCGGCGCTGCACCGGATTGCGTGTTCAAGCGCTTTCCGGCAATCGGCGACACGCCGTCCGTCCAGAAGCAACGGTGGTGAGTCGCATATGAAGCCCAACGACTTCTCCCAACTGAAGGTGCTGACGGCCGCGGATTTTTCGCACCGCAGCCCGATCCGCGAAGAGCGCCACCCCAATTCGGTGACGGCACCCCCGATCAACCGCGGTTCGATGGCGCCCCGCCCCTGGCGCGGCTTCTGGAACAGCATCGGCACGGCCCTCTTGGTCAAGCTCGGCGCCGGCGGCGGCGCAGCCAAGGCGGCCCGCAATGCGGCGCCGGCGGCGGCGGCCAAGCAGCCCTGGCAGCGTGCCGCCACGCAGCGGCGCCTGGCGTTCATGGCCCTCACCGTGTTCAGCACGCTGATTGCCTCGACGCTGTTCGCCCGCGTGCAGCCCGACTACGACAACCTCTGGCTCGAATACAGCCAGATCGCCCTCTACGGCCTGCTCTCCGGCTGGGTCGTGACCGGCTTCGTGACCGCGCTGATGGGCTTCTACGTCTCGGTGCGCGGTGACAAGCATGCGCTGTCGGCCAAACAGGTGGCCGACCACCCGATGAATCCGGAAGCGCGCACGGCGATCATCATGCCGATCTGCAACGAGGACGTGGCCACGGTGTTCGCCGGCCTGCGCGCGACCTGCGAATCGGTGGCCGCGACCGGCCATGCGCAGCAATTCGACGTGTTCGTGCTATCCGACAGCTACACGCCCGAAGTCGCCGCCGCCGAGCGCGCCGCCTGGGAAGAGCTGCGCGCCGCGCTGGCCGAGAGCCCGAACCAGCCGCAGATCGAGGTGTACTACCGCCTGCGCAAGCGCCGCACCCATCGCAAGGCCGGCAACGTGGCGGACTTCTGCCGCCGCTGGGGCAAGGACTACCGCTACATGGTGGTGCTCGACGCCGACAGCGTGATGAGCGGCGACTGCCTGACCGCGATGGTCAAGCTGATGGAAGCCAACCCCACGGCCGGCATCATCCAGACCGCGACGCAGGCCATCGGCCACGTCACGCTGCATGCCCGCGCCCAGCAGTTCGCATCGCGCATGACGGGCCGCCTGTTCACGCTCGGCATGCAGTTCTGGCAGCTCGGCGAATCGCACTACTGGGGCCACAACGCGATCATCCGCGTGGCGCCATTCATGGAACATTGCGCGCTGGCGCCGATCAAGGGCACCGGCGGCATGTCGGGCGGCATCATGTCGCACGACTTCGTCGAGGCCGCGCTGATGCGCCGCGCCGGCTACCACGTGTGGCTGGTGGCCGACCTGGTGGGCAGCTATGAGCAGCAGCCGCCGGATCTCCTGGCCGAACTCCAGCGCGACCGCCGCTGGTGCCAGGGCAACCTGCAGAACGCGCGCCTGATGGCCGAGCCGGGCCTGCATTCCGTGCACCGCGCGATGTTCGTCACCGGCACCATGGCCTACGTCTCGGCGCCGCTGTGGCTCGCCTTCCTGACGCTGGGCACGGCCCTGTGGCTCACCGGCTCCAGCGTGGTCGCGCACTGGCTGGTGATGCCGATGGAACTGGCCGGCCTCTGGCTGTGGACGCTGTGCCTGTTGTTCCTGCCCCGCATCCTGGGCATCGCGGCCGTGCTGATGCGCGGCGAGCAGCGCCAGTACGGCGGCGTCGGCGGCCTGCTCAAGAGCGCCGCGCTCGAAAGCGCGCTGGCCATCGTGCAGGCACCGGTCCGCATGCTGGCCCACTCGCTGTTCGTGATCGTGGCGCTCACCGGTCTCAAGCTGGACTGGAAGTCGCCTCCGCGCGAAGCGGCCGCCGTGCCGTGGCGCATCGCCGCCACCCAGTTGGCACCGATGACCCTGGTGATCGCGGCGCTGGCGGTCGGCATCGCGCTGATCGACGCCGGTGCGCTGGCCTGGCTGATGCCGGTCGGCCTGCCGCTGCTGCTCGCGATTCCGCTCACCGTGCTGACCAGCCAGATCGCGCTGGGCAATTCGCTGCGCGACCGCGGCTTCCTGGTGATTCCCGAAGAGTCGCGCTCGCCGGCCGTGCTGCGCCGCGCATGGATGCACGCGGTGCGTCTCGCGAGGCTTTGACGCATCCCCAGGCTCGCCCACGAAAAAGCCCGCGAACAGCGGGCTTTTTCTTTGGGGTCGTCAGAAGCGCGGCATGCCGCCGCCCCCGCCCATCCCGGGCATCCCCTTCATGCCACCCATGCGCTTCATCATCTTCATGAGGCCGCCGCCCTTCATCTTCTTCATCATCCCCTGCATCTGCTCGAACTCGTTGAGCAGCCGGTTCACTTCCTGAACCTGCACGCCGGCGCCGGCTGCGATGCGGCGCTTGCGCGTGGCCTTGAGCAGTTCGGGCTTGCGGCGCTCCAGCGGCGTCATGCTGTTGATGATGCCTTCCTTGCGGCGAATGTCGCGCTCGGCGCGGGTCATGTCGGCCTCGGTGGCCTTGGCGGCCATCTGCGCGGGCAGCTTGTCCATGATGCTGGAGAGGCCGCCCATCTGCTTCATCTGCTGCAGCTGGCCGAGGAAGTCGTTGAGGTCGAAGCCGGCGCCGCTCTTGACCTTGGCTGCCAGCTTCTGTGCCGCAGCGACGTCGACGCCGGCCGTGACCTGTTCGACCAGCGCGACGATATCGCCCATGCCGAGAATGCGCCCGGCATGGCGCTCGGCGTCGAACACCTCCAGCCCGTCGATCTTTTCGCTCACGCCGGCGAACTTGATCGGCACGCCCGTCACCTGGCGCACCGACAGCGCCGCGCCGCCGCGCGAGTCGCCGTCGGTCTTGGTCAGGATGATGCCGGTCAGCGGCAGCGCTTCCTTGAAGGCCTTGGCGGTATTGATCGCGTCCTGGCCCTGCATCGCATCGACCACGAACAGGGTTTCGACCGGGTTCAGCGCCGTGTGCAGCTGCTGGATCTCGGTCATCAGCACCTCGTCGATCGCGAGACGGCCGGCCGTATCGACCAGCAGCACGTCGAAGAAGTGGCGCTTTGCATGGTCGAGCGCGGCGCGCGCGATGTCGAGCGGCTTCTGGTCGGGCGTGCTCGGGAACCATTCGGCCCCGGCCTGCTTCGTGACCGTCTTGAGCTGCTCGATGGCCGCCGGACGATAGACGTCGCCCGACACGGTCAGCACCTTCTTCTTGCGCTTCTCGATCAGGTGCTTGGCCAGCTTGGCGGTTGTCGTCGTCTTGCCGGCGCCCTGCAGGCCGGCCATCAGGATCACGGCCGGCGGCTGGGCCACCAGGTTGATGTCGGCCACGCCTTCGCCCATGGTCGCCGCCAGTTCGCGGTTGACGATGCCGATGAGCGCCTGGCCGGGTTTCAGCGAGCCGAGCACTTCCTGGCCGAGCGCCTTGTCCTTCACGCGCGCGACGAAATCGCGCACCACGGGCAAGGCGACGTCGGCTTCGAGCAGGGCCATGCGCACCTCGCGCAGCATGTCCTGCACATTGCTTTCGGTGATGCGGGCCTGGCCGCTGACCTGCTTGACGAGGCGGGAGAATTTTTCGGTAAGGGCGGTGGCCATGGTGCTTCCCGCTCGGCGGGACCGGTATATAGACGGGAGCGAGAGGCGTCTCGCAAAGGCGAGACGCTAAACTCCAGCCGATGATTTTAGCGATCCCCTCCCCACTCGGCGTGGCGCTGGGCATCGCCACTGCCGCCGCCTATGGCACGACCGCCGCCGCCTCCTCCTGGCTGGGCCGCCCTTCCATGCAATGGCTGCTCGGGCTGGCCTGGCTGCTGCACGCCTGCGCATTGGGCGTCGGGCTGGTCGGCGGCGATCCGCGCTTCGGCTTCGCGCCGGCGCTGTCGGTCACGGCCTGGCTGGTGCTGACGGTCTACGCGATCGAAAGCCGCATGTACCCCCAACTCAAGGTGCGGCGCGTGCTCGCGGCGCTGGGCGCGGCCGCCGTGCTGCTCGCCGTGCTGTTCCCCGGCACGCCGCTGCATGTGTCGGCCTCGCCCTGGTTGCCGCTGCACCTGGCGCTCGGCATCGCCTCGTACGGCCTGTTCGCCGCGGCGGTGGTGCATGCCTGGCTCATGACCCGCGCCGAGAAGCAGATCCGGCTCGCGGCCGAGCCGCAGGGCGGCGTGCCGCTCTTGACCATGGAGCGCCTCACCTTCCGCTTCGTCACCGCCGGCTTCGTGCTGCTGTCGGCCACGCTGCTTGCCGGCCTGCTGTTCAGCGAGACGCTGTACGGCGCCAGCGCGCGCGCCTGGAAATGGGACCACAAGACCGTGTTCTCGGTGCTGGCCTGGCTCAGTTTCGCGGTGCTGCTGATCGGGCGCGCGCGCTTCGGCTGGCGCGGCCGCACGGCCCGGCGCGTGCTCTACGCCGGCTCCGCCCTGCTGCTGCTGGCCTACGTCGGATCGCGCTTCGTGCTCGAAGTGGTGCTGGCGCGCACGACACCATGAAATACCTGCTCGTCCTTGCCGTGGTCTTCGTGGCGATCTGGCTCTGGCGCAAGAATCGGCGCGACGAGATGCGTTCGCGCCCGCCGCCGCCGCGCGCCACGCCGGCCGTCGGGGCGCCGCAGGCCATGGTGCGCTGCGCCCATTGCGGGCTGCACCTGCCGGCGGCGGATGCCATCAGCGGACCCGATGGTGCGGTGTATTGCAGCGCTGCGCACCGCCAGGCGGCCGTGCACTGAGGCCATGAGCACCTTCCTCTGGTCGCGTGGCGAGCCGGCGACGGACTGGAGCCCCCTCGATCAGTTCGGCCGCGAAAGCTCGGCGCTGCTGCGCCTTTGGCGCGGCTTCATGACCGCACGCTGCTTCGTCGCCGTCGTGCTGCTGCTGCTGCAGGGGGTGACCTTCGCGCTCGGGCAGCCGCTGCAGCCGGTGGCGATCGCGCTGTCGCTCGGCTACCTCGCCGCAGCCTTGCTGGCGGCACGCTATGCGCTCTTCCAGCCGCCGGTGCGCGGCTTCGGCGCCGCCTGGCTTTCGACCATCGGCGTGGACTTGGTCACCTTCACCGCGCTGCAACTGCTGCAGATCGGCAGCATCAACTACACGCCGCTCTTTGCCTTGCCGGTGCTGATGGGCGCGGTGCTGGGCACGGGCATGGTGGGCCTGGGCACCACGGCCATGGTCACGCTGCTGCTGCTGGTGCACGCGGGCTGGTATTGGCTGCAGCAGCCGGGCGACGCATCGCCGCGTTTCGTGCAGGCGGCACTGACCGGGACCGGCCTGTTCGTGGTGGCCCTGCTCGCGCACGAGCTGGCGCGCCGGCTCACGCGCGAAGAAGCGCTGGCGCAGCGCAATCGAAGCACGGCGCAGATGCACGCGCTGGTGAACGACCTGGTGATCGAGACGCTCAGCGAAGGCGTGCTCGTCGTCGACGAGCGAGGGCAGGTGCATGCCGCCAACCCCGCGGCCGACGCGATTCTCGGACAGGGACTGGCCGGACTCGCGCTGCCCTTCGCGCTGAGCACCTATCCGGCCTGGGCCGCGCTGGCCGCGATCGCGCGCCAGACCTTCGCGCGGCGCACGCCGCAATCGAAGGAAATTCCGGTCGCGCAGGCGCAGGGCGCACCGCGCGAAGTGCGGGTGCGCACGCGGCTCACGCCGGGCACCGACCGTCGCACCGAGAGCCTGTGCGTGATGTTCCTGCAGGACCTGCGCGAACTCGAAGCGCGCATCCGCACCGAGAAGCTGGCAGCCATGGGCCGCATGTCGGCGGCCGTCGCGCACGAGATCCGCAATCCGCTGGCCGCCATCACCCAGGCCAGCGCGCTGCTCGGCGAGGACCTGGTCGACCCGGCGCACCGCCAGCTGACGACGATGGTGCAGCAGAACGCGCAGCGCCTCTCGCGCATCGTGGACGAGGTCCTCGATGTCGCACGGGCCCGCCAGCAGCGGGTGCTGCCGCTGGGCGAGCAGCTGGCGCTCGATTCGACCGTGCGTACGCTCGCCGAGGAATGGGTGCAACACTCGCAGCGCCAGGGCGTGCTGCTGGTGCTCGAGGCGGCCGGCAGCGTGGTGCGCTTCGACATCGAACACCTGCGGCGCATCCTCGTGAACCTGCTGGACAATGCCGCGCGCTATGCGGGAAACCGCGAAGGCTCGATCCAGGTGACGACGCGCCGGAACGTGGCCGGCCGCGCCAGCCTGCAGGTATGGAGCGACGGCGCGCCGCTCGAACCTGCGGTGCAGCGCCACCTGTTCGAGCCCTTCTTCTCTTCCGAAAGCCGCTCCAGCGGCCTCGGCCTGTTTCTCTGCCGGGAGCTGTGCGAGCGGCACGGCGCGACGATCGGCTACGAGCGCCGCGCCCTTTCCGAAGCGGGGCCGGAGGGCAACGAATTCTTCGTCTCGTTCGCTGCGGGCGAGACCCGGCTGACACAATAGCGCCGTGAGCACCCCCACCTCCTCAGCACCCCGGCCTCCCGCCCAGATCCTGGTCGTCGACGACGAGCCCGACCTGCGCACGCTCTACGAGCTCACGCTGCTGCGCGAGGGCTACCGGGTCGAGGCGGCCGGCAGCGTGTCGGAAGCCCGCGAGCACCTGGACGCGGGCCGCTTCGATGCCGTGATCACCGACATGCGCCTGCCCGACGGGCTCGGCATGGAGATCCTGCAGCGCATCCAGCAGGACCAGCGCAGCGAGCGCTGCGTCGTGATGACGGCCTACGGCTCGGCCGAGAACGCGGTCGAGGCCCTCAAGGCCGGTGCCTTCGACTACCTCACCAAGCCGGTGGACCTCAAGCAGTTCCGCGCCGTCGTGGCCTCTGCCGTGCAGGCCCAGGCCGCGCCCACGCGGCCCGTGCGCCAGGCCGACGACAGCGGCAGCAAGATCGCGGCCACCACCAGCAATGCCGGCCTGGCCGCGCTCGAACGGCTGGTCGGCGCCTCCGAGCCAATGCGCCTGGTCAAGTCGCGCATCGCCAAGGTGGCGCGCGGCATGGCACCGGTGCTGGTGCGCGGCGAGTCCGGCACCGGCAAGGAACTGGTGGCGCGCGCGGTGCATGCCTGCAGCCAGCGCAGCGACGGTGCCTTCGTCGCCGTCAACTGCGGCGCGATTCCCGAGAACCTGCTCGAGGCCGAGTTCTTCGGCGCGAGAAAAGGCTCCTACACCGGCTCCTCGCAGGACCGCGACGGCTACTTCCAGGCCGCGCGCGGCGGCACGCTGTTCCTCGACGAGATCGGCGACCTGCCGCTTCCGATGCAATCCAAGTTGCTGCGCGCGATCCAGGAACGCAGCGTGCGCCCCATCGGTTCGACCCAGGAAGACGCGGTCGACGTACGCATCGTGAGCGCGACCCACAAGGATCTGCAGGCCGAGGTGCAGGCCGGCCGCTTCCGCCAGGACCTGTTCTATCGCCTCAACGTGATCGAGATCGCGGTGCCGGCCTTGCGCGAACGCCGCGAGGACCTGCCTGCGCTCTGCGCGGCCCTGCTCGCACGCATCGCGCGCGACGCCGGCATGCCGGTGCCCGTCCTTTCGCCCGAGGTGCTGCAACGCCTCGCGGAGCACCCGCTGCACGGCAACGTGCGCGAGCTCGAAAACCTCCTGCATCGCGCCGTGGCGCTGAGCGATGGCGACGTGCTCCATCTCGATTTCGCGGGCAGCAGCAGCATGGCGCTGCCCGTGGCTCTGTCGTCCGCGGCGCCGGAGCAGCCACCGGCAGCCAGCACGGCAGCAGCGATTCCCGAAGCAAAGCCGGCACCCGCGGTGCCGAGCGACCTGCAAAGCTATCTCGATCAGCAGGAGCGCGAGATCCTGGTGCGTGCCCTGCAGGAAAGCGGCTTCAACCGGACCGCGGCCGCGGCGCGGCTCGGCCTGAGCCTCAGGCAAATCCGCTACCGGATCGCGCGCCTGGGCATCGCGACGCCCAGCGGCGACGAGGCGAATGGCAACGGTTCCGACGACTGAAGAAAACGCCGGCCTCTGGCAGGCCGGCTGGTACCGCTTTGCCCGGCAACTGCGCTCGCCGAATTTCGGGCCGCGTCCCGAGGGCGCGCAGATCGATCTGATCGTGCTGCATTCGATCAGCCTGCCGCCGGGCCGCTATGGCGGTGACGAGGTCCAGCAGCTTTTCATGAACCAGCTGGACTGGAACGCGCATCCCTACTTCGCAACCATCCGCGGCATCGAGGTCTCGGCCCACTTCTATGTGCGTCGCAGCGGCGAGCTGTGGCAGTTCGTGAGCTGCGACGAGCGCGCCTGGCATGCCGGCCCCTCATCGTGGCGCGGCCGCGCGAACTGCAATGACGACTCGATCGGCATCGAGCTCGAAGGCCTGGAGGGCGAAGCTTTCGAGCCCGCCCAATACGAGACCCTCGCGAGCCTTTGCCCGGCGCTCGCGCAGCGCCATCCGATCGAGTTCATCGCAGGCCACGAACACATCGCACCGGGCCGCAAGGCGGACCCGGGCAGCGGCTTCGACTGGCGCCTGCTGCAGGAGCAACTGGGCTGGGACCGCGCGATGTTCCCCGACGGCGTCGCAGTGCGCTGAAATTTTTCAATCGCGAAACGCCGGGCGATGCGCCGCTGGCGCAGCGCAGCAACGACGTTGCAGCATGCAGCAACCATGCGCCTTTCAGGCCCAAAAACGCTCGCAGAGCCCATGGACCGCGGGAGCCGCTAAGGTGGGTCAGCAACGGCGCGGCATAGCTCCTTGTCCAGGGGAGCGCCGCTGTGAACTTGTTCCTTGAATCACTGGTAAAACACTACATCTAGTGGGTTGTAGACCCGCCAGACCCTAGATATAGTGTGCCTTGCCCCGTGCTTGACGCCGAGCAACCGGCCGCATGCGGCACCGCCGCCCCAACAAGAATTGCCAACCGAGGATCGAATGCAAACAGCTCTGAACACCCCCGCCACCCCTCGCGCCGTACCCTCGAGGCCGCAAAAAAATGATGTTGCAGGCTCCCCCGCCGGCAACGCCCTCGCCAACTACCAGATCATTCGCCGCAACGGCGCGGTCGTGCCCTTCGAGCCGAACAAGATCGCGATCGCGATGATGAAAGCCTTCCTCGCGGTGCACGGCACGCAGGGCGCGGCTTCCGCCAGCGTGCGCGAGACGGTCGACAACCTGACCCAGGGCGTGGTGCGCGCGATGGTGCGCTCGCGGCCGGGCGGCGGCACCTTCCACATCGAGGACGTGCAGGACCAGGTCGAACTCGGCCTGATGCGCGGCGGCCACCACGAGATCGCGCGCGCCTACGTGCTGTACCGCGAGCGCCGTTCGCAGGAGCGCTCGAAGTCGGGCGAGCAGGACGCGCAGATCGCAGTTTCCACGCTGCACGTGCTGGACCGCGGCGAACGCGTCGCGCTCGACCTCAACGAACTCAAGGGCTTGATCGAATCCGCCTGCGAAGGCCTCGGCGACAGCATCACGGCCGGCCCGATCGTGGCCGAAACGATGCGCAACCTCTACGACGGCGTGCCGCTCGACGAGGTCTACAAGGCTTCGATCCTGGCGGCCCGTACGCTGATCGAGAAAGACCCGGACTACACCTTCGCCACTGCGCGCCTGCTGCTGCACACGATCTTCAAGGAGATCATCGGCCGCGAGGTGATGCCGGCCGAACGTGCGCAGGCCTACGCCGACTACTTCCCGCAGTTCGTCAAGAAGGGCGTTGACAACGAACTGCTCGACGAGAAGCTGCTGCAGTACGACCTGAACCGCCTAGGTGCCGCGCTCAAGCCCCAGCGCGACCTGCAGTTCGACTACCTCGGCCTGCAGACCCTGTACGACCGCTACTTCCTGCACGTGCGCAAGACGCGCATCGAGCTGCCGCAGGCTTTCTTCATGCGCGTGGCGATGGGGCTGGCCCTCAACGAAATCGACCGCGAAGCCCGCGCGATCGAGTTCTACGAAGTGCTGTCGTCCTTCGACTTCATGTCGAGCACGCCGACGCTGTTCAACAGCGGCACGCTGCGTTCGCAGCTCTCGAGCTGCTACCTGACCACCGTGCCCGACGACCTCGACGGCATCTACGAGTCGATCAAGGAAAACGCCCTGCTCTCCAAGTTCGCCGGCGGCCTGGGCAACGACTGGACGCGCGTGCGCGCACTCGGCAGCCACATCAAGGGCACCAACGGCGAGTCGCAGGGCGTGGTGCCCTTCCTCAAGGTGGTGAACGACACCGCGGTGGCGGTCAACCAGGGCGGCAAGCGCAAGGGCGCGGTCTGCACCTACCTGGAAAGCTGGCACCTCGACATCGAGGAGTTCCTCGAGCTGCGCAAGAACACCGGCGACGACCGCCGCCGCACGCACGACATGAACACGGCGAACTGGATTCCCGACCTGTTCATGCGCCGCGTGATGGAAAAGGGCAGCTGGACGCTGTTCTCGCCCTCCAACGTGCCCGACCTGCACGACAAGTTCGGCACCGACTTCGAAACCGCCTACGTCGCCTACGAAGAGAAGGCCGCGCGCGGCGAGATCAAGCCCACCCGCACGGTGCAGGCCACCGACCTCTGGCGCAAGATGCTCACGATGCTGTTCGAGACCGGGCATCCGTGGATCACCTTCAAGGACGCCTGCAACGTGCGCTCGCCCCAGCAGCACGCCGGCGTGGTCCATTCCTCGAACCTGTGCACCGAGATCACGCTCAATACCAGCGACACCGAAACCGCGGTCTGCAACCTCGGCTCGGTCAATCTGCTGCAGCATCTGAAGGCGGCACCCGCCGGCTCGACCGGCGGCTCAGTCCTTGACCAGGAGAAGCTCCAGCGCACGATCGCGACCGCGATGCGCATGCTGGACAACGTGATCGACATCAACTACTACGCAGTCAAGAAGGCGCGCGACTCGAACCTGCGCCACCGCCCGGTCGGCCTCGGCGTGATGGGCTTCCAGGACGCGCTGTACGAGCTGCGCATTCCCTACGCTTCGCAGGAAGCCGTGCAGTTCGCCGACGAATCGATGGAAGCGATCTGCTACCACGCCTACTGGGCCTCGACCGAGCTGGCGCGCGAGCGCGGCAAATACTCGAGCTACAAAGGCTCGCTGTGGGACAAGGGCATCCTGCCGCTCGACACGCTCGACCTGCTGGAGAAGGCGCGCGGCGGCTATGTCGACGTCGACCGCTCGTCCACGCTCGACTGGAACGCGCTGCGCCAGAAGATCAAGGCCGACGGCATGCGCAATTCGAACTGCGTCGCCATCGCGCCGACCGCGACCATCTCCAACATCATCGGCGTCGACGCCTCGATCGAGCCCTGCTTCGGCAACCTCTCGGTCAAGTCGAACCTCTCCGGCGAGTTCACCGTCATCAACCACTACCTGGTGCGCGACCTCAAGCGCCTGGGCCTGTGGGACGACGTGATGGTGATGGACCTCAAGCACTTCGACGGCTCGCTGCGCCCGATCGACCGCGTGCCGCAGGACGTGAAGGCGCTCTACGCCACCGCGTTCGAAGTCGAGACCACCTGGCTGGTGGAGGCCGCTGCGCGCCGCCAGAAGTGGATCGACCAGGCGCAGTCACTCAACATCTACATGGCCGGCGCGTCGGGCAAGAAGCTCGACGACACCTACAAGCTCGCTTGGCTGCGCGGCCTGAAGACCACCTACTACCTGCGCACGCAGAGCGCGACGCACGCCGAGAAATCGACCGTGCAATCGGGTCGGCTCAACGCGGTGTCCTCGGGAAGCAATGGCAGTGGCGACGCATCTTCGTCGGGCATGAGCGCGCTCGAAGCGGCTGCGCTCGCAGCGCAAGCGCAGCTGAGTGCGATGCCCGCGACCGACATCGCGTTCTGCGGCGTCGACGATCCGACCTGCGAAGCGTGCCAGTGATGTCAGCGTGAAGTTGCCGTGATTCGCGGCATCGCCTGACAGATGACGATGCATGCGAACAACATAACGACAACATAATTGGAGCGCGATGTGAAGCAGCACTTTGCAACTCACATCGTTGCTCACATAATTTGAGCATTGGATTTTTCTATGTTGACCTGGGACGAAGAAGTCAAGCCCTCCTTGCCAAAGGATCTGCAACAAGGATTGCGGCACTCATCAAGCAACGACGCGACCGCCGGTCGCTCGTCGGAGTCCCCGACTTCGCAAACTGCTCCTATCGCCCCGACTTTCCGCACACTCGATGATGGCGCCGCGCTGCGGCCCGCTACGGCTTCCGTGCCGCAAGCGCAGGCCGCGCGCCGCGTGAAGGCCGCCGACAAGCGCATCATCAATGGCCAGACCGACGTCAACCAGCTGGTTCCATTCAAGTACAAGTGGGCCTGGGAGAAGTACCTCGCCACCTGCGCCAACCATTGGATGCCGCAGGAAGTGAACATGACGCGCGACATCGCGCTCTGGAAAGACCCGAACGGCCTGACCGAAGACGAGCGCCGCATCGTCAAGCGCAACCTCGGCTTCTTCGTGACCGCCGATTCGCTGGCCGCCAACAACATCGTGCTGGGCACCTACCGCCACATCACGGCGCCCGAGTGCCGCCAGTTCCTGCTGCGCCAGGCCTTCGAGGAAGCGATCCACACGCACGCCTATCAGTACATCGTCGAGTCGCTCGGCCTGGACGAGAGCGAGATCTTCAACGCCTACAACGAGGTGCCGTCGATCCGCGAGAAGGACCAGTTCCTGATCCCCTTCATCGAAGCCATCAGCGATCCGCACTTCCACACCGGCACGCACGAGAACGATCAGACGCTGCTCAAGTCGCTGATCGTCTTCGCCTGCCTGATGGAGGGACTGTTCTTCTACGTCGGCTTCACCCAGATCCTCGCGCTGGGCCGCCAGAACAAGATGACCGGCGCCGCCGAGCAGTACCAGTACATCCTGCGCGACGAGTCGATGCACTGCAACTTCGGCATCGACCTGATCAACCAGCTGAAACTCGAGAACCCGCACCTCTGGACCGCGGAGTTCAAGGCCGAGATCAAGGCCCTCTTTCTGAAGGCCGTCGAACTCGAGTACCGATACGCCGAAGACACCATGCCTCGCGGCGTGCTCGGCATGAATGCCTCCATGTTCAAAGGCTACCTGCGCTACATCGCCAACCGGCGCGCGCAGCAGATCGGCCTGGAAACGCTCTTCCCGAACGAGGAAAACCCGTTCCCCTGGATGAGCGAAATGATTGACCTGAAGAAGGAGCGCAACTTCTTCGAAACCCGCGTGATCGAGTATCAGTCGGGTGGTGCGCTCTCCTGGGATTGAATCGTTCCGACAAATAAAGAGAATTCAAGAATTGCTTTCGCCGGCTACACGCACCGAAGAGTGCGGCGGTGAAAAGCTCAGGTGTTCATGGTGCTGGGGCTTGCTCCAACGCCATGAATCGCTTCACGCTACCAACATGCGTGGAGTGCTTCAAAGGTTGATTTTTTCAACTTGATCAAGGAGAAATAGAAATGGCAACTGCAAAGAAAGCGCCGGCCAAGAAAGCCGCTGCAAAGAAGGCTCCGGCTAAGAAGGTCGCCGCCAAGAAGGCACCGGCCAAGAAGGTCGTAGCGAAGAAGGCTCCTGCGAAGAAGGTAGCAGCCAAGAAGGCGCCGGCGAAGAAGGCTCCTGCGAAGAAGGTAGCAGCCAAGAAGGCGCCGGCGAAGAAGGCCGCTGCGAAGAAGGCTCCTGCGAAGAAGGCAGCAGCCAAGAAGGCGCCGGCGAAGAAGGCCGCCGCGAAGAAGGCCCCTGCCAAGAAGGCTCCTGCGAAAAAGGCTGCAGCCAAGAAGCCTGCTGCCAAGAAAGCAGCGAAAAAGCCTGCTGCCAAGAAGGCCGCGAAAGCGCCCGCCAAGGCAGCCGTAGCGCCTGCTCCTGCAGCGCAAACGACGCTGAACCCGCAGGCAGCCTGGCCGTTTCCGACGGCCAGCAAGCCCTGAGTCGTTCAGCGGCCTTGAAGGCACAAAGCCCGGCACCGAAAGGTGCTGGGCTTTTTTCATTCCTGCATCAAAGGCCGAGGGCTTTGCGATCCACCTGGTAGTTCTGCGGCCCGCGCTGCGCGATCTTGAGCGCGCCGATGCGATTGCCCAACGCTGCGCAACGCGCGAGCGGCCAGCCCTGTTCCAACCCGAACAGCAGCGCACCGCGCCACGCATCGCCGCAGCCGGTCGGCTCGACCACGGCCGTCGGCTTCACGCCAGGCACGTGCTCGCGCTCGCCCTCGGTCCACACTTCGCAGCCTTCCGCAGCCAGGGTCACGACCAGTCCGCGCACGCGCTTCGAGATCTCGGCAAGGCTCCAGCCCGTACGCTGCGAGAGCATCTTTCCTTCGTAGTCGTTGACCACCACCCAGCTGGCCAAGTCGACGAAATGCGCGAGTTCCTTGCCGTCGAACATCGGCAGGCCCTGGCCGGGATCGAACACGAAAGGAATGTCCGCCGCCTTGAACTGTTCGGCATGCTGCAGCATCGCCTCGCGGCCGTCGGGCGCAACGATGCCGAGCCGGATGTCCTCACGCGCCGCGATGCGCGTGATGTGCGCCTGCTGCATCGCGCCCGGATGGAAGGCCGTGATCTGGTTGTTGTCGCGGTCGTTCATGATCATGGCCTGCGCGGTGAAGCTGTCGTCCACCTGCCGCACGAACTCGGTGCTGATGCCCAGCGTTCGCAGCCGCTGCACGTAGTCGCTGCCGTCGCTGCCGATGGTCGCCATCGGCAGCGCGGTGCCGCCGAGCGCGTTGAGGCTGTAGGCGATGTTGCCCGCGCAACCGCCGAAGTCGCGCCTGAGGCCGGGCACGAGAAAGGACACGTTGAGGATGTGCAACTGGTCCGGGAGGATCTGATCGGCGAACCGTCCCTCGAAAGTCATGATGGTGTCGAACGCGAGGGAACCGCAAATCACTGCTGCCATGGATGAACCGTTGGTTGGATAGAAAAAGGAAAGAGCGCGCGGCTCAAGGATAGAAGGCCAGCACCCGGTAGCCCGTGATCGGCGGCAATGCCGCGGCTTCGGGCCCGGTCAGTGCCAGCGGCAACGACGCCGCGCGCTCGGCACGGGCCGGCAGGACGGTCGGCGCGCCGAACTCGGCCGGCATGAGCACGCGCCGGATCACGGCGCGCTCCTGCATGTCGAGCAATGACAGCTCGACCGCGGGCATCGCGAGCGGCACGGTGGCGGCATTGCGCAAGGTGAAGCTGAGGCGGTAGGCGTCGCCGCTTTTCTCGCGCGCGAAAGAGGCGCCGTCGATCGTGATGTCGCCGATCTGGCGCAGCGCCGAGAGCTCGCAGCCCGTCAGGCTGCACAGCGCAGCGAGCGCAGGACGCAGTGCAGGCTGGCGAGCGGCGATGAGATCGCGCTCCTGATGCAGCACCTGCACGAGCAGAAGAAGCGCAGCCAGCGCGGCCGCGGCGATCAGCGAGCGCCGCACTGCCGGCCGCTGCCAGAATGCCGATCCCTCGGCGCCGCCGCCCGAAAACCGAGCGCTGCGCCGAGCGGGCTCGACAGCAGGCTCAGGCTCGCTGGCGGCCAGTACCACGGGCGCCGATTCGCGCGCCGCCCGCTCTTCTCCGCGTGCCTTCGCCCTGGCGATCTTGGCGGACTTCGCTCGGGCACGGCGCAGCGCCTTTTGCAGTTGCGCATTGCCGGTGTCGTCCTCGGCCGCTGGCGGAGGTGGCGGCGACGGCCGGGGCGGTGGCGGCTCCCGGCCGATGGGCGGGGCGGCCGGCAAGTTCAGGTCGATGTTCGGGAATGGCGGGAGCGAGGGATAAGGCGGAACCACTTGCGCTTCGGTCGCACGCATCGGCTGCGAACGCTGGGGCCAGGGCTCATCGGCAACGACGCCGACGGCGAGCGACAGCGCATCGGATGATGCCGAGGTCTTGGGCGCAGGCGGTGGCGGTGGCGGTGGCGGTGCAGCAACGGGCGGCTCGGCAAGCGGTGGTTCGGTCTCTTGTTCATCGTCGAGGAAGTCCGCCTCCTCGAGGTTCCGCACGGGTTCCTCGTCCGCCGGCGGCTCCGCCACTTCGTCCAATTCGATTTCGATCGGCGGATCGGCGGCGGGCGGCACGCTGGTGCCTTCACCGGCCGCCGACGTCGGTGCGACTGCCGCAGGTCCGGGCGCCGCATCGGGCGCTTCATGCAGATCGACGGTCGCGTCGAACACCTCGCTGCACCGGCCGCAGCGCACCCACCCGTCGGAGATGCGAAGCTGGTCCTTCACCACCTTGAAAGTGGTGGCGCAGGCGGGGCAGCGAGTGACCAGGCTCATGAGGCGCCGATTGTAGGGTCGACCTCCAGCGTCGAGGGCGATCTAGAGGGCTGCGGTCATCAGAATCCAGCCGTCCTCGCTGTCGCTCACTTCCAGCGCCGCATAGGGCGCATAGGCGAGCTTCAGTTCGTCGGCCTGGCGCTCGAGGATGCCGGCCAGCACCAGCGAACCGTCCGCTGCGACGTGCTCGCACAGCAAAGGTGCCAGCACCTTCAGCGGCGTGGCGAGGATGTTGGCGAGCACGATGTCGTAGCGGCCGGTCGCCAAGTCGGACAGCCCGGCCTTCAATTGCACCTTGTTCGCCTCGGCGTTGAGCCGCGTCGAATTCACCGCGGCTTCGTCGATATCGACGGCGTCGATGTCCGTTGCGCCGAACTTGGCCGCGCCGATCGCCAGGATGCCGGAGCCGCAACCGTAGTCCAGCACGCGCTTGCCGGCCGGGTTTCCGCGCGATGCGATCCAGCGCAGGCACATGCGCGTGGTCGGGTGCGTGCCGGTGCCGAAGGCCAGGCCCGGATCGAGGCGGATCACCTGGCGCGCCTGCGCCGGCGGCTCGTGCCAGGTGGGCACGATCCAGAACTCAGGGGTGATTTCGACCGGCGCAAACTGGGACTGCGTCAGCCGCACCCAGTCCTGCTCGGGCACATCGGCCAGACCGAGCACCTGGCAGTCCGCGAAGAAGTCCTGCGCGGCCAGCACCGCCGCGGCTTCCCGCGCCTGCGCCTCGGTGACGAACAATGCAATCACGCGGGAGCGCTGCCAGCCTTCCTTTGGCGGCGGCATGCCCGGCTCGCCGAACAGGGCCTGCTCGGCATCGGTCTGGGCATCCGCGTCCTCAACCGAAACGCTCAGCGCATCGAGCGCTTCGAGCGCATCGCTGACGGTTTCGACGCGAGCTTCCGGCGCGAGCAGGCGGAGTTCGAACACGGTGCTGCGGTCCCGCTCAGCGCTTGTGGGCCGCGAGCCACTCTTCGAGGTAGTGGATGTTGGTGCCGCCGCTCATGAACTTGGCGTCGACCATCAACTCGCGGTGCAGCGGGATGTTGGTCTGGATGCCCTCGATCACCGTTTCGCTCAACGCCGTGCGCATGCGCGCCAGGGCCTGGTCGCGGGTGTCTCCGTGCACGATGATCTTGCCGACCATCGAGTCGTAGTTCGGCGGCACGAAGTAGTTGGTGTAGATGTGCGAATCCACGCGCACCCCCGGCCCGCCCGGCGGATGCCACATCGTGATGCGGCCCGGCGAGGGCGTGAACTTGTAGGCGTCTTCGGCATTGATGCGGCACTCGATCGAGTGGCCGCGCATCTCGATCTGGCGCTGCGTGAATGGCAGCTTCTCGCCGGCGGCGACCATGATCTGCGTCTTCACGATGTCGATGCCGGTCGTGAATTCGGTGACCGGGTGCTCCACCTGCACGCGCGTGTTCATCTCGATGAAATAGAACTCGCCGTTCTCATAGAGAAATTCGAAGGTTCCGGCGCCGCGGTAGCCGATCTTCTTGCAGGCGGCCGCGCAGCGCTCGCCGATCTTCTCGATCAACTTGCGCGGGATGCCCGGTGCGGGCGACTCCTCGATCACCTTCTGGTGGCGCCGCTGCATCGAGCAGTCGCGCTCGCCCAGGTAGACCGCGTTCTTGTGCTTGTCGGCGAGGATCTGGATCTCGATGTGGCGCGGGTTCTGGAGAAACTTCTCCATGTAGACCGACGGATTGTTGAAGGCCGCGCCGGCTTCCGCCTTGGTCATCTGGATCGCATTGACCAGCGCCGCCTCGGTGTGCACCACGCGCATGCCGCGCCCGCCGCCGCCGCCTGCGGCCTTGATGATGACTGGATAGCCGATCGCCCGGGCGATGCGCTTGTTGGTGGCAGCGTCGTCGGACAGTTCGCCCTCCGAGCCGGGCACGCAGGGGACGCCGGCCTTGATCATGGCCTGCTTGGCCGACACCTTGTCGCCCATGATGCGGATCGACTCGGGCGAGGGGCCGATGAACTGAAAGCCGCTTTGCTCCACGCGCTCGGCGAAGTTGGCGTTTTCGCTCAGGAAGCCGTAGCCCGGATGGATCGCCTCGGAGTCCGTCACTTCGGCGGCCGAAATGATCGCCGGCATGTTCAGATAGCTTTGCGAGGAAGGGGCCGGGCCGATGCACACCGCTTCCTCGGCCAGCTTCACGTATTTGGCATCGCGATCGGCCTCGGAATAGACCATCACGGCCTTGATACCCAACTCGCTGCAGGCGCGCTGGATGCGCAGCGCGATTTCGCCGCGGTTGGCGACCAGTATCTTCTTGAACATGGTCACTCGATGATGAACAGCGGCTGGCCGTATTCGACCGCCTGACCGTTTTCGCCGAGGATCTGTGTGATGGTGCCGGCCTTGTCGGCCTCGATCTCGTTGAGGATTTTCATCGCCTCGATGATGCAGACCGTGTCGCCTTCCTTGACCTGGCTGCCAATCTCGACGAATGCCGGTGCGCCGGGGCTCGAGGAACGGTAGAAGGTGCCGACCATCGGCGACTTGATGGCATGGCCGACCGGCGCGGCTTCGACGGCCGGCGCCGGGGCGGCGGACGCGCCGATCGCGCCTGCCGGTGCCGCAGCGCCGGCGGCCGGCGCGGCCGGCGCGGCGACGGTTTGAACGTATTGAACCGGGGCGGCAACGCCGCCCTTGACGATGCGGACCTTGCCTTCGGCCTCAGTGATTTCCAATTCGGAAATATTCGATTCGGACACCAGATCGATCAGTGTCTTGAGCTTGCGCAGATCCATGGGACTCCAGCGCCGGCTTGGCCGGCTTATTTGGGATTTAACTCGCCTGAAGATCGGTGAAAATCGATGTACTTCGGCGTTCCGCCATCAACCTCCCGATTGAGGGAGGGCATTCTAGCCTTGAACTAGACCCGTCGCCATGCCTGGAGATCACCCGGCTCGAGCTTGCCCATTTTACGCGCCGTAACTGCGCCACCGGCATCGAGAACCAAGGTGAAGGGCAGGCCGCCGGCTGTGTTGCCCAGATTTTTGACCAGTTCCGTGCCTTGCAAGCCCGCCAACCCGATCGGGTAGCTGACAGGTGTCTTGGTCAGGAATTTGCGCACCGCGCTGGGTTGGTCAATCGCCAAACCGACAACTTGCCAGCCGTTGCCTCCGTTTTCGCGAAAGAAGGCGTCGAGCATGGGCATTTCTTCGACGCAAGGCGGACACCAGGTGGCCCAGAAGTTGAGCAACAGCGGCTTCCCGCGCAAGCTCTCGAACACCAGCTCGCCCCCTTCCGGCCGATCGAAACGCTGCGCCCAGAATGCGGCGTCCAACTGCTCTCCGCCGGCCGCCCCGCCCCGGCGATGCCATAGCGCTCCGCCCAGACCTGCAACGGCCGCCACCGCGGCCACACCGCCATAAAGCCAGGCCCGGCGCGTGGGGCTCGAAGTCATCCGCTGTCCTTTTCTATCAACCGCCTGAGCGCGGCCAGGTTGCCGCGCGGGACGCGGCCCTGCGCATCGGGCTTGAGTGCGCCGCGCAGATCGTCGAGGTCGTACACCAGCAGGTGCACGCCGATCTCTTCGCCCAACGCCCGGCTCGCCACATGAACGCTGAGGGCTTCGACCTGCTCGCCATGGAAGCCGGTGACCATGCGCGGTTCGTAGTCGACATGGTGGTCGATGAGAGCGATCTCGGCGGACTTCGGGTCGTCGCAGAAGAGCTGGATGTAGATGTCCGACAGGCGCGTCGCCGTGCCGTGCCACACGGCGCCGCCGATGTGAGGCCGGAACTGCGCCATCCGCTCCATCCATTCGAGCGCCAGCAGGCGCAGCGCATGCAGCTCCTTGGGCTGGGTGTCCGCGCAATAGAGCTGGATGTAATCCCGCACCTCGGCCTCGATCTCGTCGTTGTTCGGCAGCGGGGTGCGCACAGGCAGACCCAGGTCGCGCAGCGCGCGGCGCTTGGCGGGGCCGTACTCGAGGCCTTCCTCGACGACGAGGCGGGCCGCAGCGGCGGCAATTTCCTGCTTGGGCGTGTCCATCGGCCCATTTTGCCCGCAGTAAGGCACCGGCAGAAGACCGCCAGCCCTGCGTCCCTAGAATCGACCGATGCATATTCATATCCTCGGCATCTGCGGCACCTTCATGGGCGGTGTCGCTGCATTGGCGCGCGAAGCCGGCCATCGGGTGACCGGCTGCGATGCCGGCGTCTACCCGCCGATGAGCGACCAGCTGCGCTCGCTCGGCATCGAGCTGATCGAGGGCTACGGCGCCGACCAGATGGCGCTACGGCCCGATGTCTTCGTCATCGGCAACGTGGTGTCCCGCGCGCGGCTCGCCGACGGGACGCCCAAGTTCCCGCTGATGGAAGCCATCCTCGACGCCGGCGCCAGCTACGCCAGCGGGCCGCAATGGCTGGCAGAACACGTGCTGCAGGGCCGCCACGTGATGGCCGTCGCCGGCACGCACGGCAAGACCACCACCACTTCGATGCTGGCCTGGATCCTCGAACGGGCCGGTTTGGCGCCGGGGTTCCTGGTGGGTGGTGTGCCGCTCGACTTCGGCGTTTCGGCCCGGCTGGGCACCAGCGCGCGGAAGCTCTTCGTGATCGAGGCCGACGAATACGACACGGCTTTCTTCGACAAGCGCAGCAAGTTCGTCCATTACCGCCCGCGCACCGCGATCCTGAACAATCTGGAGTTCGACCACGCCGACATCTTCGACGACCTGGCGGCGATCGAGCGGCAGTTCCACCACCTCGTCCGCATCGTGCCGGGGACGGGACGGGTGGTGGTCAACGCGACCGAAGACAGTCTGCAGCGCGTGCTGGCCCAGGGCTGCTGGAGCGAGCTGGCCCGCTTCGGCGCCGGCGGCGAATGGCAGGCCCATGGGCCGCACGACGCTTTCGACGTGCTGCGCCAAGGCGAGCGGGTCGGCCGCGTCGAATGGGCGCTGTCCGGCCTGCACAACCAGATGAATGCGCTCGCCGCGATCGCCGCCGCGGAGCACGTGGGCGTTGCGCCGGCCGAAGCGGCCAGATTTCTGGCGAGCTTCCGCAACGTGCGCCGCCGAATGGAGCTGCGCGGCACGGTCGCGCGCGACGGCGCAGCGATCACGGTCTACGACGACTTTGCGCACCACCCGACGGCGATCCGCACCACGCTCGACGGCCTGCGAAAGAAGCTCGACGCCGACGGCCACCAGGACGAACGCATCCTGGCCGCCTTCGAGCCGCGCAGCAACACCATGAAGCTTGGCACCATGACAGCCCAGCTGCCCTGGAGCCTGGAGGCGGCCGACCTCGCCTTCTGCCACAGCGGCGGGCTGGAATGGGACGCTGCCGCCGCGCTCGCGCCGATGGGCGACCGGGCGCAGGTGGCCGGCGCGATCGAGCCGCTGGTGGCGCAGATCGTCGCGGCAGCGCGGCCCGGCGATCACATCGTCTGCATGAGCAACGGCGGTTTCGGCGGCGTGCACGAGAAGCTTCTTTCCGCCTTGCGCGCGACAGGCGCGGCAGAATAGGCCCATGCGTGCACAGGAGCTCATCGATACCCTGAATCTGCAGCCTCATCCCGAGGGCGGCTGGTTTCGCGAGGTGTTCCGCTCGAGCGCGCAGGTGGCGCCGGCCGACGGGCGGCCTGCCCGGCGGGCGCTCACCACCATCTATTTCCTGCTCGAAGCCCACCAGCATTCGCGCTGGCACAGGGTGCTGTCGGATGAAGTCTGGGTCCATCTCGAAGGCGCACCGCTGGCGCTATGGACCAGCGACGCGGCCTTGCGAACCCCGCCCGCCCACATCCGGCTCGGCCCCGTCGACGTGCATGGCACGCATCCCCAGCACACCGTCACGGCGGGCCGTTGGCAGGCGGCAAAGCCCCTGGTGAGCCCAGGGAGCGCCGACTACACGCTGGTCAACTGCACCGTGGGGCCCGGCTTCGACTTCAACGATTTCTCGTTCATGCAGCCCGACGGCGACGAAGCCTCGCAGATGCGCCACCATTGGCCGGAGCTGGCGAAGCTGATCTGAGCTTCAACCCCTGCGGTGCTTGACGGCCCGCGACAGCAGCTCCAGCACCTGGACCGAATCGTCCCAGCCCAGGCAGGCATCGGTGATGCTCTTGCCGTATTCCAGATCGGCCACGCGGTCCTTGCCGGCGCTGAACTTCTGGGCACCCGCGCTCAGGTGGCTCTCGACCATGACGCCGAACACGCTCTTGCTGCCGCCCGCAATCTGCGCGGCGATGTCCATGGCCACGTCGATCTGCTTCTGGTGCTGCTTGCTGCTGTTGGCGTGGCTGCAGTCGACCATCAGCGTCGGCGGCAGCTTGGCGGCTTCGAGGTCCTCGCAGGCGGCGGCCACGCTCGCGGCGTCGTAGTTGGGCGCCTTGCCGCCGCGCAGGATCACGTGGCAGTCCTTGTTGCCGTTGGTCTGCACGATCGCCACCTGCCCGTTCTTGTGCACCGAGAGGAAGTGGTGGCCGCGCGCCGCCGCCTGGATGGCGTCGGTCGCGATGCGGATGTTGCCGTCGGTGCCGTTCTTGAAGCCGATCGGCGCCGACAGGCCCGAAGCCAGCTCGCGATGCACCTGGCTCTCGGTGGTGCGGGCGCCGATCGCGCCCCAGGAGATCAGGTCGCCGATGTACTGCGGCGAGATCACGTCGAGGAATTCGCTGCCCGCCGGCAGCCCCAGCCGGTTGATGTCGATGAGCAGCTGGCGCGCGATGCGCAGGCCTTCGTCGATGCGGAAGCTCTCGTCGAGGTAGGGGTCGTTGATGAGACCCTTCCAGCCGACCGTCGTGCGCGGCTTCTCGAAGTAGACCCGCATCACGATCTCCAGCGTGCCGGCGTATTTCTCGCGCTCGGCCTTCAGGCGCCGTGCGTAGTCGAGCGCGGCGGCCGGGTCGTGGATCGAGCACGGCCCCATCACGACCAGCAGCCGGTCGTCCTTGCCGGCCATGATGTTGTGGATGGTGCGGCGGGTGCCGGTGATCAGCGATTCGACCGGCGTGCCGCGGATCGGGAAGAAGCGGATCAGATGTTCGGGTGGGGGCAGCACGGTGATGTCCTTGATGCGTTCGTCGTCGGTTCGGCTGGTTTTCTCGACGCTCGCATACCAGTTCTCGGTGGCCGGGGCAGTGCTCGTGCTCATCGCTTCTTCCTTCACTTTGAAAATCATCGGGGCATAAAAAAACCGCCGGGGCTCGAGGCGCCGGCGGTTTTGGGAGGGTGTGTCAGTGTGCTTTACGCGCTCGCCTCTCGTCCGCCGGAAACCGGGAACCAAAAGTACGAAAAGAAAAACGCGACACGCGAAGACATAGGGGCCGAATGTAGCACAGGGTTTTGGGCTCGGCTGTTGTTTGCGGGCGTCAGGCGGTGCCGCCGACGGTCAGGCCGTCGATGCGCAGCGTGGGCTGGCCGACGCCGACCGGCACGCTCTGGCCTTCCTTGCCGCAGGTGCCGACGCCCGAATCGAGCGCCATGTCGTTGCCGATCATCGTCACGCGCGTCAGCGCATCGGGACCGTTGCCGACCAGGGTCGCGCCCTTCACCGGGTACTGGATCTTGCCGTTCTCCACCCAGTAGGCCTCGCTGGCAGAGAACACGAACTTGCCGCTCGTGATGTCGACCTGGCCGCCGCCGAAATTGGTGGCGTAGAGGCCCTTCTTGATGCTGGCGACGATTTCTCCCGGTACCCGGTCGCCGCCCAGCATGTAGGTATTGGTCATGCGCGGCATCGGCACATGCGCGTAGCTCTCGCGGCGGCCGTTGCCGGTGGGCGGAACCTTCATCAGGCGCGCATTGAGCGAGTCCTGGATGTAGCCTTTCAGGATGCCGTCTTCGATCAGCACGTTGCGCTGCGTCGCGTTGCCTTCGTCGTCGACGTTGAGCGAGCCGCGGCGATCGGCGATGGTGCCGTCGTCCAGCACGGTCACGCCCTTGGCCGCCACGCGCTCGCCGATGCGGCCCGAGAAGGCGCTTGAGCCCTTGCGGTTGAAGTCGCCTTCCAGTCCGTGGCCGATGGCCTCGTGCAGCAGGATGCCGGGCCAGCCCGGGCCGAGCACCACGGTCATCTCGCCCGCGGGCGCGGGACGCGATTCCAGATTGGTGAGCGCCTGCTGGACGGCCTGGTCGACGTACTCGGCGATCTGCGCATCGTCGAAGTAGGCGAGGCCGAAGCGGCCGCCACCGCCGCCCGAACCCATCTCGCGGCGGCCGTTCTGCTCGGCGATCACCGTGACCGACAGGCGCACCAGCGGCCGCACGTCGGCCGCCAGCGTGCCGTCGGCGCGCGCGACCAGCACCACGTCGTACTCGCTCGCGAGGCCGGCCATCACCTGCGCCACGCGCGGATCCCTGGAACGCGCCAGCTTCTCGACCTTGCCGAGCAACTCGACCTTGGCGGTGCTGTCGAGCGTCGAGATCGGGTCCACGCCGCCATAGAGCGAACGGCTCGTTGCGACCTTGCGCACCGGGGCCTTCACCCGCCCGTTGCGCCCGGCGGCGGAAATGGTGCGCACGGTGCGCGCCGCATCGAGCAGCGAGGCTTCGGAGATGTCGTCTGAATAAGCGAAAGCCGTCTTCTCGCCGCTGACCGCGCGAACGCCGACGCCCTGGTCGATGCTGAAGCTGCCGGTCTTGACGATGCCCTCCTCCAGGCTCCAGCCCTCGCTGCGTGTGTACTGGAAGTAGAGGTCGGCGTCGTCCACCTTGTGAGCGGTGATTTCGGCCAGGGCACGCGACAGGTGCGACTCGTCGAGGCCGAAGGGCGTGAGCAGGAGCTGCTGCGCCGTGGCGAGGCGCTCGATGGTGGGTTCGCGTGAAATCATCGGAGGATTCTAGGCTCGCACCCCGAATGGCGCTCAGGACTGCATCAGCCGCTTGGCGCGCGAAATGGACATCAGGATGCCGAGCCCCAGGCCCAGCGTCACCATCGCGGTGCCGCCATAGCTGATGAAGGGCAAAGGCACGCCCACCACGGGCAGGATGCCACTCACCATGCCCATGTTCACGAAGGCGTAGGTGAAGAAGATCATCGTCATCGCGCCGGCCAGCAGGCGGGAGAAGAGCGTCGGCGCATCCAGCGCGATCGCGAGGCCGCGAAAGATCAGGAAGACGAAGGCCGCGATCAGCGCCAGGTTGCCGATGAGACCGAATTCCTCGGAATAGGCCGCGAAGATGAAGTCGGTGGTGCGCTCGGGAATGAACTCCAGGTGCGTCTGCGTGCCCTGCATGAAACCCTTGCCGCCGACGCCGCCGGAGCCGATCGCGATCATGCCCTGGATGATGTGGAAGCCCTTGCCCAGCGGGTCTTTGGTCGGATCGAGCAGCGTGCAGATGCGCTGCTTCTGGTAGTCATGCAGCACGCGCCAGTCGACGCCGTCGGCACACAGCTGCGATTCGAAGCCCACGATCAGCGCCACCGCGACCAGCCCGATCACCACCGGCGGCACGATCAGCTTCCACGAGAGCCCGGCGAAAAAGATCACAGACAGGCCGGCCGCGAGCACCAGCAGCGAGGTGCCCAGGTCGGGCTGCTTCATGATCAGGCCGACCGGCACCGCCAGCAGCACGGTGGCGACCAGGAAGTCGAGCGTGCGCAGCTGGCCCTCGCGGCGCTGGAACCACCAGGCCAGCATCAGCGGCATCGCGATCTTCAGGATTTCGCTCGGCTGGATCACCATGCCGACGTTGATCCAGCGCGTGGCGCCCTTCTTGGTGATGCCGAACAGCGCCACCGCGACCAGCAGCCCCACGCCCAGGGCGTAGAGCGGCACGGCAAAGAACATCAGGCGCTGCGGCGGCACCTGCGCCACCACGAACATGATGAAGCCGGCCAGGAGCATGTTGCGGCCATGGTCCGCGAAGCGTGTTCCGTGGTCGAAGCCCGAGGAGTACATGGTCAGCATGCCGGCGCAGGCCAGCAGCAGCACGGCGAAAGCGAGAAAGCCGTCGAAGCCCTGGAACACGGGGGCGATGCGTCGCGCGAGCGACGGCTGGTGGAACACGGCGGACATGGGCGCGGATTATCCGCGTCCCGGCGCGCTTCCGTAACAATCCAGCAGCATGAACCCGCCGCCCACCACCCATTTGTTGTATCTCCATGGCTTTCGCTCCTCGCCACAGTCGACCAAGGCCCGGCAGATGGCGCAGCGGGTGGCCGAGCGGCATCCGCAACTGCGGTGGTGGTGCCCGCAACTGCCGCCCTCCCCCCGCGAGGCCATCGATCTCGTGATGAATGGCATCGCGCAATGGCCGCGCAGTTCGATGGCGGTGGTGGGTTCTTCGCTCGGCGGCTTCTATGCCACCCATGTGACCGGCATGACGGGCTGCCGCGCCGTGCTGCTGAATCCCGCGGTCCATCCGGCACGCGACCTTTCGAACTACATCGGCGAGCAGACTGCGTGGCACGACCCGGCCGAGCACTTCTACTTCCGGCCCGGGTACATCGACGAGCTGCGCGCCCTCGAACTCGGGCCGCCGGCGCGGCCCGAGCAGGTCTTCGCCGTCATCGCCAAGGGCGACGAGCTCCTGGACTGGCGCGAGATGTCGGCCCGCTACCCCGGAAGCCGCATCAAGCTGATCGAGGGCGGCGACCATGCGCTTTCCGATTTCGAGCGCCACCACCTGGACGATGTGATGGCCTTCATCGACCCGGCCTGAACGCAGTCCGCGGCCGGCGTTCATCGCTGCGCATGGGACAATCCGCGCCATGTTTGTTTTGTTCGAAGAAGCCGGCAAGTACCTCGGCGGCCGCGTGTTGTCGGAGGCCGAGGCCTCGGCGCAGGTCGAGCTCGAGTCCGGCAAGCGCGTGAAGGTCAAGGGCGCCAACATCGTGCTGCGCTTCGAGAAGCCGGCCCCGGCCGAATTGCTGGCCGAGGCGCGCACCCTGGCCGCCGGCATGGATCTCGACCTGGCCTGGGAATTCGCGCCCGAGGGCGAGTTCGCCTTCGCCGAGCTCGCCGTCGACTACTTCCAGGCGCATCCGACGCTGGCGCAGCAGGCCGCCGCACTGTTGGCGCTGTTCGAGGCGCCGCACTATTTCCGCCGCGCGGGCAAGGGCCGCTTCAAGAAGGCGCCGGCCGAGATCGTGCAGCAGGCGCTGGCCGCCATCGAGAAAAAGAAGGCGGTGCAGGCGCAGATCGCCGAATGGTCCGCGCAGCTGGCCGAAGGCGTTTGCCCGGCGCCGGTGCGCGAGCAGCTCTTCAAGATCCTCTTTAGGCCCGACAAGAACGCGCCCGAGTACAAGGCCGTGGTCGAAGCCGCGCGCGCCACGCAACGGCCGCCGCTCGAACTGCTCAAGCAGGCCGGCGCGATCGATTCGCCCTACCAGTTCCACTGGCGCCGCTTCCTGTTCGAGAACTTCCCCAAGGGCACCGGCTTCCCGGCGCTGCAAGCGCCGGCCATCACCGACGAACTGCCGCTCGCGGACGTGCAGGCTTTCTCGATCGACGATTCGCAGACCACCGAGATCGACGACGCGCTCTCGGTCGCGGGCCTCGGCAGCGGCACGGTGCAGGTCGGCATCCACATCGCGGCGCCCGGCTTGGCGCTGGTGCCGGGCAGCCCGATCGACCAGGTGGCGCGCGCCCGCATGTCGACGGTCTACATGCCGGGCCACAAGATCACCATGCTGCCCGACGACGTGGTGGAGGCCTACACCCTGCAGGAAGGGCGTGACTGCCCGGCCGTCTCGCTCTATGCCAGCTTCGACGAAGCGACGCTGGAACTGAAAGGCACCGAGACGAAGCTCGAGCGCGTGCCGATCGTCGCCAACCTGCGCCATGACCAGCTCGACGGCGTCGTCACACAGACCTGGCTCGAAGATGCCTCGGTGGACGGCGAGAACACGCCCGAAGTCGCGAAACGCGCGCGCGCGCCGCTGTCCTTCCTGTTCCGCGTCGCGAAGCAGCTGAAGGCGCAGCGCGAAGTGGTGCGCGGCAAGCCCGAGAGCTTCAACCGGCCCGACTACAACTTCCGGCTCGTCGGCAACGACGGCGAACCCACCGGCAACGAGCAGGTCAAGATCGGCACCCGCCAGCGCGGCGCGCCGTTGGACCTGATCGTCTCCGAGGCCATGATCCTCGCCAATAGCAGCTGGGGCGGCTGGCTCGGCGAGCTCGGCGTGCCCGGCCTCTACCGCAGCCAGGCCAGCCTGGCGCCCGGCATCAAGGTGCGCATGGGTACGCGAGCCCTGCCGCATGCCGGCCTCGGCGTGAAGAGCTACGCCTGGAGCACCTCGCCGCTGCGCCGCTACACCGACCTCGTGAACCAGTGGCAGATCATCGCGGCCGCGCGCCACGGCAAGACCGCGGCGCTCGCGGCGCCCTTCAAGCCGAAGGACGCCGACCTGTTCTCGATCCTCTCGGGCTTTGACGCGGCCTACGCCGCGTACAACGCCCACCAGGGCGGCATGGAACGCTTCTGGACGCTCAAGTACCTCCAGCAGCAGGGCATCGCCGAACTCGACGCGACCCTGATCAAGGACGTGGGCAACGGCGCCCTGGTGCGCGCCGACACGCTGCCGCTGGTGTTCCAGGTCACCGGCACGCAAGGTTTGATGCGCGGCGCGCGCGTGCGCGTCAGGCTCGGCGAGATCGACGAGATCGCGCTCGACGTGCACGCCACCGTCATCGAGCGCCTCGATGCCGCGCCGGCCGAAGTAGCCGCGGAAGAAGAGAGCGGCGAGGACGAGGAAGAAGTGGCCGGGCCGATCGCCATCGCGGTCGACCTCGCGGACAGCGACGAGGCTGCCCCGGAGAAGGTGCCCGCATGAGCCCCGCCCGGCCGCCCGAAGGGGCTCGCACCGCAGTGCGGAGCACGGAGGTTGCCTTATGAGCCGCCGGGCCAAGGCGAATACCGCAGCGCGCAGCGCGGAGGTTGCGCCATGAACCTGCGCGACCTGAGCAGCCTGCAGATCGCACTCGGCCTGTCGGTCGCGGCGCACGCGCTGCTGCTCGGGCTGCGCTTTGCCGACCCGGAGACTTTCAACCGCGTGTTCACCGAAACGCCGCTCGAAGTCATCCTGGTCAACGCCAAGACCAGCGAGCGCCCCGACAAGGCCCGGGCCATCGCCCAGACCTCGCTGGCCGGCGGCGGCGATCTCGAACGCGGCCGCGCCACCAGCCCGCTGCCGCCCTCCACCTTCACCGCCGTCGGCGACTCGATGGAAGACGCGCAGCGCCAGGTGGAGGCGATGCAGGCGCAGCAGATGCTGCTTCTGGCGCAGATCAAGCAGCAGCTCGCCGCCATGCCGATGCCCGACCCGCGCAACCAGGGCAGCCCGAGCGAAAACGCGGCACGCGAGGAAAAGCGCCGCCAGCTGATCAAGATGCTGGCGGAGATCGAACGCCGCGTGAACGAAGAGAACGCGCGGCCCAAGAAACGCTATCTGAGCCCGGCGACCCGCGAAGCCACCTATGCCGTCTACGTCGACGCGCTGCGCCGGCGCATCGAGCAGCGCGGCACCGAGAACTTCCCCGAGCTCGCCGGCAAGAAGCTGTACGGCGAGCTCACGATGATGGTGACCGTCAACTTCGACGGCTCGATCCTCGGCACCGAGGTCATCGAAGGTTCGGGCAACCAGGCCCTGGACCGGCGCGCGCAGGCGATCGTGCGCAGCATCGGCAATTTCGGCAAGTTCACCGACGCGATGCGCCGGCAGACCGACCAGATCGTGCTGCCCTCGCGCTTCAAGTTCACCCGCGACGAGACGCTCGAAACCCAGGTGTCTTCCTCATCGAGGCAATGAGCATGGACCTGTACTGCGTGATGGGCAATCCGGTCGAGCACAGCCGCTCACCGTGGATCCATGCGCGCTTTGCCGAACTGACCGGCCAGACGCTGGACTACGGCCGCCGGCTGGTGCCGATCGACGGCTTCGATGAAGCGGTGGCCGCCTTTCGCGCCGACCCGGCCGGCACCGCGCGCGGCTGCAACATCACCGTGCCCTTCAAGTTCGACGCCGCGGCGCTGGCCCAGCACCTGAGCCCGCGCGCCGCGCTGGCGCGCGCCGTCAACGTGCTGAGCTTCGAGGAAGACGGCATTCATGGCGACAACAGCGACGGTGCAGGTCTCGTCAACGACATCACGGTGCATGCGGGCGTGGTGATCGCCGGCAGCGAGCTGCTGCTGCTCGGCGCCGGCGGCGCCGCGGCCGGCGTGCTGGGCCCGCTGCTTGAAGCCGGCCCGCGCCGCGTGGTGGTGGCCAATCGCACGCTGGCCAAGGCGATCGCGCTGGTGCAGCGCCATGCGGCGCTCGCGCTCGCGCACCACGTCGCGCTGGAAGCGCAGGAGCTGCATGCGGTGCCCGGCAACTTCGATATCGTGGTGAACGCCACTGCCTCGAGCCTGGCGGGCGGCGAGGTGCCGGTCGCGGCGAGCGCGCTGAAGCCCGGCGCTTTGGCGATCGACATGATGTACGGCCCGGCCGCCGCGGGCTTCATGAACTGGGCACACGACCACGGCGCTGTTGCGCGCGACGGCCTCGGCATGCTGGTCGAGCAGGCGGCCGAAGCCTTCGCCCTCTGGCGCGACGTGCGCCCGCCGGCGGCGCAAGTGCTGGCCGAGCTGCGCGCCATCGTCGACCGGACGTGAAGGCGATACTGCGCTGGGCGTTGTGCCTGATCTTCGCGGCCTTCGCGCTCGAAGTCTTCTTCATCGCGCGAATCGCCGCGATGGCGGCGATCGACCCGCAGTCCACTGCCTTCCAGCGCTCCGAGGCCTGGCAGCTCGCGACCGCGGGGCGCAGCAACGGGGAACGGGATTGGAAGCAGCGCTGGGTGCCTTACTCCCAGATCTCCGACACGCTCAAGCGCGCCGTGATCGCGAGCGAGGACGACCAGTTCATCTACCACCAGGGTATCGAGTGGGAAGCCATCGAACGCGCGCGCCAGCGCAATGCCAAGGCCGAGCAGATCGCCGCCAGGCGTGCGGCCAAGATGCGCGCGCGCGGCAAGGAGCCGCGCCCGCCCCAGCTGCGCGGCGGTTCGACCATCACCCAGCAGCTCGCGAAGAACCTGCTGCTCTCCGGCGAGCGCACGCTGCTGCGCAAGGGCCAGGAGTTGGTACTGGCCACCGCCCTGGAGTTGCTGCTCGACAAGGAGCGCATCCTCGAGATCTACCTCAACAGCGTGGAATGGGGTGAAGGCGTGTTCGGCGCCGAGGCGGCCGCGCAGCACTACTTCAGGAAGCCGGCCTCGCGGCTCGGCGCCGGCGAAGCGGCGCGGCTCGCGGTGATGCTGCCCAGCCCCAAGTTCTACGAACGCCGGGCAGGTTCGGCCTACCTCACAGGCCGCGCGGCCACGATCGCGGCGCGCATGCCGTCGGCGGAACTGCCCTGAACACCTGCGCGCGGCCCGTATCATCGCCGCCATGCTTGCAAAGTTCACGGGATGGGCCCTGCTGGTCGTGATCCGGCTCCTCACCGGCGCCCAGGCGCGCTGGTGGGGTTGCCCGCCCAAGGCCGAGCAACGCATCTATTTCGCCAATCACCAGAGCCATCTCGACCTGGTGATGATCTGGGCCGCGCTGCCCGAGGAACTGCGCAGCATCACGCGGCCGATCGCGGCGCGCGACTACTGGGCCACGTCGCCCTTCAAGCGCTGGATCACGACCGAGGTGTTCAACGCGATCTACGTTGAGCGTGGCGGCAGTGCGCCGGTTCCGCTGACCGCCGCGACGCCCGCACCGCCCGCGCCCGCGGAGCGCATCGAGCCCTCGTTCGACGCTGTCGTGCAAACCGAATTGCCGCTTTCGCCGCCCGTAGCCGAAACCATGGAATCGGCAGCGCCGGTAGTACCGGTGGTGCCGGGCAGCGCCGAAGCCCTGGCGCCGCTCCAGCCCCTGATCGAGGCGCTGCAAAGCGGCGATTCGATCATCATCTTCCCCGAAGGCACGCGCGGCCACACGGGCGAGCCGCAGAAGTTCAAGTCGGGACTCTTCACGCTGGCCCAGATGTTCCCCGAGGTGGTGCTGGTGCCGGCCTGGATCGACAACGTGCAGCGCGTGATGCCCAAGGGCGAGGTCGTGCCGGTGCCCATTCTTTGTTCGGTCACCTTCGGCGAGCCGGTCCGCCTCGAGGAAGGCGAAGAGCGCCGGCCTTTTCTGGACCGGGCGCGCGAGGCGGTCGTCGCGCTGCGCTACGTATGAACGAATACCTCCGCCATCTCGCGCCGAACCACCAGGTCGCGGCCCTGTTCCTGATCGTCTTCGGCCTGCTCGTCATCGTGAGCACGGTGGCCTTCCTGCTGACCTTCAGGGAGCGACGCAACCCGGTGCACGACGAGACCTGGCAGCGCGAGCTGCTGCACTTCCTCGCCCTGCTGCGCACCACCTGGATCATGGCGGTGATCTTCTGGATCGGCTGGGCGCTGGGCGAGACGATGGCCACCGTGCTGTTCGCGCTGATCTCATTCTTCGCGCTGCGCGAGTTCATCACGCTGTCGCCGACGCGGCGCGGCGACCACCGCAGCCTGATCCTGGCCTTCTTCGTCGTGCTGCCGATCCAGTTCTGGCTGGTCGCGACCGCGCACTTCGACCTGTTCACCGTGTTCATTCCGGTCTACGTGTTCATCGCGATTCCCGTGGTGAGCGCGCTGGCCGACGATCCCCATCACTTCCTGGAACGCAACGCCAAGCTGCAGTGGGGCATCATGGTCTGCGTCTACGGCATGAGCCACGTGCCGGCGCTGCTCCTGCTCTCCTTCCCGGGCTACGAAGGCAAGAGCGCCTTCCTCGTGTTCTTCCTGGTGTTCGTGGTGCAGACCTGCGTGCTGACGCAGCACCTGATCTCGCGGCGCAGCACCATGCCCGCGGATGACTCAGCGCCGGCATCCGAGGAACAGCCCAGGGGCTGGCTCGGCAAGCTCGGGCACTGGCTGTTCCGGCAGGAGCCCGTCGCGCCCCACGTGAGCCAAAGCTTCAACTGGACGAGTTGGGCGATCGGAATGGCCATCGCGAGCCTGGTCGGCGCGCTGTTCTCCTTCATCACGCCCTTCAAGTTCGGCCAGGCGCTCGCGGTGTCCCTGATCGCCTGCGTCGCCGGTTCGATGGGCCATCTCGTGATGAAGGCGCTCAAGCGCGACCGCGGCATTCCCAACTGGGGCCAGCGCGGCGTCGGCGTGACTGGCGCCAACGGGCTGCTGGACCGCGTCGATGCGCTGTGCTTCGCGGCACCGGTGTTTTTCCATTCCGTCCGCTGGTACTTCAATCTATGACAGCCCTCCGGCTTGCCACTTCGTGTGCTTCGCCACCCCTCGAGGTAGTGACTCGGCCGCCCTGGGGCGGCCCGGCGGCGGCCGACTTATGAGAATCCTCGGCATCGACCCCGGCCTGCAGACCACCGGCTTCGGCGTGGTGGACATGGACGGCCACGCGCTGCGCTACGTCGCGAGCGGCACCATCAGCACCAAGCGCATGGCGCAGGGCGAGTTGCCGGCCCGGCTCAAGGTGCTGTTCGACGGCATCGGCGAGGTCGTCGAGCGCTACAAGCCCGATGCGGCGGCGGTGGAGATCGTGTTCGTCAACGTCAATCCGCAATCGACGCTGCTGCTCGGGCAGGCGCGCGGCGCCTGCCTCACGGCGCTGGTGACGAGCAACCTGTCGGTGGCCGAATACACCGCGCTGCAGATGAAGCAGGCCGTCGCGGGCCATGGCAAGGCCGCGAAGGCGCAGGTGCAGGAGATGGTCAAGCGCCTGCTGCAGCTGCCAGGCCTGCCCGGCAGCGATGCGGCCGATGCGCTCGGCATCGCGATCACGCATGCCCATGTCGGCAGCTCGATGGCCCGGCTCGGGCAGGCCGCGGTGCTCGCGCGCAGCACCAGCGGGATGTATCGGCAGGGGCGAACGCGTTAGGCCGTCGTCGGCCGTCGCCGGGCCGCCCCAAGGCGGCCGAGCCTCCCCCTCGGGGGGTGGCGAAGCACACGCAGTGGCAAGCCGGGGGGCTGGAGTCAGACCACGCGCTCCGCGATCAGCACCGCAAAGAACCCGAAGGCCGCCAGCAGCGTCCACTTGAGCACGATCCAGCCGAAGTGCTTGTACTTGGCCTGGCTGGTGCCGGCATAGACGGCGAAGGAGACGCCGGCCACCAGCAGGAGCAGCAGGATGGCCCAGCGGAACAGCAGCATCGGTTCGAGCGCTCGGGGCTACCAGGCGCGGGCGACTTCGGCGAAGCCGGCGGGCGCGTGGCTCTGGTCGTCGAAAGTGACGATCTCGTAGGCGTCTTCGTGCGCGAGCAGTTCGCGCAGCAGCTTGTTGTTGAGCGCATGGCCCGAACGGAAGGCGCTGTAGGCCGCGAGCAGCGGCCGGCCGATGACGTAGAGGTCGCCCATGGCGTCCAGGATCTTGTGCTTGACGAACTCGTCGTCGTAACGCAGTCCGCCCGCATTGAGCACCTTGGTGTCGTCCATCACGATCGCATTGTCGAGCCCGCCGCCGAGCGCCAGGCCCTTGGAGCGCATGTACTCGACCTCCTTGGTGAAGCCGAAGGTGCGCGCGCGCGCGATGTCGCGGCTGTACGAGCCCGACCCCAGGTCGAACTCGACGCGCTGCCCGGTCGAATTGACCACGCGATGATCGAAGTCGATCTCGAAGCTGAGCTTGTAGCCGTGGTACGGCGAAAGCCGCGCCCACTTGGTCTCGGCTCCCTCGCCCTCGCGCACCTCGACCGGCTTGGTGACGCGGATGAAGCGGCGCGGCGCCTTCTGCAGTTCGATGCCCGCGCTTTGCAGCAGGAACACGAAGGACGATGCCGAGCCGTCGAGGATCGGCACCTCGTCGGCCGTGATGTCGATCAGGAGGTTGTCGATGCCGAGGCCGGCGCAGGCCGACATCAGGTGCTCGACGGTCTGGACCTTGGCGCCCTTGGACGACACGGTGGACGCGAGCCGCGTGTCGGTGACGGCCTCGGCCGTCATCGCGATCTCGACCGGCTCCGGCAGGTCGACGCGGCGGAACACGATGCCGGCATCGATAGGCGCCGGCCTGAGGGTGAGTTCCACGCGCTGCCCGCTGTGCAGCCCCACGCCGACCGCGCGGGTGATGGATTTGAGGGTACGTTGTTGGAGCACGGCAGCGATTTTAGGAGGGCGAGGCGCCCGGCGTGCCGTGCGCCTCGCTATCTCCGCAATAGCCACTGCCATTCGCTCAGTCGGCTTGCCGGCGAAGGAAGGCGGGAATCTCGAAATCGTCCATCCCCCCCGACGACAGCGCATCCACCTTGGCCGCGGCCATGGTGCGGTTGGTGCGCCACACGCTGGGCACCGCCATGCCGTCGTAGTTGGGCTGGCCGCTCGCATGCCCGTGGCCCGCGCCGCCGAGCGTCGGCACGTTGAACGGGATGTTGTCGGTGCCGGTGCGGATCACCTCCAGCGTCGGCGCCTGGCGGCGTGCATCCGCGCGCGACAGGCCGGTTGCGACCACGGTCACGCGCATCTCGTCGCCCAGGTTGTCGTCGTAGGCGGCGCCGTAGATCACGTGCGCGTCCGGCGAAGCGTAGGCGCGGATGGTGTTCATCGCGAGCTTCGATTCGCTCAGCTTGAGCGAGGACTTCGACGCCGTCACCAGCACCAGCACGCCCTTGGCGCCCGAGAGGTCGATGCCTTCGAGCAGCGGGCAGGCCACGGCCTGTTCGGCGGCGATGCGCGCGCGGTCCGGGCCAGCGGCCGCGGCCGTGCCCATCATGGCCTTGCCGGGCTCGCCCATCACGGTGCGCACGTCTTCGAAGTCGACGTTCACGCCGCCGTACTCGTTGATGATTTCCGAGATGCCGCCGACCGCGTTCTTGAGCACGTCGTTGGCATGCGCGAAAGCCTCGTCCTGCGTGACGTCCTCGCCCAGCACATCGAGCAGCTTCTCGTTCAACACCACGATCAGCGAATCGACATTCGCCTCGAGCTCGGCCAGGCCGGCATCGGCGTTGGTCATGCGGCGCCCGCCCTCCCAGTCGAAGGGCTTGGTCACCACGCCCACCGTGAGGATGCCCATTTCCTTGGCCACGCGCGCGATCACCGGCGCCGCGCCGGTGCCGGTGCCGCCGCCCATGCCGGCCGTGATGAACAGCATGTGCGCGCCGGCGATGGCTTCGCGGATGTCGTCGATCGCGGCCTCGGCGGCGTCGCGTCCCTTCTCGGGCTTGCTGCCGGCGCCCAGCCCGTTGGTGCCGAGCTGGATGGTCTTGTGCGCATTGCTGCGCGAGAGCGCCTGCGCATCGGTGTTGGCGCAGACGAACTGAACGCCCTGCACACCGCGCTCCATCATGTGGGCGACTGCATTGCCGCCGCCGCCGCCGACGCCGATCACCTTGATCTGCGTGCCCTGGTTGAACTCTTCGATTTCGATCATTTCGATGGCCATTTCTGACTCCTTGAATATTTGCAGTTGCCGTGTGTATGAATGAATTTTTTCTAGGGAACCGTCAAGGTTCGAGCGGTGGGCCGGTTCGTCGCCATCGCTCGTTGAAATGCCGAGGTGGACTTCCGCGCGCAAGCCAGAGTGGTGTGGCGTTCATGATCAGAAGTTCCCCACGATGAAGTCCTTGAAGCGTCCGAAGGCCGTCTTGACGGAGCCGTTCTTCTGCGCGACCTTGAAGCCGCGCAGCCGCGCATAGCGCGCTTCCTCGAGCAGGCCCATCACGGTCGCGGCGCGTGGTTGCGCCACCATGTCCGACAACGCGCTCGAGTACTTCGGGATGCCGCGCCGCACCGGCTTCAGGAAGATGTCTTCGCCGAGCTCGACCATGCCGGGCATCACGGCGCTGCCGCCGGTCAGCACCACGCCCGAGGAGAGCACCTCTTCGTAGCCCGACTCGCGCACCACCTGCTGCACCAGCGAGAAGATCTCTTCCACCCGCGGCTCGATCACGCCGGCCAGCGCCTGCTTGCTCAGCATGCGCGGCCCGCGGTCGCCCAGGCCGGGCACCTCGACCTGCGTGTCCGGATCGGCCAACAGCTGCTTGGCGTAGCCGTTCTCGACCTTGATGTCCTCGGCGTCCTTGGTCGGCGTGCGCAGCGCCATCGCGATGTCGCTGGTGATCAGGTCGCCGGCGATCGGGATCACCGCGGTGTGGCGGATCGCGCCGTTGGTGAAGATCGCGACGTCCGTGGTGCCGGCGCCGATGTCGACCAGCACCACACCGAGCTCGCGCTCGTCCTCGGTCAGCACCGCCTGGCTGGAAGCCAGCGGGTTCAGCATCAGCTGGTCGACCTCCAGGCCGCAGCGGCGCACGCACTTGATGATGTTCTCGGCCGCGCTCTGGGCGCCGGTCACGATGTGCACCTTGGCCTCGAGCCGCATGCCGCTCATGCCGATCGGCTCCTTCACGTCCTGGCCGTCGATCACGAACTCCTGCGGCTCCACCAGGAGCAGGCGCTGGTCGCTCGAGATGTTGATCGCGCGCGCCGTCTCCACCACGCGGGCCACGTCGGCCTGCGTGACTTCCTTGTCCTTGACCGCGACCATGCCGCTCGAGTTGATGCCGCGGATGTGGCTGCCGGTGATGCCGGTGTAGACGCGGCTGATCTTGCAGTCGGCCATCAGCTCGGCTTCCTTGAGCGCCTGCTGGATGCTCTGCACGGTGGCGTCGATGTTCACCACCACGCCGCGCTTGAGCCCGTTGCTGGGCGCGATGCCGAGCCCGGCCAGCTTGAGCTCGCCGTTGGGCAGCACCTCGGCCACCACCGCCATCACCTTGGCAGTGCCGATGTCGAGTCCGACGACCAGGTCTTTGTATTCCTTGGACATGAAGTTCCTCAGTTCCTATTTCTTCTTGGGGTCGGTGACGACCGTGGTGACACCGCGCAGGCGCAGCGCATAACCCTCGTTGTGCCGCAGGTCGGCACCCTCGACCGAAGCGAGGGTGCGCCCGTACTGCCGTGCGACCGGCGCCACCGTGACCAGAAAGCGCTGCGTGCGTGCCGCCACTTCCTCGCTCTGCCCGCGGCCGAGCTCGATCGCGGCGCCGGTGTCCAGCACCGCGCGCCAGCTGCCGCGGCCGGACAGCGTGAGCGCCTCGAGCGACAGCTCGTAGGGTGCAAACAGCGGCTGCAGCACGCGGTACATGCCCAGCACCTGGCCGGCCTGCTCGGTCGGGCCGTCCAGCTGCGGCAGGCTGTCGTCGACCTCGGCCACGTTGGCCTCGAACACTTCGCCAAAGCCGTTGATGAGGCGCGATTGCGCCTCGTCGCCCCAGTGCGCCACCGGCACATGCTCGGTGAGCGTGGCGCGCAGCTTGTTCGGGAACTCGCGCCGCACCACTGCCTTGCGCACCCAGGGCACGGCCTCGAAGGCGGCGCGCGCACGCGCCAGGTCGACCGTGAAGAAGTTGCCGGCGAGCTGCGGCGCGACGTTGGCGCGCAGCGTGACCGCGTTGTTGTGCGTGACCTCGCCGTCGACCTTGATGCCGGCCAGCGGGAAGAAGGGTTGGCGCAGCACCCACCATGCGCCCGCCGCCAGCAGCACGAGTGCGAACAACGCGTACACCAGGGTCGCGGTCACGTTCATTAGCTTGACGTCGAAGGGCACGGGGATGCTGGTGGCCATCACATCTCCGCTTTCGAGTCGAGGGTGGCCGATGCCAGCACGCGCAGGCACAGGTCTTCGTAGGAGATGCCGGCCGCGCGCGCCGACATGGGCACCAGCGAATGGGTGGTCATGCCGGGCGAGGTGTTCATCTCCAGCAGGAAGGGCTTGCGGTCGCTGGCGCGGATCATCAGGTCGGCGCGGCCCCAGCCCCGGCAGCCGAGCTGGTGGTAGGCCGCCAGCGTGATGCGCCGGATCTCCTGCTCTTCCGCGTCGGGCAGGCCGCTGGGGCAGTGGTACTTCACGTCGTCGGTGAAGTACTTGTTCTGGTAGTCGTAGGCGCCCTCGGGCGCGGCGATGCGCACCACCGGCAGCGCCTCGGCGCCGAGGCCGCCGCCGAGCACGGCGCAGGTGACTTCCTCGCCTTCGATGAACTCCTCGCAGAGCACGTCGGTGTCGTAGCCGACCGCGAGCGTCACGGCGTCCTGCATCTGCGAATAGCCCACGACCTTGGTCACGCCGATGGAGGAGCCCTCGCGCGGCGGCTTCACGATCAGCGGCAGGCCCAGCACGTCGGGCACCGCCCGCACCTGCTCGCGGCTCTGCTGGTCGAAGGCCAGCCGGACGTAGCGTGGCGTCGGCAGGCCGTCGGCCTGCCAGATGCGCTTGGTCATGACCTTGTCCATCGCCACGCTCGAGGCCATCACGCCGGAGCCGGTGTAGGGAATGCCAAGCAGTTCCAGCGCGCCCTGCACTGTGCCGTCCTCGCCGTGACGGCCGTGCAGCACGACGAAGCAGCGCGCGAAGCCTTCGTGCTTGAGCTCGACCAGCTCGCGCTCGGCCGGGTCGAAGGCATGGGCGTCGACGCCGCGCGAGCGCAGCGCCTCCAGCACGCCGGTGCCCGACATGATGGAAATCTCGCGTTCGGCCGACGTGCCGCCGTAGAGCACGGCCACCTTGCCGAAGTCTTGCGGGTTCACAGTGCCCTCCCTTCGCGCGTGAAGCGCTCCGATTTCTTGGAAGAGGCCGCGCCGCCGAGCTCGACCACCTTGGCGGGCACGGCGCCGATCGAGCCCGCGCCCATGCAGATCACCACGTCGCCCTCGTGCGCGTTGTCGAGGATGGCCTGCGGCATGTCCGCGATCTCGTCGACGAACACCGGCTCCACCTTGCCCGCCACGCGCAGCGCGCGTGCCAGCGAGCGGCCGTCGGCGGCCACGATCGGCGCTTCGCCGGCGGCATAGACCTCGCCCAGCAGCACCGCGTCGGCCGCGCCGATGACCTTGACGAAATCCTCGAAGCAGTCGCGCGTGCGCGTGAATCGGTGCGGCTGGAAAGCCAGCACCAAGCGCCGCCCCGGGAAGGCGCCGCGCGCGGCGGCGATGGTGGCTGCCATCTCGACCGGGTGGTGGCCGTAGTCGTCGATCAGCGTGAAGCTGCCGGGCCCGCGCGCGCGCGGCAGCTCGACCTCGCCGTAGCGCTGGAAGCGCCGGCCCACGCCCTTGAAGTCGGCCAGGCCGCGCTGCACCGCCTCGTCGGGCACGTTGAGCTCGACCGCGACCGCGATCACCGCGAGCGCATTGCGCACGTTGTGCTCGCCCGGCAGGTTCAGCACGATGTCCAGGTCCGGCAGCGTAACGCCGTTGCGCCGCTGCGCGGTGAAGTGCATCTGCGCGTCGACCGCGCGCACATTGACCGCGCGCACCTGGGCGTCCTCGCCGAAGCCGTAGCTGGTGACCGGGCAGGACACCTCGGTCACGATCTCGCGCACCGCCGGATCGTCGGTGCAGAGGATCGCCGTGCCGTAGAAGGGCATGCGATGCAGGAAATCGACGAAGGCCTTCTTGAGCTTCGCGAAATCGTGCCCGTAGGTCTCCATGTGGTCGGCATCGATGTTCGTGACCACCGCCATCACCGGCAGCAGGTTCAGGAAGGAGGCGTCCGACTCGTCGGCTTCGACCACGATGTAGTCGCCGCTGCCGAGCTGCGCATTGGCGCCGGCGCTGTTGAGCCGGCCGCCGATGACGAAGGTCGGATCGAGCCCGGCCGCCGCGAGCACGCTCGCGACCAGGCTGGTGGTGGTGGTCTTGCCGTGCGTGCCGGCGATCGCGATGCCCTGCTTGAGCCGCATCAACTCGGCCAGCATCAGCGCGCGCGGCACCACCGGGATGCGTTTCTCGCGCGCGGCGACGACCTCGGGGTTATCGGCATGCACGGCGGTGGAAGTCACGACCGCGTCGGCGCCCGCGATGTTCGCCGCGTCGTGACCCACGAAGGTGGCGATGCCCAAGCCCGCGAGCCGCTTGAGCGTCGCGCTGTCGGCCAGGTCGGAGCCGGTGATCTTGTAGCCCAGGTTGAACAGCACCTCGGCGATGCCGCTCATGCCGGAGCCGCCGATACCGACGAAGTGGATGTGACGGATGGCGTGTTTCATCTGGCAAGCTCCTCACAGGCCTGCACGAGCACGTCGACCGCCTCGGTCTTCTGCATCGTCTTGGCCTTCACGGCGCGTTCCATGAGCGCAGGGCGCCCGGTTTTCTGTAGCAAATCGGCCAGCAATTCGGGAGTCAGTTCGGTTTGTTGAACGAGCCAGCCGCCGCCCGCGTCGACCAGGAAGCGGGCATTGGTGGTCTGGTGGTCGTCCACGGCGGATGGAAAAGGCACGAACAGCGCAGCCGCGCCGACGGCCGCGATTTCGGTGACGGTGCTCGCACCGGCGCGCGCGACGATCAGGTCGGCATCGGCATAGGCGCTGGCGGTGTCTTCGATGAATGGCGTGAGCTCGCCTTCGACGCCGGCCGCCGCATAGTTGGCGCGCAGCTCGTCGATCTGCTTGGCGCCGCTCTGGTGCGTGACCGTCGGACGCTGCTCGGGTGCGATGCGCGCGAGCGCCTTCGGCACCACGGCGTTGAGCGCCTTCGCGCCCAGGCTGCCGCCGACGACCAGCAGCTTGAGCGGACCGCTGCGGCCGTTGAAGCGCACAGCCGGATCCGGCTGTGAGTTGAAAGCCGCGCGCAGCGGATTGCCGATCCACTGGGCCTTCTTCATCACGTTCGGGAAAGCGGTGAACACGCGGTCCGCGACGCTCGCGAGCACTTTGTTGGACAGACCTGCGACCGAGTTCTGCTCGTGCAGCACCAGCGGCTTGTTGAGCAGCACGCTCATCATGCCGCCGGGAAAGGTGATGTAGCCGCCGAGGCCGACGACCACATCGGGCTTGACGCGGCGAACGACGGCGATGCTTTGCAGGAAGGCGCGCAGGAGGCGCATCGGCAGCAGGAACAGCGTGATCGGGCCCTTGCCGCGCACGCCGCCGAACTGCACCGGCTCGAAGGCGAAGCCGCGCGGCGGCACCAGCTTTTCCTCCATGCTGCCGGGCGCGCCCAGCCAGTGCACGCGCCAGCCGCGCTCGCGCAGGGCCTCGGCCACGGCCAGGCCCGGGAAGATGTGGCCGCCGGTGCCGCCGGCCATCACGAGCGCGGTGCGGCTCATACGCGGCCTCCCCGCATCAGCACGCGGTTCTCGTAGTCGATGCGCAGCACGATCGCGAGCGCCACGACGTTCATCAGGATGGCCGAACCGCCGAAGCTCATCAGCGGCAAGGTCAGTCCCTTGGTCGGCAGCGCGCCCAGGTTCACGCCCATGTTGATGAAGGCCTGGAAGCCGATCCAGATGCCGACGCCCTGCGCCACCAGCCCCGAGAACACGCGGTCGAGCGCGATCGCCTGGCGGCCGATGTGCATGATGCGGCGCGTGAGCCAGAGGAAGAGGCCGATTGCCAGCAGCACGCCGACCAGGCCGAATTCCTCGCCGATCACCGCGAGCAGGAAGTCGGTGTGCGCCTCGGGCAGCCAATGCAGCTTCTCGACGCTGCCGCCGAGGCCGACGCCGAAGATCTCGCCGCGGCCGATCGCGATCAGCGAGTGCGACAGCTGGTAGCCCTTGCCCAGCGCGTGCTCTTCGCTCCACGGATCGAGGTAGGCGAAGATGCGCTCGCGCCGCCACGGGCTGGTGGCCACGATGGTGCCGAAGGCGACGACCACCAGCGCGGCGATCACGAAGAACATGCGCGCGTTGACGCCGCCGAGGAACAGGATGCCCATTGCGATCACCGCGATCACCATGAAGGCGCCCATGTCGGGCTCCGCCATCACCAGCATGCCGACCACCACCACCGCGATGCCCATCGGCAGCACGGCGCGGAAGAAGCGCTCCTTGATCTCCATCTTGCGCACCATGTAGCTGGCGGCGTAGAGAATCATCGCGAGCTTGGCCAGCTCCGAGGGCTGGAAGCGCATGAAGCCCATCGGCAGCCAGCGGCGCGCGCCGTTGACATTGATGCCGATGTGCGGAATCAGCACCGCCACCAGCAGCAGCAGCGAGGCCACGAAGAGCCAGGGCGCCGCGCGCTCCCAGGTCGTCATCGGGATCTGGAAGGCCAAGAGCGCGGCGATGAAGGCGATCACCACCGAGGCAGCATGGCGCGTGAGGAAGAAGGCAGGGCCGTAACCCTGGCGTGCGAAGCGCGGGTTGTCCGGCAATGCAATGGAGGCCGAATAGACCATCACCAGGCCCCAAGCCAGGAGCGCGACCGTGACCCAGACCAGCGCCTGGTCGAAGCCCAGCACGCGCACCGGCGCCGCCTTGGTCTGCGTCATGCCGGCATTGCCGAGGCGCACCGGCAGGTGCATGGGCAGCGCGTCGATGCCGCTCCTCGCGCGACCGAACCAGCCGGCGAAGCGGCTCGTCTTGTCGGGCGTGGCTGCGACGGACGTGCTCATTGACTACCCTCCGCGCTGCGCGGCGACTCGGCGAGTTCCTGCACGGCTTCGCAGAACACCGCCGCGCGGTGCGCGTAGTCCTTGAACATGTCGAAGCTCGCGCAGGCCGGCGACAGCAGCACCGCATCGCCGGGATGCGCGCGGCCGGCGGCCAGTTCCACGGCCTCGGGCAGCGAGGCGGCCGCGAGCAGCGGCACGCCGGTCGATGCCAGCGCGGCTTCGATCAGCGGCGCGTCGCGGCCGATCAGCACCACGGCGCGCGCGTACTGGCGCACCGGTGCTGCGAGCGGCGTGAAGTCCTGGCCCTTGCCCTCGCCGCCGAGGATCACGACCAGGCGGCGCTCTTCGCCCAGCCCGATCAGGGCCGCGACCGTCGCGCCCACGTTGGTGCCCTTGCTGTCGTCGAAGTACTCGACCTCGTCGACGATCGCGACCGGCTCGACCCGGTGCGGCTCGCCGCGGTATTCGCGCAGGCCGTAGAGCATGGGCGCGAGCTGGCAACCCGCCGCGGTGGCGAGCGCGAGCGCCGCCAGCGCGTTGAGGGCGTTGTGCCGGCCGCGGATGCGCAGCGCATCGGCCGGCATCAGGCGCTGGATGTGGATCTCTTCCTCTTCGGCCGCGGCGCCGCGCTTGCGCTTCTGCGTCTCGTCGGCTTCCAGCGCGCGCACCAGCCAGGGCATTCCATTCAGCCGTTCGAGCCCGTAATCGCCGGGACGCAGCGGCATGCCGGCGCCGAAGGTGACGATGCTGCGCGGCGACTGGCCCTTGGCGAGCTTGACCGGCGCCGGGCGACGTGCCCCCACGCTCCGCGCTGGCGCGTCGTCGCTGCCCCCCGAGGGGGCCTTCGCGGCTTGCGACGGCCCGGCGCCGCTCATCGCCATCACCGCCTCGTCCTCTCGGTTGAGCACCATCGTGCCCTTCGTCCCGAAGATACGCGCCTTGGCCGCGGCGTAAGAAGCCATGTCGCCGTGCCAGTCGAGGTGGTCCTGCGTCAGGTTGAGCACCGCGGCCGCCGTCGGCTCGAAGCCCTGCACGCCGTCGAGCTGGAAGCTCGAGAGTTCGAGCACCCACACCTCGGGCAGCGTGCCGGCATCGATGTGCGCGGCCAGCGTGTCGAGCAGGGTCGGGCCGATGTTGCCGGCCACCGCGACCGTCTTGCCGGCGCGTTCCACCAGCTGGCGCGCGAGCGCGGTGACCGTGGTCTTGCCGTTGGTGCCTGTCACGGCCAGCAGCGCCGGGGTGTAGCCCTTGGGCGCCGGCGGAACGGGCACGAGGATCGGGGTCGGCGCTTCGGCGTCGTCGTCGTCCTCCTCCTCGATGGGAGCAGGCGGGGCTTCCTCGACGGGCTGGACTTCCTGAGGCGCCGCCGCCGCCTCGACCGGCATGTCGACGACTTCTTCAGCGGTCTCGACCGTGCGCAGGTCCGCCAGCGCACGCGCGAACAGATCCAGCTCGCCGCCCACGGGCAGGCCCATGGCCCGCGCCGCGTCGACCACCACGGCGATCGAAGCCGGCGACAGTCCGGGCGAGCGGTAGACCGCACGCACCGAGGTGCCTTCGACCAGTGCGGCCGAGAACGGCCCGCCGACGAAAGCCGCTTCGGGCAACTCCGCGCGCAGCGCATCGAGTTGCGGCGGCGCCTCGCGCGTGTCGGCCACGGTCAGCGTGGCGCCGTGGCGCGCGCACCAGCGCGCCATCGCCAGGCCCGAGGCGCCCAGGCCCAGGATCAGCACATGTTGGTCTTGAAGATGCCGCATGCGTCCTACCGCAGCTTCAAGGTGGAAAGGCCCACCAGGCACAACAGCATGGTGATGATCCAGAAGCGCACCACGACCTGCGTCTCGCGCCAGCCGCTCTTCTCGAAGTGGTGGTGCAAGGGCGCCATCTTGAGCACGCGGCGGCCTTCGCCGAAGCGCTTCTTGGTGTACTTGAAGTAGGTCACCTGCGCCATCACCGAGATCGCCTCGACCACGAAGATGCCGCCCATGACGAAGAACACGATCTCCTGGCGCACGATGACCGCGATGGTGCCGAGCGCGCCGCCCAGCGCGAGCGCGCCCACGTCGCCCATGAAGACCTGCGCCGGGTGGGTGTTGAACCAGAGGAAGGCGAGCCCCGCGCCGGCCATGGCCGAGCAGAACACCAGCAGTTCGCCCGAGCCCGGAATGTGCGGGAACAGCAGGTACTTGGAATAGACCGCGCTGCCGGTCACATAGGCGAACACGCCCAGCGCGGAGCCGACCATCACCACCGGCATGATGGCCAGGCCGTCCAGGCCGTCGGTCAGGTTCACCGCATTGCTGGCGCCGACGATCACCAGGTAGGTCAGGATCACGAAGCCGATGCCGCCGAGCGGGTAGCTCACTTCCTTGAAGAAGGGGACCAGCAGGTTGATCTTGGGTGGGAAGTCGAGATCGAAGCCCGAGCCGACCCAGCTGTAGAACAGCTCGAGCACGCGCCAGTTCGAGCTTTCGGAGATGCTGAACAGCAGGTAGAAGCCCGCCACCAGCCCGACCACCGATTGCCAGAAGTACTTCTCGCGCGAGCGCATGCCTTCCGGGTCCTTGCGCACCACCTTGCGCCAGTCGTCGACCCAGCCGATGGCGCCGAAGCCCAGCGTGACCCACAGCACGATCCAGACGAAGCGATTCGACGGGTCGAACCACAGCAGCGTCGCGAAGGCGATCGAGAACAGCACCAGCACGCCGCCCATGGTGGGCGTGCCGCTCTTGGTCAAGTGCGTCTCCATGCCGTAGCCGCGCACCGGCTGGCCGATCTTGAGCGCGGCAAGGCGGCGGATCACGTAGGGCCCGGCCAGGAGGCCGACCAGCAGCGCGGTCAACGCCGCCATCAGCGCGCGGAAGGTCAGGTACTGGAAGACGCGCAGGAAGCCGAACTCCGGCGAGAGCGTCTGCAGCCACAGGGCGAGGCTCACTAGCATGATGTGCAGGCCGCGTTCATTGGCTGCCCTCCTTGTCTTGTTGTTCTTCGGCAGCCGCCGTGACAGCTTGCACCACGCGCTCCATCTGCATGAAGCGCGAGCCCTTGACCAGCACGCAGGCCGTGTGCGGCAACTGCGCCAGCACCGCCGCGTTGAGTGCCGCGATGTCGTCGAAATGCCGGGCCTCGGCGCCGCCGGCGGCCTTGAAGGCCGCGACGCCGTGCGCCGATTCGCGGCCGAGCGCAAAAAGGGTCTCGATGCCGCGCTGGCTCGCCCAGGCACCGACCTCGGCGTGGAACTGCGGTCCCTGGTCGCCGACCTCGCCCATATCGCCGAGCACCAGCAGGCGCGGGCCCGGCAGGCCGCCGAGCACATCGATCGCAGCGCGCACCGAGTCGGGGTTGGCGTTGTAGCTGTCGTCGACCAGCGTGAGCGTGTGCCGGCCCGCGAAGCGCAGTTCGGCGGCCTTCGAGCGCCCCTTGACCGGCTCGAACGCGGCCAGCCCCTCGGCGATCTTCTCGAGCGATACGCCGCTGGCGAGCGAGCAGGCCACGGCCGCCAGCGCATTGACCACGTTGTGCCGGCCGGCGATCCGCAGCGTGGACTTGATGTCGCCGAGCGGTGTGCGCGCCTCGAAGCGCCAGGCGCCGCCCTGCCATTCCGCGGCCGCCAGCGCGATGTCCGCATCGGCGCGCTCGCCGAAGGTCAGGCAGCGGCGCGATGCGCCCTCGTGCGCCATTTCGTTCCACAGCGCGGTGAAGGCGTCGCCATAGGGGAACACAGCAGTGCCGCTGTCAGGCAACGCACTGATCGCGGCGCCGTTCTCGCGCGCCACCGCGTCGACACTGGCCATGAATTCCAGGTGCTCGCGCTGCGCGTTGTTGACCAGCGCGATGGTGGGGCGTGCGATCGCCGCCAGCCGCGCGATCTCGCCCGGGTGGTTCATGCCGAGCTCGACCACCGCGAGCTGGTGCTGTTCGCGCAGGCGCAGCAGCGTCAGCGGCACGCCGATCTCGTTGTTGTAGTTGCCGGCGGTGGCGAGCGCGCGCCCTTCGCCGGTGGCGCGCAGGATCGACGCGATCATCTGCGTGACGGTGGTCTTGCCGTTGCTGCCGGTGACGGCGACCAGCGGCAGCTCGAACTGCGCGCGCCAGCCCGCGGCCAGGGCACCGAGCGCGGCCAGCGTGTCGGGCACTTCGAGCCCTGGAAGCCCCGCGGCTGCGAGCCCGCGGTGCGCGATCGCGGCGACCGCGCCGCGCGCGCGCGCATCGGCCAGGAAATCGTTGGCATCGAAGCGTTCGCCTTTCAGCGCCACGAACAGGTCGCCGGCCGCCAACGTGCGCGTGTCGGTGTGCACGCGCGAGATAGGAGTGGCCGGATCGCCGACCAGGCGCGCGCCCGGAATCCAGGCCTGTGCCTGGCCGAGCGTCATCATGGGTGTTCCTGGCTGATGAACGCTCATGCGCCACTCCTTAGCGTCAAGGCTTCGATCGCATGGGTTCGATCGGAAAACGCGATGCGCTCGCCGGCGATTTCCTGCCAGGCCTCGTGGCCGCGGCCGGCCAAGAGCACCACGTCGTCGGGCGCGGCCTGGGCCAGCGTCTCGCGGATCGCCTTCGCGCGGTCGGGCTCGACCTGGGCCGCCTCGGGCCGTGCCAGGCCCAGGAGGATCTGGCTGATGATGGCGCTGGGCTTCTCGCTGCGCGGGTTGTCGCTGGTCACGACCAGGCGGTCGGCCTGCTTCTCGGCTACCGCGGCCATCATGGGCCGCTTGGCGGCGTCGCGGTCGCCGCCGCAGCCGAATATGCACCAGAGCTGCCCTCCGCGCTGCCGGGCCAGCGGACGCAGGCCAGCCAGCGCCTTGTCGAGCGCGTCGGGCGTGTGCGCGTAGTCGACCACCGCCAGCGGCTGGCCCGCGATGGCGACGCGCTCCATGCGGCCCGGCACGCTGTCGAGCCGCGCGCAGGCCGCCACCGCGTCCTTCAGCGACAGCCCGAGTGCGCGCAGCGTGCCCAGCACGCCCAGCAGGTTCGCGACGTTGTACTGGCCGATCAGCTGCGTCTTCAGGTGTTCGGCCGGCACGCCCTGCTCGAGCACCGAGAACTGCAGGCCCTGCGCGTCGTAGCCGATCTCCGTCGCCCGCAGGCGGGCCGGCGCGCCGGCGGCCGACACGGTCCACACATCGAGCGCGCCGACGCCGCGCTCGATCAAGTTCGCGACCAGGCTGGCGCCGTGCACGTCGTCGACGTTGACCACCGCGGCGCGCAGGCCGGGCCAGCGGAACAGCTCGGCCTTGGCCTGCCAGTAGGCATCCATGCTGCCGTGGTAGTCGAGGTGGTCCTGGGTGAAGTTGGTGAACACCGCGACCGCGATCCGCGTGCCGTCGAGCCGGCGTTCCGCGATGCCGATCGAGGAGGCCTCGATCGCGCAGGCGCCGAAGCCGCGGTCCGCATAGCCGCGCAGCTCGCGCTGCAGCATCACGGGATCGGGCGTGGTCAGGCCGGTGTAGCTCAGGTCCGGCGGCACGCCGATGCCCAGCGTGCCCATCACGGCGCAGGGCGAGCGCCCCGCGAGCGCCTGCGCCAGCCACCAGGCGGTAGAGGTCTTGCCGTTGGTGCCGGTGACCGCGAGCACGTCGAGCCGGGTCGAAGGATCGTCGTAATAGGCCGCCGCGATCGGCCCGGTCGCGGCCTTGAGGCCAGCGTAGCGCGCGATGGCATCGCCCTCGAAGCCGAAGGCTTCGACGCTCTCGGCCTCGACCAGGCAGGCCGCGGCGCCCTGCGCCAGCGCGGCCGCGACATGGCGCCGGCCGTCGGTGGCCGCGCCGGGCCAGGCGACGAAACCGTCGCCCGCGCCCACCGGCCGGCTGTCGGCATGCAGCACGCCGCGCACGCGGGCCTTGAGCCAGCCCGCGGCTTCGAGGGGGGTGTGGAGCGTCAGCATCAGAAGCTCTCTTCCACGCCGTTGGTCACGACCAGCGGTTTGACTGCCATGTCGGGCGGGACGTTCATCATGCGCAGCGTCTGCTGCACCACTTCGCTGAACACCGGCGCCGCCACCAGGCCGCCGAAATACTGGCCGGCGCTCGGCTCGTCGATCATCACCGCCACGATGATGCGCGGCTTCTCGATCGGCGCCATGCCGGTGAACCACGAGCGGTACTTGTTGCTCGCATAGCCCTTGCCGACCTGCTTGTGCGCGGTGCCGGACTTGCCGCCCACCGAGTAGCCGATGGTCTGCGCGCGCTGGCCGGTGCCGCCGGGGCCGGCCGCCATCTGCAGCATCTTGCGCACCGCGAGCGCGTTCTGCGGCGAGAACACCTTCACGCCCACCGCCGGATCGGGGCTCTTGAGGATGGTCGCCGGAATGAGCTGTCCGTCGTGCGCGAACGAGGTGTACGAATGCGCCATCTGGAACAGCGAAGCCGACAGGCCGTAGCCGTAGGCCATGGTGGCCTGCTCGACCGGACGCCAGCTCTTCCACGGCCGCAGCCGCCCCGTCACCGCGCCCGGGAACTGCAGCTGGGGCTTCTGGCCATAGCCGAGCGCCGTGTAGGTGTCCCACATCTCATGCGGGCTCATCTTCTGCGCGATCTTGAGCGCGCCGACGTTGCTCGACTTCTGGATCACGCCCTCGACCGTGAGCGTGCCGTAGTTGTGGGTGTCGCTGATGGTGAAGCCGCCGATGCTGAAGCGCCCGGGGCCGGTTTCGATCAGCGTCTGCGGCTTGATCCGGCCGGCCTCGAGCGCCATCGCCACGGTGATCGGCTTCATCGTCGAGCCGGGCTCGAAGGTGTCGGTGAGCGCGCGATTGCGCAGCTGCTCGCCGGTGAGGTTCTGCCGCTTGTCGGGCACGTAGCTCGGGTAGTTGGCCAGCGCCAGCACTTCGCCGGTGACGGCATCGAGCACCACCACGCTGCCGGCCTTGGCCTTGTTGGCCGTCACCGCGTCGCGCAGCTTCTGGTAGGCGAAGAACTGCACCTTGCTGTCGACGCTCAGCTGGATGTCGCGGCCGTCGACCGGCGGGATCTGCTCGCCCACGCCCTCGACCACGCGGCCGAGGCGGTCCTTGATGACGCGGCGCGCACCCGCCTTGCCGGCCAGCTCCTTGTTGAACGCGAGCTCGATGCCTTCCTGCCCGTTGTCCTCGACGTTGGTGAAGCCCACCACGTGCGCGGCAGCCTCGCCCTCGGGGTACTGGCGCTTGTATTCCTTGCGCTGGTAGATGCCCTTGATGTTGAGCTCGGCGATGCGCTTGGCGATGGGCTCGTCGACCTGGCGCTTGATCCAGACGAAGGTCTTGTCCTCGTCCTCCAGCTTCTTGTCGAAGTCCTTCTGCGTCATCTCCAGCAGCTTCGCGACCTGCCTGAGCTTGGCCTTGACCTCGGGGTCGTCGCGCTCGACGTCCTCGGGAATTGCCCAGATGCTGGGCGCGACCACGCTGGAGGCGAGCAGGAGCCCGTTGCGATCGAGGATGCGGCCGCGGTTGGCCGGCAGCTCCAGCGTGCGCGTGAAGCGCACCTCGCCCTGGCGCTGGAAGAAGTCGTTGCCGATCACCTGCACGTAGGCCGCGCGGCCGGCCAGCACCAGAAAGCCGAAGGCGATGGCGGCCACGATGAACTTGCTGCGCCAGACCGGGGTCTTGCTCGCAAGCAGCGGGCTGGTCGTGTATTGCACGCTGCGCCGGCTCATGGATGGCTCCTGCGGGCAGGTGTCGTGCGCGGCGCCGATGCCGCCGGCGCCGGTTCCGGTGCCGCGACCGCCGGGATCACCGTGCCGTCCTGCCGCACGTACTGCGTGATGGCCGGCGTGGTGGTGCGCATCCTGAGCTGTTCCTTGGCCAGCCGCTCGACGCGCAGCGGCGTCGCCTGCGCGCGCTTCTCGACCTGCAGCCGGTCATGGTCGAGCTCGAGCCGGCGCGCCTCGTTCTGCACGCGGTGCAGCTCGGTGAACAGCTGGCGCGACAGGTACTGCGTGTGCACCAGGTAGATCGCCGAGGCCAGCACGGCCATGAGCAGGAGCAGGTTGAGGCGGGCCATATCAGTGCCCGCCCGGCCGCCCGAAGGGCACTGAGCGCCCCCTCGGGGGGCAGCGATACACGAAGTGATGAGCGTGGGGGCTTCTCATTTCAGGCGTCCGTCGTGCGCTCGGCGACGCGCAGGATCGCGCTGCGGGCGCGCGGGTTGCCGTCCACCTCGGCCTTCGACGGCTTGACGCGTCCCAAAGCCTTGAGCTTCATCGCCTTCGGTGCAGCAAAAGGCGCGCGGCGGTCGTAGACCTCGCGCGAATGCTTGGCGATGAACTGCTTCACGATGCGGTCTTCCAGCGAGTGGAAGCTGATCACCGCGAGCCGGCCTTGGGGTTGCAGCACGGTAAGGCTCGCTTCTAGCGCCTGTTGCAGCTCTTCAAGCTCGGCGTTGATGAAAATCCGAAGAGCCTGAAATGTGCGCGTTGCAGGGTTCTGGCCCGGCTCGCGGGTTTTGACCGCGCCAGCCACGAGCTCGGCCAGCTCGGCGGTGGTTGAAATTGGGCCCCGTTCTTGTCGGCGAGCTGCAATCGCCTTTGCAATCTGAACAGCAAACCGTTCCTCGCCATAGTCACGAATCACCTCCGCAATCTGCTGTGGTTCGGCCGTCGCCAGCCATTCGGCCACGCTCTCGCCGCGCGTGGTGTCCATGCGCATGTCGAGCGGGCCGTCGAAACGAAAAGAAAAACCCCGTGCGGGGTTGTCGATCTGGGGGGAGCTGATGCCGAGGTCCATCAGCAGGCCGGCCACACTCGCCGGCGGCAGTTCGCCCACGTCCTTGAAACCCTGGTGCCGGATGGAAAAACGCGCATCCTCGATGCGCGCTGCTTCGGCCACCGCTTCCGCGTCCTTGTCGTACGCGATCAGCCGGCCGGCCGGCGCCAGCCTCTCGAGAATGGCGCGCGAATGGCCGCCGCGTCCGAAGGTGGCATCCACGTAGGTGCCGGAGGCCCGCGACGCATCGGGAAGGAGGGCTTCCACCGCCTCCTTCAACAAAACCGTCGTATGGGTCCATGCCTGTTCCACTGCCGGCCTCAGAACGAAAAGTCCTGGAAAACATCGGGCATCTCGCCCTGGGTGGCTTCGGCCTCCTTGGCGTCGTAGGTGGCCTTGTCCCAGAGCTCGAAGTTGTTGCCCATCCCGAGCAGCAGGACGTCGCGCGTGATGCCCGCCGCCGAGCGCAGCTCGGGCGAGATCAGCACGCGGCCGGTGCCGTCCATTTCGACGTCCATTGCATTGCCCAGGAAGACGCGCTTCCACCACTGTGCCGACATCGGCAGCGCAGCGATGCGCTCGCGGAATTTCTCCCACTCGGGACGAGGGAACAGCATCAGGCATCCGTGCGGATGCTTGGTGATCGTGAGCTGGCCGGCGGCGGTCGCGCTCAGGACGTCACGATGCCGGGTCGGCACGGAGAGCCGCCCCTTGGCATCCAGACTGAGCGATGAAGCGCCTTGAAACACGACCACAAACCCCTGTGGTGGGAGGTGTCGCGCACCCAAAAGAGGCATCGCTCGACACTTTTTCCCACTTAACTGCACTTTTTTGCACTGTAGCAGGAAATGCTTAGCGCGCAACGGGCGGTCGCTGGTATTTTTTGTAATGGAATCAACGACTTAGCGGTGTTTTTGCAATTCCAAGAACACCGAATTTCGTTGCAGATGAAGCACTTAGCTCACGCAATGAATGTGATGCGTGAACCGTACAAGTGAAAAAGCCCGATCAGAGGATGAATCGAGAGAGGTCTTCGTCGTGACTTAGTGCCGAGAGGCGCGCGTCCACGTAGGCGGCATCGATCAGGATCGATTGGCCTTCGAGCTTGGTGGCGTCGAAGCTCACTTCGTCGAGCAGCCGCTCCATGACGGTCGACAGGCGCCGCGCGCCGATGTTCTCGGTGCGCTCGTTGACATCGTAGGCGATGCTCGCCAGCCGCGTGATGCTGTCTGGCGCGAACTCCAGCATCACGCCCTCGGTCGCCAGCAGCGCCTGGTACTGCTTCACCAGCGAAGCCTGGGTCTGGGTCAGGATGCTCTCGAAATCCGACACCGACAGCGACTGCAGCTCGACGCGGATCGGAAAGCGGCCCTGCAGTTCGGGGATCAGGTCGCTCGGCTTGCTCAGGTGGAAGGCGCCGCTCGCGATGAACAGGATGTGGTCGGTGCGCACCACGCCGTACTTGGTGCTCACCGCCGTGCCTTCGACCAGCGGCAGCAGGTCGCGCTGCACGCCCTGGCGCGAGACGTCTGCGCCCTGCGCATCGGTGCGCGTGGCGACCTTGTCGATCTCGTCGATGAAGACGATGCCGTTCTGCTCGGCGTTGTGGATCGCGTGGGTGCGGATCTCGTCCTCGTTCACCAGCTTGGCGGCCTCCTCGTCGATCAAGAGGCGCATCGCCTCGCCGATCTTGAGCTTGCGCGTCTTGCGCTTGCCCTGGCTCAACTGGCCGAACATGCCGCGCAGCTGCTCGGTCATGTCCTCCATGCCGGCGGGGCCCATGATCTCGAGCGGCGCGCGCGCTTCGGCCAGGTCGATCTCGATCTCCTTGTCGTCGAGCTGGTGTTCGCGCAGCTTCTTGCGGAAGGCCTGCCGCGTGGCATTGCCGCTGGCGTCTGCGGCGCCATCGGCCAAACGCGCCGGCGGCAGCAGCACGTCGAGGATGCGCTCTTCCGCGCCGTCCTCGGCGCGCATGCGCACCTTGGCGCTCTCGGCCTCGCGCGTCTGCTTGACGGCGATTTCGGCCAGGTCGCGGATGATCGAATCGACGTCCTTGCCGACGTAGCCGACCTCGGTGAACTTGGTCGCCTCGACCTTGATGAAGGGCGCATCGGCCAGGCGCGCCAGCCGGCGCGCGATCTCGGTCTTGCCCACGCCGGTGGGGCCGATCATGAGGATGTTCTTGGGCGTGATCTCGGCGCGCAGCTTTTCCTCGACCTGCTGCCGGCGCCAGCGGTTGCGCAGCGCGATCGCCACGGCACGCTTGGCGTCGGGCTGGCCGACGATGTGGTGGTCGAGTTCGGAAACGATTTCCTGGGGGGTCATGGACATGGATTCGCTCGGTCCGGCCTCACAGGGATTCAACCGTGTGATGCATATTGGTGTAAATGCAGAGTTCGCCCGCGATTTCGAGCGATTTTTTGACGATGTCGGCGGCGCTCATCTCGGTGTGGTCGACCAGCGCCTTGGCCGCAGCCTGCGCATAGGCGCCGCCGGAACCGATCGCGATGATGCCGTTCTCGGGCTCCAGCACGTCGCCGTTGCCGGTGATGATCAGCGAGGTGGTGGCGTCGGCCACTGCGAGCATCGCCTCGAGGCGGCGCAGCACGCGGTCGGTGCGCCAGTCCTTGGTGAGCTCGATGGCGGCGCGCGCCAGGTGGCCCTGATGCTTTTCGAGCTTGGCCTCGAAGCGCTCGAAGAGGGTGAATGCATCGGCGGTCGCGCCGGCAAAACCCGCGAGCACCTTGCCGTGATAGAGCCGGCGCACCTTGCGCGCACTGCCCTTGATGACGATGTTGCCCAGCGTGACCTGGCCGTCGCCGCCGATCGCGACCTGGTCGCCGTTCGGGGTCTTGCGGCGCACGCTGATGATCGTGGTTCCGTGAAATTGTTCCATCGAAGCAATATGGCGATGGCTCGCGCGAATGCAAGCCGAATAAGCGTAGTGCCCTCGTGAGCTTGAGAGACTATATCGGCCGCCGCCGGGCCGCCCCAAGGCGGCCGAGCCTCCCCCTCGGGGGGGTGGAGAATTACACGCAGCGAAGCGAAGTGAAAAGCCGGGGGGCCTAGTTCGTTCTGACTGCGACTTCGGCGTGGTCGGCAATGCCGATCACGCCGAAGAAGGCCGCGATGAGGCGGTGCGCATCCACGAAGGCTACCCGCTGTTCGCGCGCATCGCGGGCGGTGACCCAGTTCAGGAGCGTGCCGGCCGCCACGAAATCGATGCGCACCAGCGCCGCGCACGACACCGACAAGTTCGGTGCGCCGACCAGCTCCGCATCGAGGCGCTCCCAGGTCGAGAGCGACTCGCCCACGAGTTCCCCCGCCAGCGTGCTGTGGCCGACGGGGCCGGCCGGCGCCAGGTCATCGCCGGGCTCGTCGTCGATGGCCGAGATCGCAAATCCGGACGCCTCCGGGCCGGGCCCTTGCGGCTGTGCCTCGAGCTCGCCGAAATCGCCCTTCGGGTCTTCCCAGGGCGGCGGCGACACCTCGTAGGTGATGCAGTAGTTGAGCGCCAGCAGTTCGAACTCGTCGGCCCGGTGCATGACGCGCAAGGCGGCCATGTGCAGCTGCCACCAGACCGCATCGACCTGGCGGTCGTTGACGGGCGTGGCCTCGGTGAGCACGATCAGCAGGCGATCGCTGCCGGCAAAGCGCAGTTGCACCGCCGAATCGGCCCAGTGGTTGAACAAGGCGCGCAGCGGTCCGGCCGCATCGGCTTCGATGGCGTCGAGCGCATTCCAGTCGAGCTTCCACGACGCGCCGGCCGCGGCGAGCGCACGGGTGAGGCCGAGCAGGCTTTCGCGCGTCAGTTTGGCGGGGCTCGCCCAGTCGGCGCCGCCGACCGGAGCCGCCCTCGGCGCCGATTCGCTTTCGGCAGCCGCCGAGGCCTGGATATTGCGCGCCAGTGCCCGCAGCGAAATCCATTCGGGCGCAGGGCGCTTCATGTGCTGCGCATAGCGAACGCCGGCGGCCGCGAACTTGTCGGCATCGCCTATGGCTCGATAGAGGTCGAGCAAGGCGAGCCAGGTGTCGTCGTGTTCGACGCTCGGGCTGTCCGGCGCGAGCGTCTGCAGCAGGATGGCTTCGGCACCGGCATCGTCGCCGTGGGCGAAGCGGATAGCGGCTTCCTCGATGCTGCCATCGTAGACGGAGCGTGCGCCCTGCTGCCCTGCCGCCCCGGGGGGCGGCGGCACGCCGGGCACGGTGTCGGCATAGGCGCGCGCATGCTGGGCGGCCATATCGGGGGAAGCCGCGCCGTTGGCGCCGGCTGCGCCGCCGGGCCCGCGGTTCTTCCACCATTGCTGCGACATCTGCTCTTCGATCTCGTCGATTTTCTTGAGCGTGAGCGCCCGGCCCTCGGTCTTGCCCGAGGTGCTGCTGACATTGAAGGAGGACGGCGTGGCCGCGGCATGGCCGCCGGCCGCCTCGCGCTGGCGCAGCTTGCGCAGCATGTCGAACTCGCGGCGGCGCACGAAGTCGTTGCGCTGGCGCCGCTCGATCATTTCCTTGAGCATTTCGCGGCTGTAGCCGTTCTCGAGCTGCGACGACTCTTCGGCATCGAGCTCGGACCAATCCTTGAGCGGATTGCGAACGAACTTCGCGACCTTCGACAGCAAGCGACCGGAATCTTCCTTGGCCATATCTCTAGATCACCACAGCAAATCAACTCACCAAGGGAATGCGGCCGCCGCCGGGCCGCCCCAAGGCGGGCCGCGCCTCCCCCTCGGGGGGTGGCGAAGCACACGAAGTGGCAAGCCGGGGGGCCATGTCAATCTCCGAACATCTTCTGCTTCAGTTCACGACGCTGTTGCGCCTCCAAGGACAGCGTGGCGGTCGGCCGGGCCAGCAGGCGGCCGACGCCGATCGGCTCGCCGGTCTCGTCGCAATAGCCATAGTCGCCCGCGTCGATGCGCTGGATCGACTGCTCGATCTTCTTGAGCAGCTTGCGCTCGCGGTCGCGGGTGCGCAGTTCGAGCGCATGCTCTTCCTCGATGGTGGCGCGGTCGGCCGGGTCCGGCACGACCACCGTGTCCTCGCGCAGATGCTCGGTCGTCTCGCCGGCGTTCTCGAGAATGCCGCGCTTGAGCTCCTGGAGCTTGAGGCGGAAGAACGCCATCTGCTTCTCGTTCATGTACTCCGAATCCGGCATCGCGATCACCTCGGCATCGGTGAGTTCGTGGGCCGGCTTGGTCTTCCAGTTGTTGGCCAGCTTCGGGTCCTTCTTGACGGCGATGGGCGGCGGCGGCACCAGCGGGTTCGTCGTGATCTGGACGAAGCTCGATTTGGCCGCGGTGGAAGCCACCGACTGAGGCATGGAGGGCACGGTCAGCTGCGACAGCCGCGAAACGCGTCCGCCGCGTGCGGGGGCAGGCGTGGCGGCGGGGGTGTTGGTGGGGGTGGTCGGAGTGGTCATGGAAGGTGTCGCCGTGGCGGGAGTGGAGGCGGCAGTCGCTTTTTTCACGGGAGTCGGTGATGCAGCATGTGCGGTGGCACGAGAGCCGGCCGCCTTGGTTGACGAAGCGCCTGCGCTTGCCGTTGTGGTCTTGCTCTTGGCAGGAGCCTTCGACGGCGCGGCAGACTTGACTGGCTTGACCGGGGAAACCTTCTTCGCCGCGGGCACAGCCTTCTTGGCAGCCGGTGTCTTCTTGACCGCCGGCTTGGTCACGGGCTTGGCTTTGGCGACGGGTTTCTTCACGGTGACTGGCTCCTTCGACGAACGTTGTCAGGGTGCTCGCCGGTGGCGAACCCCGGGGTTATACCCCCGAAAGCAGGCCAGAAACGTGCGCAGTCCTATGCCGAAAGTCACACATCGTCCCAGAAGGACGGGGTGCGGCCCCGGAACAGGCGCGCGATTGTATAGAGAGATCGGGCCCCCTGGGTCAGACCAGGCACTGCTCCAGGCCCTGCTCCAGGATTTCGCGCGGCAGATCGATGCCGATGAACACCATCCGGCTGTTGCGTTTTTCGTCCGCACCCCAGGCGGGACCGAGGTCGCTGCCCATCAGCTGGTGCACGCCCTGGAAGATCACCTTGCGCTCGGTGCCCTGCATGTGGAGCACGCCCTTGTAGCGAAGCATGCGCGGGCCGTAGATGTTGACGATGGCGCCCAGGAAGTCCTCCAGCCGCGCCGGGTCGAAGGGCCGGTCGGCGCGGTAGACGAAGCTTTTCACGTCGTCGTCATGGTGATGGTGGTGGCCGTGGCCCTCGTTCGCATGCGAGGGGTGGTCGCAATCCTCGCCGTGTTCGTGGTCGTGGTGCTCGTGCTCGTCTTCCTTGAGAAAGTCCGGGTCGATGTCCAGCTTGGCGTTGAGGTTGAAGCCGCGCAGGTCGAACACGTCTTTCAGCGGCACCTCGCCGAAATGCACCTTCTGCTGCGGCGCGCGCGGGTTCATGTGCTTCAGCCGGTGGATCAGCGCCTCGGTCTCGTCGGCGGCGACCAGGTCGCTCTTGCTGATGAAGATCTGGTCGGCAAAGCCGACCTGGCGGCGCGCCTCCTGGCGGTCGTTGAGCTGCTGCGGCGCGTGCTTGGCGTCCACCAGGGTGAGGATCGAGTCGAGCAGGTAGCTCTCGGCGATCTCGTCGTCCATGAAGAAGGTCTGGGCCACCGGGCCGGGGTCGGCCAGGCCGGTGGTCTCGATCACCACGCGGTCGAAATCGAGCAGCCCCTTGCGCTTCTTGGCCGCCAGCAGCTGCAGCGCCTCGCGCAGGTCCTCGCGGATGGTGCAGCAGATGCAGCCGTTGCTCATCTGCACGATCTGCTCCTTCGACTCGGTGACCAGGATGTCGGTATCGATGTTCTCCTCGCCGAACTCGTTCTCGATCACCGCGATCTTCTGTCCGTGCGCCTCGCTCAGGATGCGCTTGAGCAGGGTCGTCTTGCCCGAGCCGAGGAAGCCGGTCAGGATGGTGGCGGGAATGAGGGCCATGAAGTGCTCCGGGGGGATGGAATCGGGGAAAGGCGGAAAGTTTAGCGACGGTGTTCCGGCCGCGCTCCGGCAAGGGCAAAAGCTATTTGCGCACCACCACCAGGCCCTTCAGGTACTCGCCCTCGGGGAATTCGATGGTCATCGGGTGGTCCGGCGCGGCGCCCAGGCGCTCGCTAATGTAGCCATCGACCCCGGCATCGATGCCGGCGCCGGCCACGATCTTGTGGAATAGGTCGGCGCCGATGCCGCCCGAGCACGAAAAAGTCAAGAGCACGCCACCCGGCGCCAGCAGCTTGAGCGCCAGCCGGTTGATGTCCTTGTAGGCCCGCGCGGCGCGCTCGGCGTGGGCGACGGTGGGCGCGAACTTGGGCGGATCGAGCACGATGGCGTCGAACACCCGGCCCTCCTCGATGAAGCGGCGCAGCGCGGCATTGACGTCGGCATCGAGGAACTCGGTGCGCGCGCCTTCGAAGCCGTTCAAGGCGACATGCGCACGCGCACGCTCCAGCGCCGGCAGCGAGGAATCGATGGACACCAGCTCGGCGCCCTCGATCGCATCCGCCGCCTTCAGCCCCGCGAGCGCGGCGACCGTGAAGCCGCCGGTGTAGCAGAAACAGTTGAGCACGCGGCGGAAGCGGCGGTGCCGGGCCAGTTCGGCAAAGCGCCGGCGGCTGTCGCGCTGGTCGAGGTAGAAGCCGGTCTTGTGGCCGGTCGCGATGTCGAGCGTGAGCTGCCAGTCGTGCTCGCGGATCGTGAGTTCGGTGGGGCCGCTGCCGCGCAGCCAGCCGGTCTGCGGCGCGAGGCCCTCGCGCTCGCGGCCGCTCGCGTCGGAGCGTTCGTAAAGTTTTGCAAGACCGGTGGCAGCCAGCAAGGCATCGGCCAACACCTCCTTCCAGCGCTCCACGCCGGCCGACAGGAACTGCGCCACCAGCGTGTCGCCGTAGCGGTCGACGATCAGGCCCGGCAGGCCGTCGGCCTCGCCGTGAACCAGCCGCACGCCGTCGCTCTGCAGGTCGAAGAGCTGACGGGCTGCGAACGCGCTCGCGACACGCGCGGCGAAGAAGGCCGCATCGATGCGCTGCTTCTCGTCGAAGCTCCAGGCGCGGGCGCGGATCTTCGAATGCGGGCTGAATGCGGCCCAGGCGAGGAACTTGCCCTCGTCCGATTCGATGCGCACGGTTTCGCCGGCATCGCCGCCTCCCTTGGCGATCGCCGATTCGAAGACCCATGGATGGCGGCGCTGCAGCGAGCGCTCTTTGCCGGGTCGGAGACGCAGAAGTTTCATTTATTCTTGCTTTTGTTGGAACGCACGGGCGCGCCTTCGTCGCGCGCCTGCGCCCGCGGATGCGCCGCGTCGTAGGCCTTAGCCAGGTGCTGGAAATCCAGCCGCGTGTAGACCTGCGTGGTCGTGATGTTGGCGTGACCCAGCAGTTCCTGCACCGCGCGCAGGTCGCTGCTGGACTGCAGCACGTGGCTGGCGAAGGAGTGGCGCAGCATGTGCGGATGCACCGGCGCGGCCAGGCCGGCCTTGAGGCTTCGCGCACGCAGCTGCTTCCAGACCGACTGAGAAGAGAAACGCAGGCCGTTGCGGCCGATGAAGAGCGCCGCGGCGTTGGCCGGATCGCGCAGCAGCGCGGCCTCGAGCGCGCTGCATTCGCCGCGCACCGCGAGCCAGGCCGCGAGCGCCTCGGCCGCCTTGGCGCCCACCGGCACGATGCGGCGCTTGCTGCCCTTGCCGAGCACGCTGGCTTCCTGCGCATCGAGGTCGACCCAGCCGCGCGCCGTGTTGCTGGCGCGCACGTCCAGCCCGGTCAGCTCGCCGACGCGCAGGCCGCAGCCGTAGAGCAATTCGACGATCGCGCGATCGCGTGCCTCGGCCCACGGGTCGGCATCGGCGTCGTGCAGGTCGGCGAGCTGCACGGCTTCGTCGACCGCCAGCGCCTTCGGCAGGGGCCGGGCCGCCTTGGGCGCATGAACGTCCTGCACCGGGTTCGAGCCCACCAGCCCCTCGTTGCCGAGCCAGCGGTAGAAGCTGCGCCAGCACGAGAGCACCAGCGCGATGCCGCGCGATTCGCGGCCGGCGCCGTGCAGCTGCGCCATCCAGCGCCGCACGTGGGCGGTCTGGACCTTGTCGAGCGCGAGACCGGCCGCCTGGGCCTTCTCGACCAGCGTCTTCAGATGGATGGCGTAGAGCTCGACGGTGCGCGCCGCGAGCCGGCGCTCCACGCGCACATGTTCGAGGTACTTCTCGACCAGTGCCGGCGTCGCGATCTGCGACTCAGTGGAGGTATCCATTGGCGGCATTGTTCACGATGGCCAGAGGCTCGCGCAACGCGCCCTTGAAGAGCATGCCCCAGCGGCGCCAGCAGGAGGTCGGCGCCGCGGCGTACTGCAGCTCGAACAGCCGGTCGAAGCCGGCCGCGCGCGCCAGGCGCTCCACGCGCCACAGGTGATAGGGCTCGGAGACGATGATCACGCTCTTCACGCCCGCCGCCTGCAGCACGGCGCGCGACATCGAGAGGTTCTCGCGCGTCGTCGACGACACGGGCTCCAGCAGCAGCGTGCCCGTATAGCCGGCGTCGCGCGCATGCTGCTGCATCACCTCGGCCTCGATGCGCCCGTCCTCGCGGTCGATGCCGCCGGACAGCACGAGCTGACGCACGCGCCCCTCCTTCGCAAGCGAGATGCCGGTATCGACGCGGCCGGTCAGACAGGGGTTGGGCTTGCCGTCGCGGTACGCACGGTTGCCGAGGATCAGCGCCGCATCGGCCGCGCGCTGCGGCGGATGGCCCAGCAGGTCGAGCGCATGCAACCAGATCGTGATCGCGATGGCCGCATAGCCCAGCAGCAGGACCCCCAGCGCGCCGAACGCCACGCGCCAGAGCTTGCGCATCAAGGCGAAGGCCTCAACCGCGAGAGCGCGCCCGAGGCCAGCTCGGCGATGCGCTCCAGGAAGTCGGTGCCCATCTCGGCATTGAAGCGCTGCGCGTCGGGCGATGCCAGCACCAGCAGGCCGAAGGCCGGCGCCTCGGCGTCGGGCCGCAGCGGAATCAGCGCGATCGACACCGCGGCACGCGGCTCGGCCAGCCAGTTGGCGGCCTCGAAGCCGGCGTTCAGGCCGCAGTAAGGCGCCGTCAGCGAGGTGGCCAGCGCCTTCACGTCGTCGCTGACCCACTGCGCGTACGGCTCGTTGAGGTAGCTGCTGTCGCAGTCCCAGATCTTGATCGCGGTCTGCGGCACCAGGAAAAGCGTCTGCAGCTGCTCCGCGATCTGGGTCGGCAGCCCGCGCGGATCGCGTGTGGTCAGGAGACCGCGCGTCCAGCGCTGCAGCCGGTCGGCCGTGACCACGTTCTCGGTGCCGTGGCGCACCATGTCCATCACGCGGTGCTCCAGCGCCTTGATCTTCTCGCGCAGCATCTCGGCCTGGCGCTCCTGCAGGCTCACGGCGCGGTTGCCGTGCGGGCTGGTGAGCTGCACCTGGCCCAGCAGCTGCGCATGGCGTTCGAAGAAGTCCGGCGTGTTCGAGAGGTAGTTGGCGATGTCGTCTTCGGTGATCGGGTTCATGGCATTGGAGTTGAATTTGTTCATGGCACTTCGATTTCGCCTTCGAAGACGGTGACGGCGGGCCCGGTCATCAGCACAGGGGCGCCGTCGCCCGCCCATTCGATGGTGAGCAGCCCGCCGCGGGTCTGCACGTCGACCCGCGCGTCGAGCCGGCCCAGACGGATGCCCGCGACCACCGCGGCGCAGGCGCCGGTGCCGCAGGCCAGCGTTTCGCCGGCGCCGCGCTCGAACACGCGCAGGCGCACCTGCGTGCGGTCGACGATCTGCATGAAGCCGGCGTTCACGCGTTGCGGGAAACGCGGATGGTGCTCGATCGCCGGGCCCTGGCTGGCTACCGGCGCCGTATCGACGTCGGGCACGATCTGCACCGCGTGCGGATTGCCCATCGACAGCACGGCCACCGACACCTTCGCGCTGTCGGCATGGGTGCCCAGGGTGAGATGCCAGGTGTGCCAGCCGTTGTCGTGCTGCGGATCGAGGCCGGCGGTGTCGAAGGGCACGCGCTGCGGCTCGAAGATCGGCGCGCCCATGTCGACCGTCACGCGGCCGTCGGCGCCCATGCGCGGCTCGATCACGCCCGAGAGCGTCTCCACGCGAACGGCGTCTTTCGCGGTCAGGCCGTGCTCTCGCACGAAGCGCATGAAGCAGCGCGCGCCGTTGCCGCACTGCTCGACCTCGCCGCCGTCTGCGTTGTGGATCAGGTATTGGAAGTCGATGCCCGCCGCCGGCGAGGGCCGCACGGTGAGGATCTGGTCGGCGCCGACGCCGAAATGGCGGTCTGCCAGGAAGCGGTACTGCGCCGCACTCAGGCCCAGCGCGCCGCGGGTTTCGTCCAGCACGACGAAGTCGTTGCCGGCCCCCTGCATCTTGGTGAAGCGGATTCGCATCGAGGGATTATCCGCCGCGGCCAGCCCTGATCCGGTCCAGTGCCCGATCCAGAAAACTTAAGCGATCTTGCCCCCAGAAACGCTCGCCCTCCAAGATGAAGGTCGGCGCGCCGAACACGCCCTTCTCCACCGCTTCGGCGCTGTTAGCGCGGTAGACCGCCTGGGCTTCGGACCCCTGCTCCAGCGCCTGCAGCGCGGCGCCGTCGTAGCCGTTCTCGTCGGCGACCGCGATGCGCACCGCGGCATCCGAGGTGTCGCGCTCCTCGGCCCACAGCGCGCGCAAGAGCGCATGCGAGAGCGGCTGCGCATCGAGCCCCTGCAGCTGGGCGGCGATCACCATCCAGCCCGGGTACTTGTTCCAGTTCGGATCGCCCGGCGGACCCTTGGGATAGTGCTTCGGCTCCAGGTTGAGCGGCATGCCCAGGTACTCGCGCCAGCGCGCGAGTTCGAGCGCGTGGTAGCTGCGGCGCGGCTCGGGCCGCGTCTTGAGCGGAATGCCGCCGGTCTGCGGCACAACGGCCTGGAAATCGTAGGGCTTGAGCACGAGCCGCACGTGGTGGCGGCGCACGATGTCCTGCAGTTGCGGACCGCCGAGATACGCCCAGGGCGAAGAGAGGCTGTAGTAGCAGTCGAGTTCGATCATGTTCTGGATTATCTTCAGACGATGCCTGACGACCTCTCTTCCGACACCCTGCCGCCGGTGCCGCATCAGTTCACCGCAAGCCCGCGCGACGCGGCGGCGCTCGAAAAGCTCGCGCGCCAAGCGCGCGTGGATCTCGAACGCATCAACCTGCCGCCGCCCGCCTGGGTGCTGCCGGCCGAATCGCCCGACGCCTGCACGCCGGTGCTCGACGTGCTGGTGGCCGGCGCCGGCATGTGCGGCCAGACCGCCGCCTTCGCACTGCGCCGCGAGGGCATCACCAACATCCGCGTGATCGACCGCGCTGCGCGCGGCGACGAAGGCCCGTGGGGCACCTATGCGCGCATGCTGACGCTGCGCAGCCCCAAGCAGGTCGGCGGCCCGGAGCTCGGCGTGCCTTCGCTTTCTTTCCGCGCCTGGTACGAGGCGCAGCACGGCAGCGCTGGCTGGGAGGCGCTGCACAAGATCGGCCGCATCGACTGGCGCGACTACCTGCTGTGGGTGCGCGACACCGTCGGCCTGCCGGTGGACAACGGCGTCGCGCTGCGCTCCGTGTCGCACAGCGACGACGGGCGCCTGCTCGTGGTCGAACTCACGAACCCGCAGGGCCGGCGCGAGACCGTGCGCACGCGCCAACTCGTGCTGGCGCTGGGCCGCGACGGCAGCGGCGCGCCGCGCTGGCCGTCTTTTCCGTCCTTGCGGCGCGACGACCCGCACGCGGCCGGCCGCGTGTTCCATTCGGCCGACGCCATCGACTTCGCCGCGCTGGCCGGCAAGCGCATCGGCGTGCTGGGCGCCGGCGCCTCGGCCTTCGACAACGCGGCCTGCGCGCTGGAGGCCGGCGCCGCGGAGGTCGTGCTGTTCGCGCGCCGGCCGCAGCTGCCCCAGATCAACAAGAGCAAGGCCGCGTCGAGCCACGGCTTCCTGCGCGGCTTCGAGGGCCTGGACGATGCACGCAAGTGGCGCGTCTACACCTACATCTTCGACGAGCAGGTGCCGCCGCCCTGGGAAACCGTGCGCCGCTGCGATGCGCATGCGGCCTTCACGCTGCTGCTCGGCACGCCCTGGCTGGATGTGGCGCCCGACGCGGAAGGCGTGGAGGTCAGCACGCCGGACGGCGGCAGCGAACGCTTCGACGCCGTCATCTTCGGCACCGGCTTCGACGTCGACCTGCTCGACCGGCCCGAGATCGCGCGCTACACGCCGCTCGTGGACACCTGGGCCCAGCACGTGACGCCCGAGGAGGCGCAGCGCTATCCCGAGCCGGCGCGCTTCCCCTATTTGGGCGCGGGCTTCGAGCTGCGCGGCCGCACGGGCGTCGCGGGCAGCACCGACGCCGAGGCGCTCTCGCGCATGCGCCTCTTCAACTGGGGCGCCACCATGAGCCACGGCGCGCTGGCCGGCGACATCCCCGGCCTCGCGATCGGCGCCACGCGGCTGGCCCACGCGATCGCGCGCGACCTCTTCGTGGAGGACGCCGACCGCCACTGGGCGCGCCTGCTGGCGCACGATGAGCCGGAACTGATCGCGACGCGCTGGTACGTGGGCGACGGACCAAGCTGATGGACACCCGCCAGATGCGCTGCATCCTCGCGATCAGCGAGGCCGGCAGCCTCACGCGCGCGGCCGAGCAATTGGGCCTCGCGCAGCCGGCGCTCACGCAGACGCTGAACCGGCTCGAGCGCGAGATCGGCACGCCGCTCTTCACGCGCACCCGGCGCGGCGCGACGCTGACCGAGGCCGGCCTCGCGATCGTGGAGGACGTGCGCGCCAGCCTGGCGCACGCCGACGCGGCAGCCGATCGCGCACGGGCCATGGCCGCGGGCCGCGCAGGCCGGCTCACCATCGGCTTCGTGACGCATGCCATCTACGAGGTGCTGCCGCGCGCGCTGCGCCTGCTGCGCGCCGCGCATCCGCAGCTCGACGTGGTGCTGCGCGAGATGAGCAATGCCGAGCAGGTCGATGCGCTGGCGGGCGGCCGCATCGACATCGCGCTGCTGCATCCGCCCGTGTCCTTCAATGCCAAGGTGAACGAGCTGCGCCTGGGCGAGGAGCCGATGGTGGCCGCACTGCCGGCCGGCTACGAGGTGGCGCAGGACGGCTGCGTGTCCCTGGCCGAGATCGCGCAGCATGGCCTGGTCTGGTTCCCCGAGCAGCAGATTCCCGCGCTGCGCAGCCAGCTGCTGGGCGCGATCCGCCGCGCCGGCCACCCCGTGCAGGTGGTGCAGGACGCCAACCGCACGCTGACCGTGCTGGCCTGCGTGGCCGCCGGCCTGGGCTGGTCGCTGCTGCCGCGCTCGGTGCATGCGCTGCGGCACGAAGGCGTGCGCTATGCCGAGGTGCGCGACGGCGCGGACCTGCCCGCCTTCGAACTGTCGGCGATGTGGCTGGCGCGCTCGCGGCCCACCTTCGCCGATGCGTTCGCCCAGTTGCTGGGGCCTGCTCACGCATAAACCGCCCCCTAGTCAAGCTGAAGCTTGTTCTCCTTGGCGAGCCGGCTCCACTTCGCGAGCTCGGCGCGGCGGAAGGCATCGAGCTCGGCCGGATCGGAGCCGATCACCTCGGCACCCATGGCCTCCAGCCGCTGGCGCACTTCCGGGTCCTTGACCGTGGCGGCGATCTCCTTCGACAGCCGGGCGATCACGGCGGCCGCCGTGCCGGCCGGCACGAAGACCGCGTTCCACTCGTACATCTCGTAGCCCGGCAGGCCCGACTCCGCGATTGTCGGCACCTCGGGCAGCACGGGCGAGCGAGCCTTGCCGCCGATCGCGAGCGGCCGCAGCTTGCCGCTCTGGATGTAGGGCATGCCCGAGCCCAGGCTGGCGAAGAACACCGGCACCTGGCCCGCCATGACGTCGGTGAGCGCCGGGCCGCCGCCCTTGTAGGCGACGTGCGTCATGCGCGTCTTGGCCATCGAATCGAAGAGCTCGGCCGCCAGATGCGGCGAGGAGCCGTTGCCCGAGGAGGCGTAGTTGATCTCCCCCGGCCGCGCCTTGGCTTGGGCGATCAGGTCCTTGACGCTCGCGATCCGCGCACCCGGATGCACCACGAGGATGTTGGGCACCTTGACCAAGAGCGACACCGGCGCGAAGTCGCGCAGCGTGTCGAAGGGCATCTTGCTGCGCAGGGCCGGGTTCTGCGCATGGTTGGAGGCATCGAGCATCACGGTGTAGCCGTGGGCCGGGCTCTTGGCGACCAGCTCGCCGCCGATCGCGCCGCCGGCGCCGCCGCGGTTGTCGATCACCACCGGCTGGCCGAGCCGGGCCGAGAGCTTGGGGCCGATGATGCGCGCCACCGCATCCACTGTGCCGCCCGGCGGATAGGTCACGACCAGGCGCACGGGCTTGGCCGGCCAGGCTTGCGCCTGGGCGCCGAGGGCGGCGAGCAGCAGCGCCGTGCCGCCGGCGGCACGGATGAAGGCGCGCACGAGGTGCGAGGGATGGAACATCTTTGTCTCCTTCGGGCGCCCATGCCGGCGCCTCTTTTCTGTGGGTGAATCAGGCGAAACGGAACAGCGCGGCGGGCGTGTCGACCAGGATGCGCCGGCGCGCCTCGACATCCGGCACCCAGTCGGCCAGCGCCACCTGGGTGGATCCGTAGTCGGCCAGATCCTGGTGCTGCGTGTGCGGCCAGTCGCTGCCCCACAGCAGGCGGCCGGCGCCCAGCGCCTGCAGCAGGGCCTGCGCCGCGGCGCGGGCCGCGCTGCCGCGCGGGTCGGGCCAGTTGCGGTAGGCCGCGGAGAGCTTGACCCACACGCGCCCGCTGGAAGCGCTCTGCAGCAGCCATGCGAAGCCTTCGTCGTCGCCGGGCGCCGGGCCGGGGCGGCCGAAGTGGTCCACCACCAGCTTGCAGCCGGCATCGAGGATGGCCTGCCCGGCCAGCGGCAGATCGCGCGATTCGCGATGCAGCTCCACATGCCAGTCGAGCGCGCGCACGCGCTCGAACAGGCGCCGCCACTCGGCACGCGCGAAGTCGGGAATGGACAGCCCCACGAGGTTGAGCCGGATGCCGCAGACGCCTTGCCGGTCCAGCGCCGCCAATTCGTCCTCGCCGATGGTCGGCTCGACGATCACGACGCCGCGCAGCCGCTCTGGACAGGCGCGCAGCGCGTCGAGCAGGAAGCGGTTGTCGGTGCCCAGGAAGCTCGGCTGCACCAGCACCGCATGCGACACGGCATGCGCGTCGAGCAGCGCGAGGTAGTCGGGCAAGAGCGCGTCGTGGTCCGGCGCATGGCGATGCACCGGCGCCAACGGCAGGCCGCGCCGGAACACGTGGGCGTGGCTGTCGATCGCGGCGATCGGCTCAGGCGTAGCGCGCATCGAGCTCATCGAATTCCTTCTTGCGCACCAGCGCCTGGCGCTCGGCGAAGGTCGCGACCAGGCCGCTCGCCTCGTCCAGCCGGCCGCCGTCGCGCAAGGCCAGCAGCGCAAGCGTCATGCCGCGCACCGCGCCCTGCAGCGCGGCGTTGGCATAGAGCACCAGGCCGAAGCCCATGGCGCCGAACTCGGCCGCATCCAGCGTCGGCGTCTTGCCGCCGATCACCACGTTGACCACCTGCGGGCAGGCCAGCTCGCGCGGAATGCGGCGCAGCGCCTCCAGCGACTCGGGCGCCTCGACGAAGGTGATGTCGGCCCCGGCCTCGGCGTAGGCCGCGGCGCGCGCGATCGCGGCGTCGATGCCTTCGACCGCGGCGGCGTCGGTGCGCGCGATCACCAGGAAGTCGGCATGCACCCGGGCATCGACCGCCGCCTTGACCTTGCCCAGCATCTCGTCCCGCGCGATCACGCCCTTGCCCTCGAAGTGACCGCACTTCTTGGGGCTCACCTGGTCTTCGAGCTGGATCGCATTGGCGCCGGCGCGCTCCAGCGTGCGCACCGTGTGCTGCACGTTGAGCGCGTTGCCGAAGCCGGTGTCGGCGTCGACGATGAGGGGCAGCTTCACCGCATCGCGCAACGCGGCCGTGTGCTGCGCCAGGTCGCCGAGATGGACGAAGCCGAGGTCGGGGATGCCGTAGAAGGTGTTGGTGAGCCCGGCGCCGCTCAGGTACACGGCCTCGAAGCCCAGCTCCTCGATCACGCGGGCAGCCAGCGCGTTGGCCGCGCCGGGCACCAGCAGGCCGCGCCTGGCTTCGACCTTCTGCCGCAGCAGGGTACCGGGGTGCATGTCCGTCATCATTCGTCCCTCATGCCCGTGGCCTTGACCACCGCGCCCAGGCGCGCACGCTCGGCATCGACGAACTGCACGAAGGAGGCGCGCGTGCCGCCGATCGGCTCGATGCCCATGCCCTTGAGCTTGTCGGCGATGGCCGGCGTCTTCATGGCCGCGTCGATAGCGGCGCTCATTTTGTCGAGCACCGCCTCGGGCGTGCCGTGCGGCGCGTGCACGCCGGCCCAGTGGGCGATACGCACATCGGGGAAGCCCTGCTCCGAGGCCGTGGAGAGCTCCGGATAGGCCGAGATGCGCGTGGTCCAGGTATTGGCCAGCGCCTTCAGCTTGCCGCTCTTGAGATAGGGCAGCGCGACGATGCTGGCCTCCGACGTCGCCTCGACCTGCTTGCCGAGCACGGCGGTGATCGACTCCGAGCCGCTCTTGTAGGGCACCACGTCGAGCTTGGCGCCGTACCTGGTTTCGAGCATGCCCTCGACGAAGTGCGGCGTGCTGCCGGTGCCGGCGGTCGCCCAGTGGAAGCCGGCGCCGGTCTTGGAAGCGGCGATGAATTCCTTCAGGTCCTTGTAGGGCGCATCGGCCGGCACCAGGATCACCGAGGGCGCGAGGCCGATCATGCCGACCGGGACCAGGTCGCTGTCCTTGTAGGGCAGGTGCTTCTTGATCATGCCGTTGGAGATCACGCCGGCCGCGCTCACCAGGAAGGTGTAGCCGTCGGGCGCGCTCTTGGCGACGATGTCCGCGCCCAGCGTGGCGCCGGCGCCGGGCTTGTTGTCGACCACGATGGGCTGGCCCAGCGCCTTGGAGGCGCCTTCGGCCGCGGCGCGCGCCATCAGATCGTTGGCGCCGCCGGCCGCAAAGGGAACGACGAGGCGGATCGGCTTGGCGGGCCAGGTCTGCGCGGACGCGGTCGCGCAGGCCAGCGCAGCTGCTGCCAGGCCGGCGAGCAGGACGAGGCGGGAAGAAAGATGCATGCCGTTGTCTCCAGGTACGTGTGTGAGGGGATGGCCACTCGAAGGAGGCTCGCGGCAAGTATCGACACGCGTCGCCACTAGGGGAACGCCGTTGCGCGTTGCTTTTGCATAAGCGCGCCTTATGGTCGCGCGGCGCTGCGCAGGATCAGGCGATGCGTACCGGTGGCTGCGGAGCTTTCTTCCTTCGCGCTCCAACGGCGCCGGTCGCGGCGGCCTGCAGGATGCGACGGAAGGTGGGGCATTCCATGTGGCTCGGTGCGGGGCAGGCAGCGGCGTGCAGCAGGCCGTCGCGCATGGCGCTCAGTTTGCGGATCGTCTTGTCCAGCTCCTGCGCCTTGGCCGCGAGCATCTGCCGGTCTATGCGTGGCTGCGCCTCGCGCGTGAACAGGAGCGCGATCTCGTCGAGCGAGAAGCCGGCCGCGCGCCCCAGCGCGATCAGCGCCAGCCGTTCCAGCACGCCGGGATCGAACAGGCGGCGCAGCCCGCGCCTGCCGGTGGAGGCGATCAGCCCCTTTTCGTCATAGAAGCGCAGCGTCGACGCGGGAACGCCGGATCGCTGCGCCACCTCGGCAATGTCTAGGTGCATCATTCTCTTGACCTCAAGTCGACTTGAAGTTGCACAGTCTAGCTTCCGCCCCAATGAGGGCAAGCAAAGGAAAACGACCATGGATGTCACGCAACAGACCGACAACAACGAGCAGACGGCGCTTTGGAACGGCCGCGCCGGACGCGCCTGGGTCGAGGCCCAGGAGGTGATCGACCAAGTGCTCGAGCCGTTCCAGGACCTGCTCGTCGAAGCGGTCTGCGCCGGACCCGGGCAGCGGGTGCTCGACGTCGGCTGCGGTACCGGGAGCACGACGCTCGCCGTTGCGCGGCGGCTCGGCGCGACGGGCCACTGCGTCGGCGTCGACATTTCGGATCCACTGATCGCCGCCGCCCGGGCATGCGCCGAACGGGAAGACACGCCGGCCAGCTTCATCCGTGCCGACGCGCAGCGCCACGCCTTCGAGCCCGCCAGCTTCGATGTGATCATGTCGCGCTTCGGCGTCATGTTCTTCGACCACCCGGCCCTGGCCTTCGCGAACCTGCGGCGCGCCGCACGGGACGACGCCGAGCTCCGCTTCATCGCCTGGCGGAGTGCCGCGGAAAACCCGTTCATGACGACGGCCGAGCGCGCCGCGGCACCGCTGCTGCCGAACCTGCCCGCCCGCCAGCCGGGCGCGCCGGGACAGTTCTCCCTCGCCGACCGGCATCGCGTCGCTGCCATCCTGGAAGAGAGCGGCTGGGCCGGGATCGACATCCGGCCGATCGATGTCGAATGCACCCTGCCCGAGAAGGAGTTGATCGGCTACTTCACCCGGCTCGGTCCCGTCGGCCTGATCCTTCAGGAGGCGGACGAGCGGACGCGCGCGCAAGTCATCGACACCGTCCGCCCCGCCTTCGATCCCTATGTGCACGGAACCGAGGTTCGCTTCGCCGCTGCCTGCTGGATGGTCAGCGCCCGAGCGCCGGCTGCGCCCGCAAGGTAGTGCGGGAAGCCTGGGGGAGTTCAAGTCTCCGAACGGATCCCTCGCATCAGGATCACGCCGCCGAGCTGCGAGGTGTCGGAGCGCATCCGGTAGGCCAGCGCTTGCGGCGTGCCCGCCTGCGCTTGCCAGCCCGCCTTCAGCAGTTGCTGCTGCACCTCGGCGGAGCGAAGCACTTCGCCCAGCGCCGCATTGAGCCTGGCCACCGCCGGCTTGGGGAGGTCGGCCGGCGCCGCGAGCGCGGTCCAGATCTCGAGGTCGGCGCCGCGCACGTCCGCTTCGCGCAGCGTAGGCAGCTCGCTGAACAGTGGGCTGCGCAGCGGCGAAGTGACACCGAGGGCCTTGAACTTGCCCGAGGCCACATGAGGCTTCGCGAGGCCGGGCGGCAGCAGCGCCATCTGGAGCTGTCCCGCAAGCATGGCGGCGATGACCTGCGGATTGCCGTTGAAGGGCACATGCTGCGGCGAGATGCTGGTGCGGGTCTTCAGCAGTTCCATGCCCAGGTGGCCCACGGTGCCCACGCCGGGCGTGCCGTACTTGCCCTTGTCGCCGAGGTTGCGCGCCCACAGCAGCAGCTCGGTGGCGTTCTTGCCCGCGGCATCGCCCGAGACCGCCAGCACCAGCGGCGCGGTGCCGATCAGGCCCACGGGCGCGAAGTCCTTCTCGGGGTCGAAGGGCGTGGCCGGATTGAGCAGCTTGGCGATCGTGAGGTTGCCGTTGATCAGCGCGCCGATGGTGTGATCGTCCTGCGCCTTCGCCACCAGGTCGGCAGCGAGGTTGCCGCTGGCGCCGGGCTTGTTCTCCACCGTCACCGGCTGGCCCAGCAGCTTGGAGAGCGGCTCCGCGATGGCACGCGCCGCGAGGTCGGGCGACGCGCCGGCGGGGAAGCCGACCAGCAGGCGCACCGGCTGGGTCGGCCAGGCACCGGGTGCAGCGGAACCTGCGGTGCGCGTGGCGCGCGGTGCGGCGGGAGGCGTTGCCTGTTGAGCCCACGCGGCCGGGGCACATGCCGAGGCGGCGAGGCTTTGGAGCAAGCGGCGTTTGGAAATCATGAAGCGGCTGTTCGTTGTTTAAAGAGGTAACACAACGTTACGCGACGGCATCCTCCGGCGCAAGACAACCAAATGCTTCGTCAGCGCAGTGCGCCCTCTCCACTCACACCCAGCCCGCGCGCCGGAAGCGGTAGTACACGTAGCCGCAAAGGCTCGCGATGAGCGCGAGCGCGGCCAGGTAGCCGTAGCGCCATTTCAGCTCGGGCATGTGCTCGAAGTTCATGCCCCAGAGGCCGGCGAAGGCGGTGCACACGGCGAAGATGGCGGCCCAGGCTGCGAGGCGCTTGGTCACTTCGCCGTCCTCGATGGTGACCATCGAGAGGTTGACGTGGATCGCAGTGCCGATGGTGTCGCGGATCGAGTCGATGGTGTTGTTGATGCGGCTCAGGTGGTCGACCACGTCGCGGAAGTACTCCTGCGTGCTAACGCAGATCTGCGGCACGCGGCCGCCGTGCAGCTTGCCGGTGCCTTCGAGCAGGGGGGCAACGGCATGCTTGAGCAGCGTCAGGCGCTGCTTCAGCTCGTAGAGGCGCTTGATGCTCTCGCGCGCAGCGCCCTTGGTGAAGATGCGCTGCTCGATGGTGTCGAGTTCGTCCTCGAAGGCATCGATGACGGGGAAGTAGCGGTCGACCACGGCATCCATCAGCGCGTAGAGCACGAAGCCCGGGCCGTTCCTGAGCAGCTCGGGCTCGCGCTCGCAGCGTTCGCGCACCTCGGTGAAGCCGTGATCGCTACGGTTGCGCACCGACACCACGTAGTTGCGCCCGACGAAAACGTCGAGCTCGCCGACTTCGAGCGTGGCGGGCCCGCCGGCGCCCGCTTCGAGCAGATGCATGACGACGAACAGCGAGTCGGCGTACTCCTCCACCTTCGGCCGCTGGTGGCCGTTGTGGGCATCTTCCACGGCCAGCGGGTGGAGCCCGAACTCGGCCTGCACTTCGGCCAGCTCCTCCGGCGTGGCGTCGTGCAGCGCCACCCAGACGAAGCAGCCCGGCAGCGACGCGTACTCGCTGATCTCGGAAACGGGAATATCGGCCAGCTTGGTGCCGTCTTCGTAGACAACGCAGTTGATCAGCATGCGGGGCGCCGGGTCGGTAGAGAAGACGAGGCATCTTGCCATGCGCGAGCGGCGTCGCAAGCGCGCAAGTCTTACGCTCAGCCCCTGTCGCTAGGCCTCAGGCGCGTCGCCCTTCTTCTTGATCCATTGCAGCAAGGGTCCGATGACCTCCAGCGGCAAGGGAAACACGATGGTCGAATTCTTGTCGGCGGCGATCACGGTCAGGGTTTCCAGATAGCGCAACTGCAGCGCCTGCGGCTGGCGCCCCAGAATCTCGGCCGCTTCGGCCAGCTTGACCGAGGCCTGCAGTTCGCCCTCTGCATGGATCACCTTGGCGCGCCGTTCGCGCTCGGCCTCGGCCTGCCGCGCGATGGCGCGGACCATGTTCTCGTTGAGGTCGACGTGCTTGATCTCGACGTTGGTCACCTTGATGCCCCAGATGTCGGTCTGCGCCTCGAGGATCTTCTGGATATCGAGATTGAGGCGCTCTCGCTCGGACAGCAAATCGTCGAGCTCGTGCTTGCCGAGCACGGCGCGCAGCGTGGTCTGGGCGAGCTGGCTGGTGGCCTCGAGGTACTTCTCGACCTGGATGATCGCCTTCTCCGCATCGATCACGCGGAAGTAGAGCACCGCGTTCACCTTCACCGACACGTTGTCGCGCGTGATCACGTCCTGGCTCGGGATGTCGAGCACCATCACGCGCAGCCCCACGCGCACCATCTGCTGGATGCCGGGGATCAGGATCACCAGCCCCGGCCCCTTGACCTTCCAGAAGCGCCCGAGCTGGAACACCACCCCGCGCTCGTACTCGCGCAGGATGCGCAGCGACGCCGCGGCGAGCATCACCGCCAGCACGACCAAGAGGCCCATGAGCGCGACGCTGAAATTGAAGAACATGGTCAAGGGCCTTCCGGCGCCACCTGCAGCACGACGCCCTGCACTCCGCTCACCCGGACGCGTCCGCCGGTACGCAGGTCGCCCGCGCCGGTCACGCGCCAGTAGTCGCCCTGGATCTGCGCCCAGCCTTCGCCGTTCGAGAACTCGACCAGTTCGCCGGTGGTGCCCACGAGGGTCGAAATGCCGGTGGTCACCGGCCGCCGGCGCGCCTTCGCGGCCATGCCGGCCACCACGAGGATGAACAGGGCCGAGGCGGCGCTCGTGGCCGCGATCACCCACAGCGGCACGCCGAAACCCGGCGCGTCGTTGTCGATCAGGAGCACCGCGCCGATCGCGAAGGCCGCGATGCCGCCCAGCCCGAGCACGCCGAAGCTCGGCAGAAAGGCCTCGGCAATGAGGAAGGCCACGCCCAGCAGGATCAGCGCCAGCCCCGCGTAGTTGACCGGCAGCATCTGCAGGCCGAACATCGCCAACGTCAGGCAAATGGCGCCCACCACGCCGGGCAGCACGAAGCCGGGGTTGGAGAACTCGAACAACAGGCCGTAGATGCCGACCATCAGCAGGATCAGCGCCAGGCTGGGCTCGGTGATCACCGACAGCAGCCGGCTGCGCCAATCGGCGTCGAAGGCGAGCAGCTGCGCGCGCTGGGTGGCGAGCCGCACGGTGCCATGCGCCAGGCTCACTTCGCGCCCATGCACCTGCATCAGCAGGTCGGCCACGTCGCGCGCGACCAGGGTGATGACCTTCTTCTGCAGCGCCTCCTGCGCCGACAGGCTCACCGACTCGCGCACCGCCTGCTCGGCCCAGTCGGCATTGCGCCCGCGCAGCTGCGCCAGGCTGCGGATGTAGGCCGATGCATCGGCCAGCCGCTTGGCGTTCATCGCATCGGGAGCGGGCTCGGCACCCTTCTCGGAGGACTTCTCTGAAGAAGGCGGCGGCTTCGGCTCCGGCCGGCCGGGCATCGGCATGCCGATGGCCACCGGCGTCGCCGCGCCGAGGTTGGAGGCCGGCGCCATGGCGGCGATGTGGCTCGCGTAGAGGATGTAGGTGCCCGCACTCGCGGCGCGGGCGCCGCTGGGCGCCACGAAGGTCGCCACCGGCACGGGCGAGGCGAGGATGTCCTTGATGATGTTGCGCATCGAGGCGTCGAGCCCGCCCGGCGTGTCGAGCTGCAGCACCGCGAGCCGCGCCTCCTTCTTGGCAGCCAGCGCGAGGCCGCGGCGCACATAGTCTGCGGAAGCGGGCCCGATGGCGCCGTCGAGCTGCATGAGGACCACGATGCGGGGCGCGGTGTCTGCCGCCGGTGCCGCGGCAGACACGGCTTCAGCGCTGGCCGCCGCTGCCGCATGAGCCAGGAGGACCAGTCCCATCAACCATGTTCCGGCGGACCTCATGTTGCCGATTCTAGGAGTCGCGGGCGTCCGTGTCACACACACCGGCTACTCGACGAAAAGCAGGGCCGGGCATTCGAGCGAAGCCCGCACGGCCTGCACGAATTCGGCCGCCAGCTGGCCGTCGACCACGCGGTGGTCGAAGGAGGAGGACAGGTTCATCATGCGGCGCGCGACCACCGCACCGCCCTGCATCACCGGGCGCTGCACGATGCGGTTGACGCCGACGATCGCCACCTCGGGCGCGTTGATGATCGGCGTGGAGGCGATGCCGCCCAGTGCGCCGAGGCTGGTGACGGTGATGGTCGAGCCGCTCAGCTCGTCGCGCGTGGCGCGGCCTGCGCGCGCGGCATCGGCCAGGCGCGCGATCTCGGTCGCGCTGGACCACAGGTCGCGCGCTTCCGCATGGCGCAGCACCGGCACCATGAGACCGGCCGCGGTCTGGGTCGCGATGCCGACGTGCACCGCGCCGTGACGCGTGAGCACGCCCGCCTCGTCGTCGAAGCGGGCATTGATCTGCGGGAAGCGCGGCACCGCCAGCACGACGGCACGCACGAGCAGCGGCAGCAGCGTCAGGTGAGCCCGCTCGCTGCCCCAGCGTTCGTTGAGCCGCGCGCGCAGCAGCTCCAGCTCGGTCACGTCGATCTCCTCGACGTAGGTGAAGTGCGGGATGCGGCGCATCGCATCCTGCAGGCGCTGCGCGATGCGGCGGCGCACGCCGGTCACGGGCACGGCTTCTTCGTCGTTGCGCTCTGCGTAGCGCGCCGCGCTCGGCGCCTGCGGACCGGGCCGCAGGAGCAGCCAGGCGTCGAGGTCCTCGTGCAGGATGCGGCCGTCCGCGCCGCTGCCCGGCACCTGCTGCAGATCGATGCCGAGGGCCGCGGCCCGATGGCGCACCGCGGGCGAGGCGAGCGGCTTGCTGCCGGCCGATGGGCGCGCGCGCTCGGCCGGTGCCGGTGCCGGTGCCG
>NZ_JAGGNV010000035.1 GCF_018614955.1 Variovorax paradoxus
TTGACCCAGGATGTCTCATTGAGTGACCTCCGCGCTGCGCGCTGCGGTATTCGCCTTGGGAACGGCCCGGCGGCTCATGCGAGGCGGCGGCTCTTACTTGAGCGGGATCGGCGTGCCGCGGTCGATCGCAACCGCGGTCACGCTGTTCTTGGGCGAACCGTCGATCAGCAGGTCGGAGTAGGTGAGATAGACCAGCGTGTTGCGCGCCGGATCGACCATGCGCACCACGCGCAGCCGCTTGAACAGGATCGACAGCCGCTCGCTGTACACCTCTTCGCGCTTGGCCAAGGGCTGCGTCACGCGCACCGGACCGACCTGGCGGCAGGCGATGGAAGCCTCGGCCTTGTCCTCGGCCAGTCCGAAGGCGCCCGAGAGCCCGCCGGTCTTGGCGCGCGAGACATAGCAGGTCACGCCGCTCACCTTGGGGTCGTCGTAGGCCTCGACCACGATCTTGTGGTCCGGCCCGATCAGCTTGAAGGCGGTGTCGACTTCGCCGATCGGTTCGGCCAGCGCGCTCGCGGCCAGCGCGGCGCAGCACGACAGCGCGAGAAAATATTGCTTCATACGATGTCGAGCGTGTGGACGCGGTCGAAGCTGCCGCGCCGGCGGTCTTCGAAATAGTGTTCGAGCGCCGCGCGAACGGTGCGGAAGGCGATCTCCTCCCAGGGGATTTCTTCCTCGGTGAAGAGCCTGGCCTCGAGGGTTTCGTGGCCCGGATCGAAGCGGTCGCTCAGGAGCCGCGCGCGATAGAAGAGATGCACCTGCCCCACGCGCACCACGCTCATCACCGCGAACAGGCCCTCCATTTCGTACTCGGCGCCGGCTTCCTCGTCGGTCTCGCGCGCCGCGCCCTGCTCGGTGGTCTCGCCGAGTTCCATGAAGCCGGCCGGCAGCGTCCACTTGCCCCAGCGCGGCTCGATGTTGCGCTTGCACAGCAGCACGCGTTCGCCCAGCACGGGGATGGTGCCGACCACGTTCAGCGGGTTCTCGTAGTGGACCGTATGGCAGGCCGGACAGATGGCGCGCTCCTTTGTGTCGCCGTCGTCGGGCAGGCGGTAGACCACCGCGGTCCCGCAGTTCTTGCAGTGCTTGATGGGGACGCGAAGGAGCATGGGCGGATCAGCCTGCGCGCCGGGCCGCCCCAAGGGCGGGCTGCGCCCCCTCGGGGGGCAGCGAATACACGAAGTGATGAGCGTGGGGGCTCACGATCAGACTACCTTGACGGTCAGGGTCGGCAGGCCGGTGATCTCGCCGATCATCGTGTCGCCGGCCACCACGGCAGCCACGCCTTCGGGCGTGCCGGTGAAGATCAGGTCGCCGGGCGCAAGCTCCCAGGCGGCCGACAGGTGCTCGATGGTCTCGCCGATGCTCCAGATCAGCTTGCTCACGTTGCTGCGCTGGCGGTCCTTGCCGCCGACCTGTACCGAGATCTCGGCCTTCTCGACATCGCCGGCCTGCGCCACCGGGACGATCGGGCCGATCGGTGCGCTCTGCTCGAAGCTCTTGCCGATGTCCCAGGGGCGGCCCTGCTTCTTCATCTCGCCCTGCAGGTCGCGGCGCGTCATGTCCAGGCCGACCGCGTAGCCGAAGATGTGCTTGTGTGCGTCGGCCGCCAGGATGTTCTTGCCGCCGATGCCGATGGCCGCCACGAGCTCGATCTCGTGATGCAGGTTCTTGGTGAGTGTGGGGTAGGCCATGGTGCCGGTCTCGCCGGCAGGGACCACCACCACGGCATCGGCCGGCTTCATGAAGAAGAAGGGCGGCTCGCGGCCGGTGAAGCCCATTTCCTTCGCATGCTCTTCGTAGTTGCGGCCCACGCAGTAGATGCGGTGCACGGGGAAGCGGGCGGCCTGGCCGACCACGGGAATGGAGGCCAGCGGCGGCGGCGTGAAAACGTATTCGGAAGCCATTGGAAAATCGTCCTTTTCAGCGAAAACGGCAGTGTGCCAGAGGGCTGGGCGTGCTGTCCGGCCGGGGCTATGCTTCACACCATGATGAAGCTCCACAACTACTTCCGCTCCTCGGCTTCGTTCCGGGTGCGCATCGCGCTCAACCTCAAGGGCCTCGATTACGACTACATCCCGGTGCACATCGCGCGCGGCGAGCACAAGACCGGCCCGTTCTCCGCCATCTCGCCCGACATGCTGGTGCCGCTGCTCGAGGACGAGGGCGAGCGCTTCACGCAGTCGATGGCGATCATCGAATACTTGGATGAAGTGCATCCCGAACCGGCGCTGCTGCCGCACGATGCGGTGGGCCGCGCGCGCGTGCGGGCGCTGGCGCAGTCGATCGCCTGCGAGATCCATCCGCTCAACAACCTGCGCGTGCTCAAGTACCTGGTGCGCGAACTCAAGCTCGACGAGGCGGCCAAGAACGCGTGGTATCGCCACTGGGTGCGCGAAGGCATGCTGGCCTTCGAACGCCAGCTCGCGCAGCATCCCTCCAGCCTCTATTGCTGGGGCGACGCGCCCACCCTGGCCGACTGCTGCTTGGTGCCGCAGATCTTCAACGGCCAGCGCTTCGACTGCGACTTCAGCGGCCTGCCGCGCACCATGGCGGCCTTCGAGGCCTGCATGCAGCTCGATGCCTTCCAGCGCGCGCAGCCCTCGCGCTGTCCCGACGCAGAAGCATAGAAATGTCTGCCCCCCGGCTCGCCGCTGCGTGTGCTTCGCCACCCCCGGAGGGGGAGGCGCGGCCGCCTTGGGGCGGCCCGGCGGCGGCCGTCATCTCCGACTGGCGGGTCCCCGACTGGCCAGCGCCGGCCGGCGTGCATGCGCTGTGCACCACGCGCCGAGGCGGGGTGTCCAAAGGCAATTACCAGGGCCTGAACCTCGGCGACCATGTCGGCGACACGTCAGCCGATGTGGCCGCCAACCGGGCGCTTCTTCGCCAAGCCATCGGCGCGCGGCCCGTGTTTCTGCAGCAGGTGCATGGCATTCAGTTGCTGCCGCTCGATGCGTCCACGCCGGACGGCGAGGCCGCCGACGCCTGCACCACCACGGCGAGCGGCGTGGCCTGCACGATCATGGTTGCCGATTGCCTGCCGGTGCTGTTCACCGACGAAGAAGGCCGGCGTGTCGCGGCCGCGCATGCGGGCTGGCGTGGGTTGGCGGCCGGCGTGCTCGAACAGACGGTGCAGAGTTTCGGCGCCGACGGCCGCCTCATGGCCTGGCTCGGACCCTGCATCGGGCCCGATGCCTTCGAGGTCGGCGACGAGGTGAAGGCGGCCTTCGAAGCCGGCGCCCCTGCAGCCACTCGATGCTTCAAGCCCGCTGTGCAAGCCGGCAAATGGCTGGCCGACCTGGCCGGCCTGGCTCGCCAGCGCCTGCGCGCGGCCGGCGTGACGCAGCTTCACGGCAACGACAGCAGCGAAGCCTGGTGCACGGTGCACAATCCGTTACTCTTTTTCTCGCACCGGCGGGACCGCGTCAGCGGGCGTTTCGCCGCCTGCATCTGGCGCGATTGAAGCGCTTGCGCCAGCCCGCATCGCGGCTTCGCGTTCGGCTGCTTCGCGTTCGCGCAGTGCCCGCCGCCGTGCCGGCGTGGTCATCAGGTAAACCACCAGTGCCACCGGCGCCAAGCCGTAGAGTAGAAAGGTGAAGACCGCGCCGAGCACCGTGCCGGTGGTGTTGGTGGCCTCTGCGACCGCCATCATCAGGGCGACATACAGCCAGGCGATGACGACGAGGTGCATAGATGATGTTTTCAGGTAGGTATAGCGGCGCTTGCTGGTCGGGCCCCTGTGAATGCAGCATACTCAAAACCCGTTGCCATGAGGCGAGTCAGGCGAGGAACCAGGAGACGTCATGAGACCAGAACAACAGGCCACGGCAGCCGATAGTTTCGCGCCCTTCCAGCAGGCGCTGACCCAAGGGTGGGAGAAGGCGCTCGAATCCTTCCAGTCGCTCGGCACCGGCGCGAATGCCGGCGCCCCTTGGGAGATGCCGAAGTTCTTGCTGTCCCCCGAGAAACTGCAGCAGCTGCAGCAGCAGTACGTCGAAGAGGCCACCGAGCTGTGGCGCCAGGACCTCGCGGCGCGCGCCGGCGGCGACAGGCGCTTTGCCGGCGAGGCCTGGGGCAGCAATCCGGTCTCGGCTTTTTCGGCGGCGGTCTACCTGCTCAACACGCGCACGCTGCTCGGCATGGCCGAGGCCGTCGAGGCCGACGAGAAAACCCGCTCCCGCCTTCGCTTCGCGGTCGAGCAATGGACGGCCGCCTCCGCGCCCAGCAACTACTTCGCATTCAATGCCGAGGCGCTGAAGAAGGCCCTCGACACGCAGGGCGAGAGCATCGCCCGCGGCATCCAGAACCTCCTGCACGATGTGCAGCAGGGCCACCTGAGCATGACCGACGAAAGCGCCTTCGAGGTCGGCCGCAACGTCGCGACCACCGAAGGCGCCGTGGTGTTCGAGAACGAGCTGTTCCAGCTGCTCGAATACAAGCCGCTGACGCCCAAGGTCTACGAGCGGCCGTTGCTGCTGGTACCGCCTTGCATCAACAAGTTCTACATCCTCGACCTGCAGCCCGAGAACTCGCTGATCCGCTATGCGGTGGAGCAGGGCCACCGCGTGTTCGTCGTGAGCTGGCGCAATCCCGATGCCTCGATGGCCAAGTACACCTGGGACCAGTACATCGAGGATGCCGCGATCAAGGCGATCCAAGTGACGCGCGAGATCACGGGCCAGGACAAGAAGGGCGGGCAGATCGACACGCTCGGCTTCTGCGTCGGCGGCACCATCCTCTCGACCGCGCTGGCCGTGCTGGCCGCGCGCGGCCAGCAGCCGGCCGCATCGGTGACGCTCCTGACTACCTTGCTGGACTTCGTCGACACCGGCGTGCTCGACATCTTCATCGACGAGGCCTTCGTCCAGTTCCGCGAGATGCAGATGGGCCAGGGCGGCCTGCTGGCAGGCGGCGAACTCGCATCGACCTTCAGCTTCCTCAGGCCCAACGACCTGGTGTGGAACTACGTGGTCGGCAACTACCTGAAGGGCGAAACACCGCCGCCCTTCGACCTGCTCTACTGGAATAGCGACGCCACCAACCTGCCCGGACCGATGTACTGCTGGTACCTGCGCAACACCTACCACGAGAACAAGCTGGCCCGGCCCGGCGCGCTCACCGTGGCCGGCGAGAAGATCGACCTCGGCCGCATCGAGGCGCCGGTCTACATCTACGGTTCGCGTGAAGACCACATCGTGCCGATCGGCGGCGCCTACGCCTCGACGCAGGTGCTCGCGGGCAAGAAGCGCTTCGTGATGGGCGCCTCGGGCCACATCGCCGGCGTGATCAATCCGCCGGCCAAGAAGAAGCGCAGCCACTGGATCCGCACCGACGGCAAGCTGCCGAAGACCCAGGCCGAATGGCTGGCCGGCGCGACCGAGCATCCCGGCAGCTGGTGGACCGACTGGTCCCACTGGCTCAAGACCCATGCGGGCAAGCAGATTCCCGCCCCCAAGACCTACGGCAAGGGCAGCGCCTACAAGGCGATCGAGCCCGCGCCGGGCCGCTACGTCAAGGCGCGAGCCTGACCTTTCATCCCTTTTTCAATCGAAGCCTCGGAGAGCACACCATGGAAGACATCGTCATCGTTTCAGCCGCACGTACCGCTGTCGGCAAGTTCGGCGGATCGCTGGCCGGGATTCCGGCCACCGAGCTCGGCGCCATCGTCATCAAGGAAGTGCTGGCCCGCGCCAAGGTCGGCAGCGACCAGATCGGCGAAGTCATCATGGGCCAGGTGCTGGCGGCCGGTGCGGGCCAGAACCCGGCGCGCCAGGCGCTCCTGAAGAGCGGCATCACCAAGGAAACCCCGGCGCTCACCATCAACGCCGTCTGCGGCTCGGGCCTCAAGGCCGTGATGCTGGCCGCGCAGGCGGTGGCCACCGGCGACAGCGAGATCGTCGTCGCGGGCGGGCAGGAGAGCATGAGCCTCGCGCCCCACGTGTTGCCCAACTCGCGCAACGGCCAGCGCATGGGCGACTGGAAGCTGGTCGACACGATGATCGTGGACGGCCTGTGGGACGTCTACAACCAGTACCACATGGGCATCACGGCCGAGAACGTGGCCAAGAAGTACGACATCAGCCGCGCCGCGCAGGACGAGCTCGCGCTCGGCAGCCAGACCAAGGCCGCCGCGGCGCAGGACGCCGGCAAGTTCAAGGACGAGATCGTCGGCGTCAACATCCCGCAGAAGAAGGGCGACCCGGTGGTCTTCAACCAGGACGAGTTCATCAACCGCAAGACCAGCGCCGAAGGCCTGGCCGGCCTGCGCCCGGCCTTCGACAAGGCCGGCGGCGTGACCGCAGGCAATGCCTCGGGCCTGAACGACGGCGCCGCTGCCGTGCTGGTGATGACCGCCAAGAAGGCGGCAGCGCTGGGCCTGAAGCCGCTCGGCCGCATCGCCAGCTACGCGAGCACCGGCCTCGACCCGGCCTTCATGGGCATGGGCCCGGTGCCGGCCTCGCAGAAGGCGCTGCAGCGCGCCGGCTGGAAGCCGCAGGACCTCGACCTGCTCGAGATCAACGAAGCCTTCGCCGCGCAGGCCTGCGCCGTCCACCGCGAGATGGGCTGGGATGTGAACAAGGTCAACGTGAACGGCGGCGCCATCGCCATCGGCCACCCGATCGGCGCCTCCGGCTGCCGCATCCTGGTGACGCTGCTTCACGAGATGGAGCGCCAGAACGCGAAGAAGGGCATCGCCTCGCTGTGCATCGGCGGCGGCATGGGGGTGGCGCTGACCATCGAGCGCTGACGCTTTCGTCAAGGAGCATGCGATGTCCATACCTTCGCATCTGTCCGACTATCTCGACCAACGCGGCACACGGTACGAGATTTGCACGCATGGGCACAGCCGCAGCAGCGCGGAGACGGCCCGCAGCGCCCATGTTCCTGCGAGCCAACTGGCCAAATCGGTCATCCTCGAGGACGAAACGGGCTGCGTGATGGCCGTCGTTCCCGCCGACAAGATGGTCATGCTGGGCGAGTTCTCCCGCATGCTCGGCCGCCACAGGCTGAGGCTGGCCGACGAAGCCCGCGTCGCGGCGCTGTTCGGGGACTGCGAACCCGGCGCGATACCGCCGATCGGCATGGCCTGGGGCATCGAGACCATCGTCGACGACGAACTCGAAAGCAGCGACGTCGTCTACATGGAAGGCGGCGATCACGAGCGGCTGCTGCGGATGTCGCGCGAGCAGTTTCACGAGCTGATGCGCGCTCAGCCGCACGGGAACTTCTGCAAGTCCCCGACGCAGCATTGAGGGCGATGTCGGAAGCCGTCGTTGGCTGGCAATGGTCACGGCGACCTTCCGGTTCTACGAGGAGCTGAACGACTTTCTGGCGCGCGAGCGGCGCGGGCACGAGTTCTCCTGCACGTGTGCGCGGGCGGCGACCGCCAAACACATGATCGAGGCGCTGGGTGTGCCGCACACCGAGGTCGAGCTGGTGCTGGTCAACGGCGAGTCGGTCGGATTCGGAGTGCTGCTGAACGATGGCGATCGGGTCGCCGTGTTCCCGAAGTTCGAAGCGCTCGATGTCACGCCGCTGCTGCGCGTTCGCGAGCATGCGCTGCGCGTCACGCGCTTCGTCGCCGATGCGCATCTGGGCGGGCTCGCTCACCTGCTGCGCATGACCGGGTTCGATACCCTGTACGACAACCATTTTCGCGACGAAGAGATCGAGCGCATCGCCATAGAGCAGGGGCGCATCGTGCTGACGCGGGATCGGGAGCTGCTCAAGCGCCGTGGGATCACGCACGGCTGCTATGTGCACGCCTTGCGATCGGCCGAGCAGTTGCGCGAGATCTTCGATCGCCTCGACCTGGCGCGCAGCGCGCAGCCGTTCACGCGATGTCTGAACTGCAACACGCCCTTGCACGGGATCGACAAGGCGCTGGTCGCAGCGACGCTGCCGCCGGGGGTGCGCGAGCGCTATCAGCGTTTCAGCGCCTGCGATGGTTGCCGTCGCGTGTTCTGGGAGGGTTCGCACTGGCAGCGCATGCGCGTCATGGTGGATGCGTTGCGCCGCCCTTCGGGGCCAGTTCCGCCGTCAGAAAGTCGATGAAGGCCCGCACGCGCAGCGGCGTGTGGCGGCGATCGGGGTAGATCAGCGAGAAGGGGCGGGAGCGGCCGCCGGCTTCGGGCAGCAACTGCAGCAGATGCCCTTGATTCAAGTCGCCCTCCACGATGTAGCGGTAGGTCTGCAAGAGCCCGGCGCCATGGCGCGCCAGCGTCACCATGCCCATGTAGTCGTCGGCGCAGCTGTAGCTGACGGGCGTCTCGAGCTCGATGTTCTGTCCGTCGTGCCTGAAGAGCCAGGGCACCGGCTGCCCGGTGCTGGGCAACACGAACTGGATGCACTCGTGCGCCGCCAGCGCCTCAAGCGAATCCGGCCTGCCTGCTCGAGCAAGGTAGGAGGGCGCGGCCACCAGCACCAGCTCGGCATCTTCGAGCTTGCGCGCGACGAGGCCGGAGTCCGGCGGCGCACGTCCCCGAATCGCGAGGTCGAAGCCTTCGCCGATGAAGTCGATATTGCGGTTGCTCAAGTGCAGCTCGATCCGCACCTTCGGAAAGCGCGCCCGAAAACGCGGCAGCAGCGGCAGCACGCGGTAGTGGCCATAGGGCGAGGCGACGCTGAGGCGCAGCACCCCGGCCGGGGCCTGCTGCTCGCCGGTGAGCTGGCTCTCGGCATCGCGCATCAGGCTCAGCGCCTGGCGGCACTGCTCGTAGTAGGCGCGGCCCCCGTCGGTCAGGTGAATCCGGCGGGTGGTGCGCACGAACAGGCGCACCCCCACGCGCGTCTCCAGCCGCGCGACCGAGCGGCTCACCGCAGCCGGGCTCAGGCCGGCTGCCAGCGCTGCGGCGGTGAAGCTCTCCAGCTCGGCGGCAAGGCAGAACAGCTCCAGGCTGCCGAGCATCAGATCGTCGAATCGGCGGCTCATATTTGTTCCATGAGGTAATTTATGAAGTGACAGTCTATGTCTTCATTTGCTCCGGACGCATCAATACCATCACGACATGCCCTCAAACCCGGCGCCACCTTCAAGCAGTCGACGCCATCACCGGAGATACGAAATGAACCAACGCTTGCCTCGAACGGTCGTCGTCACAGGTGCCTCCAGCGGCATCGGCCTTGCCATCGCGCAGGGTTTCCTGCGCCGCGGCGACAAGGTGGTCGGAAACGCGCGCACGCTCGAACGCCTGCAGGCCACCGGCCTCGCGCAGGACTTTCCAGACCAGTTCCTCGCGGTCGCCGGGGACGTCGCCGATCCGGCGACCGCCAAGCGGATCGTTGCCGAAGCGGTCGCGCGTTTCGGCCATGTGGACGTCCTGGTCAACAACGCCGGCATCTTCAACGCGAAGGCTTTCGCCGAGTACACGGCCGCGGATGTCGATGCGCTGGTCGGCACCAACCTCAAGGGCTTCTTCTACGTCTCGCAGGAAGCGGTCCGCCACATGACGCCGCGCAAGCAGGGCCACATCGTCAACATCACGGCCAGCATCGCCTTGCAGCCGAATGCCAGCGTGCCCGCGCTGCTGCCGATCCTGGTCAAGGGCGGTCTCAACGATGCGACCCGGGCGCTGGCGCTCGAACTCGCGCCGCACAACATCCAGGTGAATGCCGTGGCGCCCGGGATCATCGACACGCCGCTCTACACGCCGGACATGCACGCCTTCCTGAACACGCTGCAGCCGGCAGGCCGGATCGGCGCGCCGTCGGACATCGTCGATGCGGTGCTGTACCTGAGCGATGCATCCTTCACGACCGGCGTCGTCCTGCCGGTGGATGGCGGCATGAGCACCGGCAAGTGGTGAAGCGAGTCCAGCCATGCCCTACGTCAACATCCAAGTGACTCGCGAAGGCGTGACCGCCGAGCAGAAAGAGCAGCTCATCGCGGGCACCACCGACCTGCTGTGGCAGGTGCTGAAGAAGCCGCCGGAACTGACCTTCGTGGTGATCGACGAGATCGATACCGACAACTGGGGTCATGGGGGGCGATCCGTGACTGCGCTGCGCCGCGAAGCCCAGCCGAAGCCACCGGGCAGCTGATCGATGCGGAGAGCCCGACTTGACCTCGGAGGTCATTGTCGGGCCGCGCACCGCGCGCGAGAGTGGGGCCATGACATCCGCTCTTCCCATCTCTCGCGCCGGCTGGCCCACGCTGCTGCTGCTCCTGTCGGGCACCTTCATGGTGGTGCTCGACTTCTTCATCGTGAACGTCGCGCTGCCTTCGATCCAGCATGACCTGAAGGCGACCGACAGCGCCCTGCAGCTGGTGGTCGCAGGCTACGGCCTCGCGAACGCGGCCGGGCTCATCACCGGCGGCCGGCTGGGCGATCTGTTCGGGCGCCGCCGCATGTTCATGCTGGGCCTGCTGCTGTTCACGCTCGCCTCGGCCGCCTGCGGCCTGGCGCAGGGCACGGCGACGCTCATCGCGGCGCGCATCGTGCAAGGCCTGGCCGGCGCCTTGCTGCAGCCGCAGGTGCTGGCGATGCTGGGGCTGGCCTTCACCGGCGAGGCGCGCGCCAAGGCCTTCGGCGCCTACGGCGTGGCGCTCGGCCTGGCGGCGGCGCTCGGCCAACTGGTGGGCGGGCTGCTGATCCATGCCGACCTCGCGCAACTGGGCTGGCGCATGTGCTTCCTCATCAATGTGCCCATCGGCCTGGCCGGGCTGGTCTTCGGCCTGCGCTTCATTCCGCCTTTCGCGCCCGAGGCGCGCAGCCGGCTCGACATGCCCGGCGCGCTGTGGGTCGCACTGGCACTGGCTGCGGTGCTGTGGCCGCTGGTCGAAGGGCGGCAGCAGGGCTGGCCCTTGTGGAGCGTGCTGACGCTGATCGTCGCGCTGCCGCTCGTCGCGGGGCTCGCGCTGCACCAGCGCCGGCTGGAGAAGCGCGGCGGCCACCCGCTGATACCGCCGGCGCTGTTTCGCCTGCCGGCCTTCGTCGCCGGGCTCGGCGTGACGCTCGCGTTCTTTGCCGGCAATGCCTCGTTCTACTTCGTGCTCGCGCTCTACCTGCAGCAGATCCTCGGTCTCGGGGCGCTGGCTTCGGGGCTGGTCTTCACGGTGCTCGCGGTGGGCTTCTTCGCGACGGCGATGACGGCGAAGAAGCTGGCCGAGCGTCTCGGTTCGCAGTTGATCGCGATCGGCGCCTTGCTGCTGGCCGCGGGGCACGGGCTGATGATCGCGGTCGTGCTGGCGCATCCCGGCAGCGGGGCGGTGGCCTGGCTGCTGCCGGTGTTGTGCCTGCAGGGGGCGGGGCTCGGCATGATCATCGCGCCGCTGATGTCGGTGGTGCTGGCCAGCGTGCCCGCCGCCCATGCGGGCGTGGCGGCCGGCGTGGCGTCCACCGTGCAGCAGGTCGGCAACTCGCTCGGCGTGGCGCTGATCGGCATCCTGTTCTATGCGGGCTGGAGCGCGCCGCGGCTCGCCTTCGTCGCCTCGATGGTCTACCTGCTGCTGCTCGCGCTGGCGGTGGCGGCGCTGTTCCAGCGGCTGGTGCGCGCGCCTCAACCGGCGGCGTCCTGCGCCGCATAGTGCGCGCACAGCGTGTCGACCAGGGCCTGCGCATAGGTCGGCAGGGTGGCGCGGTCGCGAACCAGCAGGTAGCGCTCGCGCACGCACCACGGATCGCTGAGCTCGATCAGCGCGAGCTGCATGCTCTCGAGGTTGCGGCGCGCCGCCGATTCGGGCACCACGCCGATGCCCACGCCGCTGCCGATCATGCGGCACATGGCATCGAAGCCGCCGAGCTGGATGCGCAGCTTCTGGCTCTTGCCCAGGCTTTCGGTGATCTGCGCCAGGAAGGCATGCAGGGTGCTGCCCTGCTGCATGCCGACCGCATCCTCGTCCAGCGTCTCGGCAAAGGCGATGCGGCGGCGGCGCGCGAAGCGGTGCTTGCGCGAAGTCACGAGCACCAGGCGGTCGGTGCTGAAGTGGATCGCCTCCAGGCCCAGCGTGTCGACGCTGCCGGCGACGATGCCGATGTCCGCGCGGCCGTCGAGCACGCCGTGCGGGATCTGCGTGTTCGGTTTTTCCTGAAGGTCGATGTTGATCCGCGGGTGGCGGGCCAGGAAGCCCGGCAGGATCTCGGGCATGAAATCGGTGACCGCCGTGGTGTTGGCGAACACCCGCAGATGGCCGCGCAGGCCACCGCCGTATTCGGCCAGTTCGGAGCGCAGCTGACCGGCCTGGTGCAGCACCAGCCGCGCGTGATGGAGAAAGGCCTCGCCCGGCGGCAGCAGCCGCACGCCGCGGGCCTCGCGCGACAGCAGCGACAGGCCGGCCTGCGTTTCCAGCGCCTTGATGCGCGCGCTGGCTGCGGCCAGCGACAGGTGCTGGCGCTCGGCTGCGCGCGTGAGGCTGCCCAGCTCCGCGGCGGCGACGAAAAGGCGCAGATCCGTCAGGTCGAAATGCATGGGTGCATCTTAGCCCAGCCTTCGGAAATCCTGAAGGCTCGGTCTCGAAATCGCAGATTGCGCGCGGGCATCGCTGTCGCCACCATGCGGTCAGGGGCGTGGTTTCAGGCGCCTATCGCAACGGAGACACAAGATGAGCTTTCGCGCAATGGCGCTTCTTCTCGCGGCCATGGCCGCTCTGCTGCCGGCCGGCCACGCCGCAGCGCAAAGCGGCTACCCCTCGCGCCCGATCACGCTGGTCGTGCCGCAGGCGGCCGGCGGCACCAACGACATCGTCGGACGCCTGGTCGGCCAGAAGATCGCCGAGGTGATGGGCGCCAGCGTGGTGGTCGACAACCGGCCGGGTGCCGGCGGCAACATCGGCACGCAGCTGGTGGCCAAGGCATCGAAGGACGGCTACACGCTGCTGATGACCATCAGCAGCAGCCAGGCCATCAATCCTGCGCTCTACAAGAACCCGGGCTTCGATCCGGTCAAGGATTTCCGCCCCGTGGGATTGATCGGCGCCGTGCCCAACGTGCTGCTGGTCAACCCCTCGTTCCCGGCCAAGTCGCTCGGCGAGCTGCTTGCGCTCGCCAAGCGCAAGGACGCGGCCTACCAGTACGCCTCGGCCGGCAACGGCACGCTCAACCACCTGCTCGGCGAGATGCTCAACAGCATGGCCGGCATCCAGCTGCAGCACGTGCCCTACAAGGGCGTGGCGCCCGCCATCAACGACGTGCTCGGCGGCCAGCTGCCGATCGTGTTCGCGAGCCTGCCCTCGGCGCTGCCGCACATCAAGGCCGGCAAGCTGCGCGCGCTGGCGGTGAGCGGGGACAAGCGCTCGCCCGCGCTGCCCGAGGTGCCCGCCATCGCCGAATCGGTGCCCGGCTACAACGGCACGCTGTGGATCGGCCTGTTCGCCCCGGCCGGCGTGCCGCAGGATGTGCTCGCCAAGCTGCAGGACGCGACGCAGAAGGCCATGGCCGCGCGCGACCTGCGCGAGAAGCTCGACCAGCAGGGCGTCGAGATCGCGGCGCCGACCTCGCCGGAGCAGTTCGCCAAGCTGCTGCAGGACGACATCGCCAAGTGGGCGCGCATCGTCAAGGCCTCCGGTGCCGCCGTGGATTGAACACATGACCCTCTCTCAACACCCTTCAGTGATCGAGGGCGACGCGCTCGCCCGCCTGCAGGCCTGGCAGGGCCGCAGCGAGACCCTGGCCGACGAGGTCACGGCCGCGCCGGTGCGCGCACTGGCGGCCACGCTGGACCGCGACGATCCCGCCCCGGGGCAGGGCACACGGCTGCCCGAACTCTGGCACTGGCTCTACTTCCTGCCGCATCACCGGCAGTCCGAGATTGGTCCCGACGGCCATGCCAAGCGCGGCGGCTTCCTGCCGCCGGTGCCGCTGCCGCGCCGCATGTGGGCCGGCGGTCGATTGACCTGGGAAGCAGGCAATCCGCTCGTGGTCGGCGATGCGGTCGAGCGCAGGTCGACCATCGCTTCGGTCTCGCACAAGGCAGGCCGCAGCGGCGAACTGGTGTTCGTGCTGGTGCGCCACGAGGTGCGCAATGGGCGCGGCCTCGCGCTGACCGAGGAGCACGACATCGTCTACCGCGCCACGCCAGCGCCCGGCGAAGCTGCGCCGCCGCCGACGCCGGCACCGAAGGACGCAGCCTTCAGCCGCGAAATCCTGCCCGACGACGTGCTGCTGTTCCGCTATTCGGCGCTCACCTTCAACGGCCACCGCATCCACTACGACCGGCGCTACGTGACCGAGGTCGAGGGCTACCCGGGCCTGATCGTGCATGGCCCCCTGATCGCGACGTTGCTGGTCGACCTGCTGCGGCGCGAGAAGCCCGAGGCCACGTTGTCGAAGTTCGAGTTCCGTGCGGTCCGACCCACCTTCGACACCGCTTCCTTCCGCGTGCATGGCCGCCCCGAAGCCGACGGCAAGAGCTTCCGCCTGTGGGCCGAAGACGCCGACGGCTGGCTCGCGATGCAAGCCACCGCCACCCTCGCCTGAGATCCCCATGAAAACCCAGATCCCCACCCCCGATGCGCACCAGGAGATGCGCGATGCCCTGCGCGCGCTCTGCGGCAGTTTCGATTCCGCCTACTGGCAGAAGGTCGATCACGAGCGCGGCTACCCCGAGGCCTTCGTCAACGCGCTGACCGAAGCCGGCTGGCTCGCCGCGCTGATCCCCGCCGACTACGGCGGCTCCGGCCTGGGCCTGGCCGAGGCCTCGGTGATCATGGAAGAGATCAACTTCGCCGGCGGCAACGCGGGCTCCTGCCACGGCCAGATGTACAACATGGGCACGTTGCTGCGGCACGGCAGCGAGGCGCAGAAGCGCCAGTACCTGCCGAAGATCGCGACCGGCGAGCTGCGCCTGCAGACCATGGCGGTGACCGAGCCCACCACCGGCACCGACACCACGCAGCTCAAGACCACGGCGGTCAAGAAGGGCGACCGCTACGTGGTCAACGGCCAGAAGGTATGGATCTCGCGCATCCAGCATTCCGACCTGATGATCCTGCTGGCGCGCACCACGCCGCTGGCGGAGGTGAAGAAGAAGTCGGAAGGCATGTCGATCTTCATCGTCGACCTGAAGCAGGCCATCGGGAAGGGCATGACCGTGCGGCCGATCCTCAACATGGTCAATCACGAGACCAACGAGGTGTTCTTCGACAACCTCGAGATCCCGGCGGAGAACCTGATCGGCGAGGAGGGCATAGGCTTCAAGTACATCCTCGACGGGCTCAACGCCGAGCGCACGCTGATCGCGGCCGAGTGCATCGGCGACGCCTGGTGGTTCATCGACCGCGCGCGCCGCTACGCGAGCGACCGGCAGGTGTTCGGCCGCGCGATCGGCCAGAACCAGGGCATCCAGTTCCCGATCGCCGACAACTACATCGAGACCGAGGCAGCCAATCTCATGCGCTTCAAGGCCTGCGCGCTGTTCGACGCCGGCCAGCCCTGCGGCGCCGAGGCCAACATGGCCAAGTACCTTGCGGCCAAGGCCTCGTGGGAGGCGGCCAACACCTGCCTGCAGACCCACGGCGGCTTCGGCTTCGCCTGCGAATACGACGTGGAGCGCAAGTTCCGCGAGACGCGGCTCTACCAGGTGGCGCCGATTTCGACCAACCTCATCTACTCCTATGTGGCCGAGCACCTGCTCGGGCTGCCGCGTTCCTTCTGATCGGAGATCCGCCATGACACGACCCCTGGACGGCATCACCGTCGTCTCGCTCGAACACGCGATCGCGGCACCTTTCTGCACCCGCCAGCTGGCTGATCTCGGTGCCCGCGTGATCAAGGTGGAGCGGCCCGGCGGCGGCGACTTCGCGCGCGCCTACGACCAGCGCGTGGCCGGCGAGGCTTCGCATTTCATCTGGGTCAACCGCTCGAAGGAAAGCCTCACGCTCGACCTCAAGCAGCCGGCGGCGCAGGCGGTGCTGCAGGAGCTCGTCGCCGGCGCCGACGTGCTGGTGCAGAACCTCGCGCCCGGCGCCGCCGCACGCATGGGGCTCGGCGCCGAGCTGCTGCAGGCGAAGCATCCGGCGCTGATCGTCTGCGACATCTCGGGCTACGGCGAGGACGGGCCCTACCGCGACAAGAAGGCCTACGACCTGCTGATCCAGAGCGAGGCGGGCTTCCTGTCGATCACCGGCACCGCCGATGCGCCCTGCAAGTCGGGCAACTCGATCGCCGACATTGCGGCCGGCATGTATGCCTACACCGGCATCCTCGCGGCGCTGCTACAGCGGGGCAAGACCGGAAAAGGTTCGCACATCGACGTTTCGATGCTGGAGTCGCTCGCCGAATGGATGGGCTACCCGATGTACTACGCCTACGACGGCGCGCCGCCGCCGCCGCGCAGCGCGGCCTCGCACGCCACGATCTATCCCTACGGCCCCTTCGCCGCGGGCGATGGCGGCACCGTGATGCTGGGCCTGCAGAACGAGCGCGAATGGCGGGCCTTCTGCGAAGGCGTGCTGATGCAGGCCGGGCTTGCGACCGATCCGCGCTTCGACAGCAACGCCAAGCGCAATGCGAACCGCGAAGTCTTGCAAGCGCTGATCCTCGAAACCTTCGCCGCGCTCAGCACGGCGCAAGTGCTCGAGCGCCTCGACGCCGCGCAGATCGCCAATGCGCGCATGAACGACATGGCGGGACTCTGGCGGCACCCGCAGCTGCAGGCACGCGAGCGCTGGCGCGAGGTCGAGTCGCCGGCCGGCGCGATTCCTGCGCTGTTGCCGCCGGGCCGGCAGAGTGCATTCGACTACCGCATGGATGCGATTCCGGCGGTCGGCGAGCACACCGAATCCATCCTGCGTTCGCTGGGGCGCAGCGAAGCCGACATTGATGCACTGCGCGCCGCGGATGCCATCTGACATGAGCACCGCCCGGCCGCCCGAAGGGGCTCGCACCGCAGTGCGCAGCACGGAGGTTTCCGAATGAGCACCGAATCCCTCGCGCGTTTTGCCGCCGAACTGCGCTTCACCGACATTCCGGCACCCGTGATCCGCCGCACCGAGGACCTGCTGGTCGACTGGTTCGGCTCCGCGATCGCGGGGCATGGTGCGCGCCCGGTCGAGACCATCGCCGCCTTCGCGCGCGAGATGGGCCCCGCGGACGGCCGCAGCGAAGTGCTGGTGGGCCGCACGCGCAGCAGCCCGTACTTCGCCGCACTGGTCAATGCTGCGGCCTCGCACGTGGCCGAGCAGGACGACGTGCACAACGGCTCGGTGTTCCATCCGGCGACGGTGGTCTTTCCGGTCGCGCTGGCCTGGGCGCAGGCGCTGGGTGCCAGCGGCGAGCGGCTGCTGGCGGCCGCGGTCGCGGGCTACGAGGTCGGCATCCGCGTGGGCGAATTCCTCGGGCGTTCGCACTACAAGATCTTTCACACCACCGGCACCGCCGGCACGCTCGCGGCGGCGGCCACGGCCGGCCATCTGCTCGGACTCGACGCCGCGCGCATGCAGCATGCCTTCGGCTCGGCCGGCACGCAGTCGGCCGGGCTCTGGGAGTTCCTGCGCACGGCCGCCGATTCGAAGCAGCTGCACACCGCGCATGCGGCCGCAGCCGGGCTGATGGCGGCGACGCTGGCGCGCGACGGCTTCACCGGCGCGCAGCAGATCCTCGAAGGCCCGCAGGGCATGGCGGCGGGAATGTCGCAGGATGCGGATCCAGCGCGGCTGGTCGACGGGCTGGGCACGCGCTGGGCGCTGGCCGAGACCTCGTTCAAGTACCACGCCTCCTGCCGGCATACGCATCCGGCGGCCGATGCGCTGCTGGAAGTCATGCGTGCGAACGATCTGCGCGCCGCCGACCTGGCGCGCGTCACGACGCATGTACACCAGGGCGCGATCGACGTGCTGGGACCGGTGGTCGATCCGGCCACGGTGCACCAGTCGAAGTTCTCGATGGGCACCGTGCTCGCGCTGGTGGCGCGCTTCGGGCAGGCCGGGCTGGCCGAGTTCGATGCGCATTTCCGCGATGCCGAAACCGTGGCGCTGCGCGATCGCGTGCAGATGGCGCTCGACCCCGAGGTGGACGGCGCCTACCCGAAGCGCTGGATCGGCAAGGTCACGGTGCACACGACCGATGGCCGGGTGCTGCAGGGCCGCGTCGACGAACCCAAGGGCGATCCCGGCAACACGCTCTCCCGCGAGGAGATCACGGCCAAGGCGCTGCGGCTCGCGGCCCATAGCGGCGGCGCGAGCGAAGCGGAGATGCACGGTGCCATCGAGCGGCTCTGGAACGTGGCGCGCGCGCCCTCGGTCGGCATGCTGCTGGGAGCGTCTTCGTGAACGCTGCAACCCCGCTCGCATTGGCACGCACCTTCCTCTTCGTGCCGGCCGACCGGCCCGAGCGCCATGCGCGTGCGCTGGCCTCGGGCGCCGGGGCCGTGATCGTCGATCTCGAAGACGCGGTGGCGCCCGAGCACAAGGCGGCGGCGCGCGAGCGGCTCGCCGGCAGCCATGCGGCGCTGTCCGCGGCCGAGCGCGGCCGCCTGCTGGTGCGCGTCAATCCCTGCGGCACGGCGTGGCACGACGAAGACTGCGCGCTCGTGGCGCAGCTGTCCCGGCAGGGACTCGCCGGCGTGGTGCTGCCGAAGGCCGAGCGTGCCGAAGAGCTCGCCGCGCTGGCCGCGGCCGTCGGGCCGCAAGGCGTGCTCGTTCCCTTGATCGAATCGGCCGCCGGGCTCGCCGCGCTCGATGCGCTCGCGAACGCAGCGCAGGTGCTTCGGCTCGCCTTCGGCCATCTGGACTTCCAGGCCGATCTCGGTCTGGCCTGCGAGGCCGACGAGGCCGAACTGGTGCCGGTGCGCCTTGCGCTGGTGCTGGCCTCGCGCCGCGCCGGGCTCGCGGCGCCGATCGATGGCGTGTCGCCCGACTGGCGCGATCGGGAGCGGCTGCAGCTCGATGCGGCGCGCGCGCGGCGCGGCGGCTTCGGCGCCAAGCTCTGCATCCATCCCGAGCAGGTGGGGCCGGTGCATGCGGCCCTCGGCCCGAGCGCCGAGCAACTGGCCTGGGCGCAGCGCGTGAACGACGCCATGCACGCCGCCGGCGGCGGCGTGATCAGCCTCGACGGCCGCATGGTCGACGCGCCCGTGCTGCGGCTCGCGCAGCGGCTGCTCGCGCTGGAAGCGCAGGGCGCGGCCTGAATCCGGTTTTGGGATAGACATCAAGGAGACGACGACATGGAATTGAAATCGAGAGTTCTGCTTTGCGCATCGCTGGCCGCGGGCCTGCTCGGAATGCAATCGCCCGCTGCGGCCCAGGCCGCTTGGCCCGACAAGCCCATCACGATGGTGGTGCCCTACTCGGCCGGCGGTCCGACCGACGTGGTGGCCCGCATGCTGGCGATTCCGATGGGCAAGTCGCTGGGGCAGACGGTGGTGGTCGAGAACACAGTCGGCGCCGGCGGCACCATCGCGCCCGCGCGGGTCGCGAAGGCGAAGCCCGACGGCTACACCATCCTGATCCATCACATGGGCATGGCCACCGCGCCGGCGCTCTACAAGAAGCTGCCCTACGACCCGCTCAAGGACTTCGAGTACATCGGCCAGGTGATGGACGTGCCGATGACGCTGCTGTCGCGCAAGGACTTCCCGGCCAACAACTTCAAGGAATTGCTCGCCTACGTGAAGGCGAACAAGGACAAGGTCTCGCTCGCCAACGCCGGCATCGGCGCGGTCTCGCAGCTGTGCGGCCTCTTGTTCGCGAGCCAGATCGGCGTCGACCTGACGACCGTGCCCTACAAGGGCGCCGGCCCGGCGCTCAACGACCTCATGGGCGGCCAGGTCGACCTGCTGTGCGACCAGACCACGCAGACGGCGCCGGTGATCAAGGACGGCAACCGCGTCAAGGTGTTCGGCGTGACCACGCCCAAGCGCCTGGCCAGCATGCCCGACATCCCGACGCTCGACGAGCAGGGACTCAAGGGCTTCGACGTGCGCGTGTGGCACGGCGTCTACGCGCCCAAGGGCACCCCGGCCGCCGTGACGGCGAAGCTCAACGTCGCCCTGCGCGCGGCCTTGCAGGACGATGTGGTCAAGCAGCGCCTGGCCGACCTGAGCTCGGAGATCGTGCCAATGGACAAGGTCACGCCCGAGGCGCTGCGCAGCCACCTCGCGGCCGAGACCGCCAAGTGGGGCAAGGTGATCCGCGCCGCCGGCATTCAAGGGGAATGAGAACCTTAGACCTCAATCGCCGAACTCGACGAACACGGGCTGGTGGTCGGATGCGCGCGTGGCCAGGTCGACCTCGATGCGGCGCACGCGCGACGCGAGGCCGTCGCTGACGAACACGAAGTCGTAGGTCACCGGATCGGGGCCGTACTTGCGGTCGAACAGCCGGAAGGTGGGCGCATGGGGGGCATCGCCATGCACCAGCGGCCAGGCGTCCTGCAGGCGCTCGCGCAGGGTCGCGTGCGCCGGATCGGATGCAGCCATGTTGAAGTCGCCGCAGAGGACGACTTCCTTCGTATGCAGCTTGGGCTGGAAGGGGCCCTCGTAGTCGGCCTTCGGCGCCGCCGCCGCCTGTTCGCAGGCCTCGGCGTGCAGGGCGACCAGCGCCTTGGCCTGCGCCGTGCGCTGCGTCGCCGAGTAGTACTCGAGATGCGTGGTCATCACGCGCAGGGGCCCCAGTTCGGGGCTGGTCAGCGTGAGCACCGTGCACATGCGCGGCATGCTGGTCACGTCCGGATCGGCCGGCCAGGGCAGCGGGTGGTGCTGGACACGGGACACCGGCAGGCGGGTTGCAAGCACGTTGCCGAAACGCTGGCGCCGGCCCTCGCGGTCGAACTCCTCCACCGCGGCGCCGAAGAAGAGATGGAAGCCCGGCAGCAGCGCGCGCAGCTCGGCCGGCTGGTCGCCGGGGCCGCCAGGCATGGCGTCATAGCCCGATGCGATCTCCTGCAGGCACAGGATGTCGAAGTCGGCCAGGCCGCGCGCGCCCTCGACGATGCGGCGGGTGCTCACGATGCCGTCGAGGCCGCAGCACCATTGGGTGTTCCAGGTCACGAGTTTCATGGGATGCCTTCCTTCTGCTCGAACGCGGTATATGGATGGCCTGTGACACCCCGTTGCATTGAGGGGTCAGTGTTTTCCTGAGCCGGTGGCCGCGTGAAACTTCGCTACAGTGAACAGCGCCTGTTCAGGCTCGTCAACACAAGGATCATCATGAGCAAAAGAGTCGCATACGTCACCGGGGGCATGGGAGGCATCGGAACAGCCATTTGCCAGCGCCTGCACAAGGATGGTTTCACGGTCATCGCCGGCTGCGGCCCCACGCGGGACCACGCCAAGTGGCTGGCCGAGCAGAAAGCCGAGGGCTACGAGTTCCACGCCTCGGTCGGCAACGTCGGCGACTGGCAGTCGACGGTCGAGGCCTTCACCAAGGCCAAAGCCGAACACGGCAGCATCGACGTGCTGGTCAACAACGCCGGCATCACGCGGGACCGCATGTTCCTCAAGATGACGCCCGAGGACTGGAGCGCGGTGATCGAGACCAACCTCAACAGCATGTTCAACGTCACCAAGCAGGTGGTCGCGGACATGGTCGAAAAAGGCTGGGGCCGCATCATCAACATCAGCTCGGTCAACGGCGCCAAGGGCCAGGCCGGCCAGACCAACTACTCGGCGGCCAAGGCCGGCATGCACGGCTTCACGATGGCGCTGGCGCAGGAGCTGGCGGCCAAGGGCGTGACGGTGAACACCGTGAGCCCGGGCTACATCGGCACCGACATGGTCAAGGCGATCCGCCAGGAAGTGCTCGACAAGATCGTGGGTACGATTCCCGTCAAGCGGCTCGGCGAGCCCAGCGAGATCGCTTCCATCATCGCGTGGCTCGCGACCGACGAAGGCGGCTACTCGACGGGAGCCGACTTCTCGGTGAACGGCGGCCTGCACATGCACTGAGACGCCGCGTTTCAGCTTGCATCAAAGACCCGCCCCGGCGGGTCTTTTGCTTTCCGGCGATCAAGGCTTGCGTTCGCGTCCTACTCCGCCGATGCTCACGGCACGACAAGGTCAGCCCATGGATGCCAGTCTCACGTCACTGACGCCGGAGCGCACCGCCTGCGAGGTGCACACGGTCCGCTTCCACTTGAACGGCGTCGCGCGCACGGTGCGGCTCGAGGCCTGGACCACCCTGCTGGACTTGCTGCGCGAGCACTGCGGCCTGACCGGCGCCAAGAAGGGTTGCGACCACGGCCAGTGCGGCGCCTGCACGGTGCTGGTCGACGGGCGGCGGATCAACGCCTGTCTCGCGCTTGCGGTGATGCAGGAGGGCGCGACGATACAGACCATCGAAGGGCTGGCGCACGGCGACCTTCTGCATCCGCTGCAGCAGGCCTTCGTCGATCACGACGCCTTTCAGTGCGGCTACTGCACGCCGGGTCAGATCTGCTCGGCGGTCGGCCTGCTGCGCGAGGGCCATGCGCAGAACGAAGACGACGTGCGCGAACAGATGAGCGGCAATCTCTGCCGTTGCGGCGCCTATCCGAACATCGTCAGGGCGGTGGTCGAAGTGCTGGGGCATCAGCAGACCGGTGCGTGGAAGGCCGTGCGATGAATCCATTCGAATACCACCGCGCCACCGATGCGGGCGATGCGCTGCGCTCCATTGGCGGCGTGGACGGCGCGCGCTTCATCGCCGGCGGCACCAACCTGCTCGACCTCATGAAGGAAGGCGTCGCCCGGCCTGCGCGGCTGGTCGACATCACGCACCTGCCGCTGCGCGAGGTGCGCGTCACCGAAAGCGGCGGCCTGCACGTCGGCGCGCTGGTGCGCAATGCCGACCTGGCCTGGCATCCGGAGGTGCAGCGTCGCTATCCCCTGCTGGCGGAGGCGCTGCTGGCCGGGGCTTCGCCGCAACTGCGCAACATGGCGACCGTCGGCGGCAACCTGCTGCAGCGCACGCGCTGCTACTACTTCTACGACATCGCCACGCCATGCAACAAGCGCGCGCCGGGCAGCGGCTGCCCGGCGATCGAAGGGCTGAATCGCATCCACGCGATCCTCGGCACGAGCGAGCAGTGCGTTGCCGTGCATCCTTCGGACATGTGCGTCGCGCTGGCGGCGCTCGAGGCGGTGGTTCACGTGCAGGGTCCGCAGGGCGAACGATCCATTGCCATGGCCGACTTCCATCGGTTGCCGGGCGATGCGCCGGAGCGCGACACCACGCTGGCTGCGGACGAACTGGTCACCGCGGTCGAACTGCCGGCCGATCCCTTCGCTCGCCATTCCTGCTATCTCAAGCTGCGCGACCGGCGTTCCTACGCCTTCGCGCTGGTGTCCGCGGCCTGCGCGCTCGACATCGCGCAGGGGCGCATACGGTCAGCGCGCATCGCGCTCGGCGGCGTGGCCCACAAGCCCTGGCGCCGGCCCGAGGCCGACGCGCTGTTGGCCGGCCAGGTGCCGGCTGTCGCTGCATTCGAGGCGGCGGCCGCCGTTCTGGTGGAGGGTGCGCGAGCGCTGGAGCACAACGGCTTCAAGATCGAACTGGCGCGCCGGACCGTCGTGCGTGCGCTGATGCAGGCGGCCGGCATGGAGGCAGCTGCGTGACGGCGCAACCCGGATTGCCCTTCGGGGCGCCGGTGGCGCGCGTCGACGCGCGGGCCAAGGTGACGGGTGCAGCCCGCTATGCCGCCGAGCATCCGGCCGAGGGCCTGCTCTACGGCGTGGTGGTGCCGAGCCCCATTGCGCGCGGCCGCATCCGTTCCATCGACAGCCGCGCGGCGCGCGCCGTGCCCGGCGTGGTGGAGGTTCTGACCCACGAGAACCGGCCGCCCATGGCCCGCTTCGATCTGCTGCACAAGGACATGGATGCGCCCGGCGGCTCGCCGTTCCGGCCGCTGCACGATGCGCAGATCCATTCCGATGCGCAGCCGGTGGCGCTGGTCGTGGCGGTGAGCTTCGAGGCCGCGCGCCATGCGGCCCGGCTGGTCGAGGTGCACTGCGCCGCCGAGCGGCCGCGCAGCGACATGCAGCGGCTGGCGATCGAGGCGCGCAAGCCGAGCCGGCTCAAGTTCGGCTACCAGGTCGCTCCCAAGGTGCGCGGCGAACCGGAGGACGCCTGGGACGAAGCGCCCGTCAAGATCGAGGCCCGCTACCGCTCGCCCGCCGAGTTCCACAACCCGATCGAAATGCATGCCAGCACGGCGATCTGGGAAGGCGAGGGACAGCTCACGATCTATGACAAGACGCAGGGCGCGCAGAACAGCCGCGCCTACCTGGCGCGCGTGCTGAAGCTGCGCAAGCGCGATGTGCGCGTGCTGTGCCCCTTCGTCGGCGGGGCCTTCGGGTCGGGGCTGCGGCCCGGCTACCAGCTGGTGCTGGCCGCGATGGCGGCGCTGAAGCTCCGGCGCGCGGTGCGCGTGGTGCTCACGCGCCAGCAGATGTTCAGCTTCGGCCATCGGCCCGAGACCCTGCAGACGCTGAAGCTGGCCTGCGATACCGAAGGGCGGCTGCGCTCCGTGGTGCACGAGGCGGTGTCGGAGACTTCGCGCAAGGAAGACTATGTCGAGAACATCGTCACCTGGACCAGCATGCTCTACAACACGCCGAACCTGCGGCTGGCCCATCGAGTGGTCGAGCTCGACCGCTTCACGCCGACCGACATGCGCGCGCCCGGCGCGGCCCAGGGGGTCTATGCGCTCGAAAGCGCGATGGACGAATTGGCGCAGGCCGTGGGCCTGGACCCGCTGGTCCTGCGCCTGCGCAACTACACCGAGACCGAGCCCGGAAGCGGCAAGCCCTTCTCGAGCAAGGCCCTGCGCGAATGCTATGCGCGCGGCGCGGAGCGCTTCGGCTGGTCGAGGCGCGAGCCCGAGCCGCGCTCGATGCGCGACGGCCGCACGCTGATCGGCTGGGGCATGGCCACCGGCGTGTGGGAGGCGACGCAGATTCACGGCGCCGCACGCGCCGTGCTGCGGGTCGACGGCACGCTGGAAGTCGGCAGCGCCACCACCGACATCGGCACGGGCACCGGCACCGTCATGTCGCAGATCGCCGCGGCGACCCTGGGCCTGCCGCTTGCCAAGGTGGACTTCAAGCTCGGTGATTCGCGCCTGCCGATGGCGCCGGTGCAGGGCGGCTCCTTCACCGTGGCCACCATCGGCACGGCGGTGCAGGCCGCCTGCCTCAAGATCGCGGCCAAGCTGCTCCTGATGGCGCGTGCGCAAGGCGATACGCCGCTGCGCCAGCCGCGATTGAAGGATGTCGAATTCGTCAACGGCCTGGTGCGGCTGCGCGCGGATCCCTCGCGCTCCATCAGCCTGCGCGAGCTGATGCAGCGCGCCGGCGCGGCGCAGATCGAGGGCAAGAGCCTCGCGCTGCCCAAGCTCATGAAGCAGCGCAAGTACGCGCGCGCCACGCATTCGGCGGTGTTCGCCGAGGTGCGCGTGGACGAAGACTTGGGGCTAGTGCACGTCACGCGCGTCGTCAGCGCGGTCGCGGCCGGGCGCATCGTCAATCCGAGAACGGCCACCAGCCAGATCGAGGGCGGCGTGGTCTGGGGCATCGGCATGGCGCTGCACGAGGAGGGCCTCATCGACCACCGCCTGGGCCGCGTGATGAACCGCAACCTGGCCGAATACCACCTGGCCGCCAATGCCGATGTCGGGGAGATCGAGGTGATCTTCGTCGACGAGCGCGACGAGGTCGTCAATCCGCTCGGCGTCAAAGGGGTAGGGGAGATCGGCATCGTGGGCGTGGCGGCCGCCGTGGGCAACGCGATCTTCCATGCGACGGGCCGCCGCGTGCACAGCCTGCCGATCACGCTCGACAAGGTGCTGGGCCTGGATTGACGGTGTCGGGGGTGCGTTGGCGTCGATCTTGCAGAATGCGGCGATGCCCCACAGCGTCTCATTGATCAACACCGTTGCGGCCGGTCTCGGCCTGGCGCTCGTACTAGGCTTCCTGGCGGCGCGGCTTCGGCTGCCGGCGCTGGTGGGCTACCTGCTCGCGGGCGTGATCCTCGGCCCCTTCACGCCGGGCTTCGTGGCGGATGCGGAGATCGCCGCGCAGCTGGCCGAGATCGGCGTGATGCTGCTGATGTTCGGCGTCGGCCTGCATTTTTCGCTCGACGATCTGCTTGCGGTGCGCAAGATCGCATTGCCCGGCGCGATCGTGCAGATGGTCGTGGCCACGCTGCTCGGCGGCGCATTGGCCGCGTGGTGGGGCTGGAGCCTGGGTGGCGCACTGGTGTTCGGGCTCGCGCTGTCGGTGGCGAGCACGGTGGTGCTGCTGCGCGCGCTCGAAAGTCTGGGCATCCTCGATTCCTTCACCGGCCGCATCGCGGTCGGCTGGCTGGTGGTGGAAGACCTGGCGATGGTGCTGGTTCTCGTGCTGCTGCCGCCGCTGGCGGGCGTGATGGGCGGCACGGCGGCGCACGCCGACGCGGCGCCGGTCTGGCAGACGCTGGGCCTTACGCTGCTGCAGGTGGGCGGCTTCGTGCTCCTGATGCTGGTGGTGGGCCGGCGCGTGTTCCCGTGGATCCTGTGGCAGATCACGCGCACCGGCTCGCGCGAACTCTTCACGCTGTGCGTGGTGGCGGCCGCGGTCAGCATCGCTTTCGCATCGGCGGCGCTGTTCGGCGTGTCCTTCGCGCTTGGCGCCTTCTTTGCCGGCATGGTGATGCGCGAGTCCGAGTTCAGCCATCGGGCGGCCCAGGAATCGCTGCCGCTGCGCGACGCCTTCGCCGTGCTGTTCTTCGTCTCGGTCGGCATGCTGTTCAATCCGGCGGTGCTGATCGAACGTCCGCTGCAGGTGCTGGCCGTGGTGGGGGTGATCGTGCTGGGCAAGTCCGTGGCGGCCTGCGTCCTGGTGCTGCTGTTCCGTTATCCGCTGAGCACGGCGCTCACGGTGAGCGCGAGCCTGGCGCAGATCGGCGAGTTCTCGTTCATCCTGGCCGCGCTGGGCGTCTCGCTCGGACTGCTGCCGGCCGAGGGCCAGAGTCTGCTGCTGGCGGGCGCGCTGATTTCCATCGCCACCAACCCGCTGTGGTTCAGCCTGATCGGGCCGCTGCAGAGATGGCTGCATGCGCGTTCCTCCTTCGCGCGCAGCCTGGCGCTGCGCGACGACCCGCTGGCCGAGCTGCCCGTGAGCACCGAGGCGAAGTACCTGTCGCGGCAGGTGGTGCTGGTCGGCTACGGCCGGGTGGGGCGGCGCATCGCCGCCGAGCTGGCGGCCCACGACCTTCCCTTCGTGGTAGCGGAGCAGAACCGCGAGCTGGTGGAGAAGCTGCGCGCCGAGGGAATGGCGGCCGTCTGGGGCGATGCGGCCGACCCCGCGGTGCTGATCCAGGCGCATGTGGCGCGGGCCAGCGTGCTCGTGGTCGCCGTCGCCGATGCGATGAACGTGCGGCAGATGATCGAGACCGCACGCACGCTCAATCCCGCGATCCAGACCGTGATCCGCAGCCACAACGAGGACGAGGCGCGCCTGCTCGCTCAGGAAGTGGAAACCACCGTGTTCCTGGGCGAGCACGAGCTTGCGCAATCGATGGCGCGCGCCGTGCTCAGCCGCGCCGCGCCGGCCTGAGGGCCCCTCAGAGATCCTCGATCACCAGCCTGCAGTAGCGCTCGGCGATCGAATAGGGCACCGTGCGCACCACCTCCATCAAGCGCTCGGCCGCGGCCCTGTTCTCGGTCTTGACCAGCAGACCCGTGTGGCCGTCGCGCGCGAGCTTGGTGTAGGCACGCACCGTGGCGCCGTCGGTGCCGGCCGAGGGCAGCGGATTGTCCGCATCCCTGACCGTGGGCGAGATCTGGGCCAGCAGGGTCTTGGGAGGGATCAGGTAGACCTCGTCGCCGCTGAAGCCGTTGTCGATCAGCTGGTGCCCGACCCGGCTGGCGTCCTCGGCATTGGGAAACATCACCATGGAATGGCCGGTGGGATAGAAGGCCCCTCCGAAGGCGGCGACCATGTGGGGGTCGAGGGTGAAATGCTTCATATCTCCTCCTTGTCACGGCGGTGTTGTTGAAGGTGCATTCAGCTTATGCATGGCGGCACCCGGGCGCTGTAGGAAAAGCTTGGCAGGTGCAAATTACCCACATTCAGGCTATTGGGGGTATTCAAGACTTGCCAATCCAATTACTGTTCGTCACATTTGAGACGAAACGTGATATTTTGGCTAGGAGTTGTAACGCGCGTTGAATAGGATCGACGAGTTCACTCGATGACCCTTGCCTAAACTCATGTCGCAATTGCGAAATATCGCGCTCACCGTACACGAACTCGAAGAGGGCGAGTTCTATTGGGTATTGATGGAGGGCACCGACTACGCCATGGAAGATGCCCTTCCATACCTGCCCCTCGAGGCTGCGAGCGATCCGCAAACGACCTATGCCAATGCATTGGTGGCAGGGATCGCGGCGATAAGGAAATTGTTCGGCAAGGATGGGCCGCGCGCCTGAGGCGACGCAGCCAGACGCGGGGAAAAGCATGCGGAAATTCGGAGCGGCGGTTGCCGCCGTCACTGTCGGTCTGGTGGTCGTCGGCTGGTTCAACCGTCCTGCGACCTCGACCGAATGGGCGGCATGGATCCAGACCCTGGGCGTGCTGGCAGCGATCCTGTGGGCGCTGCGGCTGCAAGCCCTCGCCTCGAAGCAGAGCCTGCGGCAGGCCGGGCAGGTGGCGGCAATCTTCGCGACCAATATGCACTGGGTCTTCAGGGAGCTGAACGACGCCTGCGGCAAGCGCAGCTGGCCCGACTACACGGTGCATCGCCGCATCCTCGACGAAATCCTGGCGCAGGGCCGCGAAGTGACGCTGCAATTGCTCGATGGGCGCTCGCTGGCCATGGTGAGCAGCTTGCGCGCGATCGCGGTGGAGGCGCTCGAGATGACCGCGCCGCACACCGAGAGCGGCAACTGGTCTCACCTGCAGCTCTATTTCGACAAGCGCCTGCCCAGCATCGCGGCCTGGCTGTCGGCAACCGGTCATCCGCCCGAGAGCAGCGGGCCGACCGACTATGTGGGGCTTCGCACCTCCTTCGGGCAGCTCGGAGGCCGCTGAAGAAGAAAGAAGTGCCGTCCGTTCAGGACGTCACGTGCTCGCTCATCGAAGGCCACCACCGGCGCCACCACGGGCGCTTCGGTTCGGGCGCCGCGGCGGCGTTGGCCATCAGCTCGGCTGCCGTCGAAGCGCGCACGCGTTCGCGCAAAGCGGTCTCATAGGCGTGGGCGGGCGCTCGAGCGTTGCGATCTCCACGCAATGCCAGGCGCCGCCAGGCATGGGCGTGTTCAGCGAGCTCCGCATCGCTCAGGTCGTCGGGGTGGGGCAATTGCTGCGTCATGCTGACGAGATTGTGCCGCGCTCCCGGACGCCCGGCATTCTTTCAGCGACGTCCAGTGGTCTCCGGCCAACGCCGCATGAAAAAACCGGGCTCATGGCCCGGTCTGTCGTCTCGAGCGCAGCGGGTTACAGCGCGAGCTGGTCGATGCCGCGCGCCGCGGCGCGGGCTTCGGCGCGCACCGTGGCGCGGTCGACGGTGCTCGCGAGCACCGTCGCTGCGCCTTGCGCATAACCCTCTGCGTACGGGTTGGCGCTGTGGGCGGCAGCGACGGCTTCGGCACGCACGCCGGCGCGGTCGGTGGAGGCGGTCAGCGACGGAGCGACGCGCGACGAAACGCCTTCGGCATACGGGTTCTCGCTGCGTGCGGCAGCAACGGCTTCCGCCCTCACGTCGGCACGGCTGTTGGCCGACACCAGCGAGTGCACGCCGTCATAGGTTTCGGCTTGGGCGCCGGCAGCGGCGAGAAGCGAGAGAGCGGCGGCAGCAATGATCTTCGAGGTCTTCATTTCAATTTCCTTCAATGGCTTGGATGATGATTTCGAACCGGTCTTGGGTGGGGCGCCGTCCCTTCGGGGCGGCCACCTCGCTCGGTGCCCTGTTCATCCAGAACAGTGAATGGCTGCTCTGTGGGATGAAGTTTGCGCCCGAAATCTAGGTAGAAACCCTGCAAAACGGAATTGCGGTGTTTTCGTTCCGGCAACAATCCGGGCACGGCACCCGGTCCGGATCGGGCAATTGGACCCAGAGAAGGCTGCGCGGAAGGACGAAGGAGGCCTCAGCGCTTGTCGGGTGACTGGCTCGTGGGGAGTTTGCGTCCGAGCAATCGGGTCAGCGCATCCAGCTCGCGGGCGAGCCGTCTCGCTTCTGCGCGCGCGCTTTCGTCACCCTGCTTCATATGCAGCAGGTGTTGCTCGTAGGCGTCCGAGAGTTGCGTCCACCGCTCGAAGGATGTGTCGATGGGCGTCACCGAATCCTGCATGGCTGCCTCCATTTCATGGCGCTCGGGCCATTTCGATGGTTATCTCCTGCTCCCCGAAAGACTACACAAAGCGCCGGACCCTTTCCATGGCAGGGGCGCGCCTTGCCCGCTGCATTCGGCACTACTTCATGCTTTTGCCGATTCGCGAACTCGTGAAATGGATCACGAAGAAAGTTAACCTGTAAGTACTACACGTAATTACAATTGGCTACATGGACATACGCTCCGAGACAAACCACGGTCGGTCTCCTCGCCGTGCCTGCCTGGCAGCACATGTCCTATAGCGTGCTCCAGCGCGTGGCCAAGGGCCCGCTGCCGATGGTCTTCACTTCGGCGGAGGACATCGAGGCTCTGCGCATCCTGAAGGACGGCGGCTGGGTCAAAGTCTCGTTCTCGGCGCCGCCGGGACGGGCGGGGACGGCCACCGTGACGGAACTGACCCCTCTGGGCCGTTTCGCGATGCAGTTCGTGCAACCCGACAAGGACAAGCCATGAGAGTCATTGTCTGCATACTGGCCAGCATCTCGGTCTTTGCCGCTTGCGTCGGCGGCTGGTGGTTCTATTGGCCGATCTGGCAGGTCCAATCACAGGTGAAAACCAAGCTGCCGGAAAGCCGTTTCGCCGTGTTCTCCGGCGTGACCTACAACAAGAATACGGGCACGGGCTGCGGCTACGTGCATGCCGACGATCGCAGCGGCCGCTTGTCCGGCCGGACGCATTTCATCCTGCTGCCCGACGGCGACGTGAAGTTCGACCCCAAGGACCCGATTCGCGGGAACACGCTGGAGCAGCTCGAGAGCCTTCGCAAGCACGCCGACTATCTGGCGCTGGTCTACGACCGTTGCGCGCCGCCGGCCTGAGGTTTTGCGCTGCCCGCTTCAGGCGCCGCTTGCCGCGATCCTCGGTGCAGGCTTGGCCTGGTTGTCGACGCGCTTCGGCTCGACGAACTGGGACGCTTGGCGCAGCGCTTCGCGCAGCTGCTCGAGGCCGAAGGGCTTGCACAGCCAGACGGCGCGGTGCAGAGGGCCATCCGGCGCTTTGCTGCCGGTCGCAAAAATGATCGGCAGCTTGCAACGGGCCTGCAGCTTGCCGGCCAACTCCAAGCCGGACAAGGCCGGCAGGCCGATGTCGACCATCAGCACGTCGAAAGCACCTTCGAGGAAGCGGACGAGTGCGCCTTCGGCGCTGCTGACGCCGGTCGCCCAGTGGCCCAGCAGTTCCAGTGCTTCGAGCGCGGCGTCCAGCACATCGGGATCGTCTTCGACCACCAGCACCCGCAAGCTGCAAGCGTTCGACGGGCATGCTGTTGAGGGGGCCATCTGCGATCTCTTCGGACGTGGGGATCGCGAGCATCGGCTTGCGCCGGCCGGTCGGCTGTAGGAACGAGCCGCGATCAATTGCCCGCTTCATCTATCTGCGGATACAGGGCGAAACACATGCGCGAGCTCGTAGGGCGGCGTGGACTCCAGCTGGTCGTAGCGGCATTCGCGCGGGGGCTTGTCGAAGCGCCAGCGCAGGAACACGGTGGCGTGACGGAAGCGGTCGCGCTGCAGATGGTCGTACTTGACTTCGCACACGCGCTCGATGCGCAGCGGCTCCCACGAGAGGTTCTTGCCCGCGCTCCAGCGGCTGCGCGCGCCGGGCATGCGCTGCGCATCATTCTGCCCCTCGGTTTGCTCCCATCCGACCCAGGGATGACCTTCGAGCGCGCGCTCGCGCAGCGGCTCGAGTTCGCGCGCGAGCGCTTTCCGCGTTGCCATGTCGAAGGACGAAGTCATGCCCACGTGGTGCAGAACGTCGCGCTCGTCGTAGAGGCCCAGCAGCAGCGAACCCACGGCGTCACGCCCGCTCTTGTGCCATCGAAAGCCTGCCACCACGCAGTCGGCGGTGCGTACGTGCTTCACTTTCAGCATGGCGCGCTTGCCTGGAAGGTAGGGCTGGTCGATCGGCTTGGCGATCACGCCGTCGAGCCCGGCACCTTCGAAATCCTGCAGCCATCGCAGCGCGAGGCTTCGGTCGATGGTCATGGGCGTCAGATGCAGCGGCGGCTCGGCTGTCGCCAGCAGCGCCTCGAGCAGCAGGCGGCGCTCGCCCTGCGGATGCGACATGAGCTCGCGCCCCTCGAGCGCCAGCAGATCGAAGGCGACGAAGGAGGCCGGCGTTTCGCTCGCCAGGCGCGCGATCCTCGATGCGGCGGGGTGGATGCGCTGCTGAAGCGCATCGAAGTCCAGCCCGCCCGGCGTGGCGATGACGATCTCGCCGTCGAGCACGCAGCCCGTGGGCAAGTGCTCGAGGAACACCTCGTGCAGATCGGGAAAGTAGCGGTCGAGGGACTTGCCGTCGCGGCTCTGGATCAGGACCTCGCGCGCACTTCGGAAGATGATCGCGCGGAACCCGTCCCACTTGGGTTCGAACAGGAAGTCGCCGCCGGCTGGCAGTTCTTCCGCCACCTTGGCGAGCACGGGCTCGATCGGGCACAGCAGCAGGTCGGTGGAAGCCATGATCGAAGCACAGCATGTTCTCCGACGCCGCCGGTGACGGCTTGCACGTCATGATGCTGACATCATTCTTCCTCTGATGCATGCGCCATGAAGATCGCGACCTTCAACGTCAACGGTGTCAACAGCCGGCTTGCGCGCCTGCTCGAATGGCTGGCCGAGTCGAAGCCGGACGTGGCCTGCTTGCAGGAGCTCAAGTCGCCCGACGAGAATTTTCCGGCGGCTGCGATTCGCGAAGTCGGCTACGGCGTTGTGTTCCATGGCCAGCGCTCGTGGAACGGCGTGGCCATCCTTGCGCGCGGTGCCGAGCCGCTTGAAACCGGCCGCGGCCTGGACGGCAATTCCGAAGACAGCCAGAGCCGGTATCTCGAAGCGGTGGTCGGCGGCGTGGCCGTCGGCTGCCTTTACCTGCCCAACGGCAATCCGCAGCCAGGGCCGAAGTTCGACTACAAGCTCGAATGGTTCGGGAGGCTCGAAGCGCACGCGCGAAAGCTCTATGCGTGCGGGCTGCCCGTGGTGCTGGCGGGCGACTTCAACGTCGTGCCCACCGACGCCGACATCTACAACCCCGCTTCGTGGCGCGACGATGCGCTGCTGCAACCGGAGGCCCGCGCCGCCTTCGCGCGGCTCTTGAAGCAGGGCTGGACCGATGCGATCCGCGCGCGACATCCGAACGAGGCGATCTACACCTACTGGGACTACTGGCGCAACCGCTGGCCGCGCAACGCGGGCCTGCGCATCGACCACCTGCTGCTCAATGACGAGCTCGCGCCATTGCTGATCGATGCGAACGTGGATCGCGAGGTGCGCGGCCGTGCCGGGGCCAGCGATCACGCGCCGGCCTGGGTGGTGCTCGATCTGCCCTATGTGCCGAGCTGATCCCATGAAACTGCTCTCGCGTCTCTATTCGACGATCCATGCGTTCATGGCCCTGCTGTTCGCCTGCGCCGCGCTGGCGCTCATCGCCATCTCGACCCGCTCCGGCTGGCTCGCCATCCGCGGCGGCTTCGACCGGGCCGCGGCGGAGGCGATCATCGAGGCCGTCGGGCTGCTGGCGGCCGCGGTGGTCGCATTGCAGATCTCGCAGACCATCGCCGAGGAAGAAGTCATCCGCGACGCGCACATCAGCGCGCCGACGCGCGTGCGCCGCTTCCTGTCGCGCTTCATGGTGGTCATCGTGGTGGCGGTCGCGGTCGAAGGGCTCGTCGCCACCTTCAGGGCGCACGACGATCCGGCGCAGCTGCTCTATGCGGCGGGGGTGCTCGGCTCCATTGCCCTGTTGCTCGCCGGCTGGGGTGTGTTCATTCACCTCAACCGCTCTGCGGAGGAACTGGAACCCGAAGCGATGGCCGAGGCGAAGCAGGAGGACAGGAAGCTGAGGTGAGACCCAGGCGCGGGTTTCAGGCCGAGGCCGCAGTTGCCGCGCGCGCCGAGCGCAGTGCCGGCGACAGCGAAAGCTCGCGTCGCGCCGCGTTCTCTTCCGCCGCGCTCATGGGCACGAGGATCTCGATCTGGTCCGCGACGCTGGTCGCGATCGGAACGCCATCGCGGTACAGCACGCGTGAGCCCGCGACCCGCGGAATCCTGGTGCCCGGAACGACCGTGCCGAGCAGGTTGGCGGGATCCGAGGCCGACAGGCAGACCAGGCTGTCGTCGGGCGGCCGGCGCCGCATCTGGCGCATGAGCCCGATGGCCTCGGGCAGCGCGAACTGCTCACCGGACAGGCCCGCGATGAAGCGGCCGCCGCGGATCTCGCCGCGCGCTTCGAGCCGGCGGTAGGTGCGCACCAGGTCGCGCCACGGCGGCAGCCAGGCGGCCTCGCGCTCGAGCACGCTCCAGCACACCACGCCATAGCGGCGCAGCAGCACACGCGCGACCTGTTCGATCGATTCGGGTGCGTGAGTGTGCGGCGTCTCTTCGGTCGTCGCCAAGCCCGGTTGCCGCGTCAGCAGCCAGCGGCCCGCATCCTCGATGCCGAACAGCGCGGCGCGGCGCCGGCGCTGCTGCTGCGCGTGCGTCGATGAACGCCTCGAGGCCGGCACCAGCAGGGCACGCAGGCCGGCATAGCTGTCGCAGCGCACGCGGCCGCGCGCGACCAGTTCGCTCAACGCATCTTCCAGCTCGGTGCCGAGCAGGCGTGCGCCCTCGGCGATCTCGTCGAAGAAGGACGCGCCGGTGGCCGCCAGCCAGGCGGCCACGCGTTGCGCGCGCGAACCCAATCCCGCGTCGTCGACCGGTGCCGGCGCGAGCCCGTTCCAGAGCGCCGCGCTGCGCCGCGGCAGCAGGAGGATCGGGGTGGCGCGCAGCGACTGGCCGGCACCGCCCGCCACGCGGCCCTCGTTGGCGGACGGCCGCAGCCGCGTCCACAGCACACGCCCCGCCGTGCACAGGTCGTCGAGCCAGGCGCTGGCGTAGTCGTTGACGCGCGCCGGCAGCAGCTCGGCCTCCCACAGCGCGGCCGGCGCTTCGTAGCCTTCAAGCTGGGCCAGCACACCGGCCAGGGCTTCCGGGCCGCTGACACGGGCGGCCGCACCGACGTGCTGCCATTCGAACAGGAAGCGCGCGAAGTCGCGCGGCTCGACCGGTTCGATCTCGCGCCGCAGGCGCTTGAGCGTGTAGCGGTGGATGCGTGCCAGCAGATGCCGCTCGCACCACTCGGGGCCGTCGGCTTGGGGCGTGAAGCGCCCTTGCAATACCTGGCCTTCGCTCTGCAAGCCCAGCAGCGCGGCTTCGACATCGGAGAGCGGCAGCCGCAGCTGCTGCGCCAGTTCGTTCGCCGAGACCGGGCCCAGCCCGGCCAGGCGCGATTGCAGCAGCTCGCGCAGCAGTTCGTCGCGGCTCCCGGAGGCCTGCGCATATTCGGCAGGTGCCTCGATGAGCGGCTGCATCGCGGCGCCGGGATACAGCGCCTGGGCCGGCGCGAGGCGCTCTGCCGCGACCCACAGGCCCGGCGACAGGCGCGTCGCGCGGCCTGCGCCGGCGAGCGCCTCGAGCCATGTCTTCCAGTTCGCGTCGCGGGCCAGGTCCTCGTCGTTGACGACGCCGAGCCCGCTCAGTGCTTCATGCATCTCGTCGGGGCTGCGAGGGCCGGGCCAGGCTTCCTGGCGCACGCTGTCGATGGCCTCCGGGTCGAGCCGGCCCATATCGTCCGCGCTCTCCGGATCGGTGTAGCGGCGGCTTTGCACGGCCTGGGTGCGGCGCTCTTCCAGCGGCGCATCGTCGAGGTAGGCGTAGGGCCGTGCGTTCAGGACTTCCGCGGCGAGCGGCGAGGGCGCGGGAAGATCGCGTGCGTCGACCGTCACTTCGCCCGCTTCGATGCGACGCAGCAGGCGCAGCCAGCCCTCGGCATCCATGGCCTCGTGCAGGCAGTCGTCCAGGGTCTGCGCGACCAGCGGGTGGTCGGGGATCTCGCGCTCGCCCGCGAGGTTCTCGGCGCAGGCGACCTGGTCCGGGAACACGGACGCCAGCAGGTCTTCGGACTTCATGCGCTGCAGCTGCGGCGCCACCTTGCGGCCGCCGATGAAGCGCGGCAGCGCGAGCGCGGTGGTCGCATTCCAGCGCCAGCGCACGCCGAAGAGCGGCGCGTCCAGCAGGGCCTGCACCAGCACGTCCAGCGCCGTGGCCGAGTGCAGGTAGCGGGCCACTTCCGGCAGCGGAAAGCTGTGGCTGGTGGACAGCGAGAGCACGATCGCGTCCTCGGTCGCCGCGGCCTGCAGCTCGAAGTTGAACTTGCGGCAGAAGCGCTTGCGCAGGGCCAGGCCCCACGCGCGGTTGAGACGGCTTCCATACGGCGAATGGATGACCAGCTGCATGCCGCCCGATTCGTCGAAGAAGCGCTCGATCACGATCCGATCCTGCGTCGGCACCGCGCCCAGCGCGGCCACGGTGCGCGCGAGGTGGTCGACGATCTGGCGTGCGGCTTCCTCGTGCAGTCCCACGTCGCGCGCCAGCCGGCGCACCGCGGCCTCGGCGCCCTTCGCGGCGATCTGCTGTCCGATTTCGTCGCGCAGCCGCGAGACGCCGAAGGAGAGCTCATCGCTGCGCCCCGGCGCCTCGCCGAGCCAGAACGGGATATTGGGCGCCGCGCCATGTGCATCTTCCACGCGCACGCGGCCCGGCTCGATGCGCAGGATGCGGTAGCTGGTATTGCCGAGCTGGAACACGTCGCCGGCCAGGCTCTCGACCGCGAAATCCTCGTTCACGGTGCCGATCTTGTGGGCCTGCGGTTCGAGCACCACGCTGTAGTCGCCAGTCTCGGGAATGGTGCCGCCGGAGGTGAGGGCGGTCAGGCGCGCGCCCTTGCGTTCGCGCAGGCGGTGATGGACCGCGTCGCGATGCACATAGCCGGCGCGCGGTCCGTTGCGGGTGGCGAAGCCCTCGGACAGCATGCGCACCACGGCGACGTAGTCTTCGCGCTTCAGCTGCGCATAGGGCCAGGCGCGGCGCAGCAACGCGAACAATTCATCCTCGTCCCATTCGCGGCTCGCGGTCTCGGCCACGATCTGCTGCGCCAGCACGTCGAGGGGCGCATGCAGCACGTGCAAGGCATCGAGCTCGCCGCGGCGGATGCAGTCGAGCAGGGCCGCACACTCGACCAGCTCGTCGCGCGACTGCGGAAACAGGCGCGCCTTGGGCGTGCCGCCCACCGCGTGGCCCGAGCGCCCTGCGCGCTGCAGAAAGGTGGCGATCGATCGGGGCGAGCCCAGCTGGCACACCAGGTCGACATCGCCGATGTCCAGGCCCAGCTCCAGGGAGGCGGTCGCCACCAGCACCTTCAGCTCGCCGCGTTTGAGGCGCTGCTCCGCGTCGAGGCGCGCCTCCTTCGCGAGGCTGCCGTGATGGGCCGCCACCGCTTCCTTCCCGAGGCGCTCGCCCAGATGCCGCGCCGCACGTTCGGCCATGCGCCGGGTGTTGACGAAGACCAGCGTCGTGCTGTGCAGGTGCACCAGCTCGGCGACGCGCGAATAGACCTGTTCCCACTGCTCGTTCGACATCACCGCGCCGAGCGGCACGGGCGGCAGCTCGAGCGCGAGATCGCGCTCCTTGGCGTAGCCGATATCGACGATCTCGCAATCCGCAACGCCATCGGTCACCGCACCGGCACCCACCAGGAAGCGCGCGACCTCGTCGATCGGCTTCTGCGTGGCGGACAAGCCGATGCGCGTCAGCGGCTTCTCGCAGAGCGATTGCAGCCTTTCGAGCGACAACGACAGATGGCTGCCGCGCTTGCTGGCCGCGATCGCATGGATCTCGTCGACGATCACGGTGTGCACGGTCGACAGCATCTTGCGGCCCGATGCCGAGCCCAGCAGCACGTAGAGCGACTCCGGCGTTGTGACCAGGATGTGCGGCGGCTTGCGCAGGTTCTGCTGGCGATCCCTGGGCGCCGTATCGCCGGTGCGCACGGCGCTGCGGATGTCGACGTCCGGCAGGCCCAGCGCGGTCAGCTCGGCGCGGATGCCCGCCAGCGGCGTTTCCAGGTTCAGGTGAATGTCGTTGGACAGCGCCTTCAGCGGCGAGACGTAGACCACAGTGGTTTCATCGGCAAGCCCGTCGGGCTTCAAGCCCTGGCGCACCAGTCCATCCAGCGCGGCGAGGAAGGCCGTCAGGGTCTTGCCCGATCCGGTCGGCGCGGCGACCAGCGTATGGCGGCCCGCACGGATCGCGGGCCACGCCGCCGCCTGCGCCTCGGTGGGCGCAGCGAAGCTGCGGCTGAACCAGCCGCTGACGGCGGGGTGGAAGGCGTTGAGGGACACGGGCAGACCGGACATCGTAGCGGCCGACGGGGCGGCCTGCCATTCCTGAGCAATTCGGGCCTTTGTCGCGAATGTCAAGTCAAAAAAACGGCTCCGCGGCGAAGCCATGCCGCTGACGCGCCGCAAGACTACTATTTGTTTTTGCGCACGATGAACGACGACATGAAACGCGACCCCGAGCCGGTTCCGGCAACGAGCTACCGGCTCGCCGACAACCGCAGCGCGCTTCAGGGACGCGTGTTCCTGACCGGCACGCAGGCGCTGGTGCGGCTCCTGCTCCTGCAGCGCAAATGGGACGAAGCGCACGGCCTGAAGACGGCCGGCTTCGTGAGCGGCTACCGCGGCTCGCCGCTCGCCGGCCTGGACGTCGAGCTCTGGCGCGCAGAGGCCGATCTGAAGGCGCACGACATCCGCTTCCTGCCCGCCATCAACGAGGACCTGGCCGCCACGGCGCTGATGGGCACCCAGCAGGTGGGTGCCGATGCAAAGCGCAGCTTCGACGGCGTCTTCGGCATGTGGTACGGCAAGGGCCCCGGACTCGACCGGGCCGGCGATGCGCTGCGCCACGGCAATGCAGCGGGCACGACGCGCCAGGGCGGCGTGCTGGTGGTGGTCGGCGACGATCATGCGGCCGTCTCGTCCTCGATCCCGAATGCGAGCGAGCTGTCGCTGATGGGATGGGGCATGCCGATCGTCCATCCAGCCTCGGTTGACGAGTACGACGCCTTCGGGCTGTGGGGCTGGGCCGCATCGCGGCACGCCGGCCTCTGGGTCGCGTTCAAGGCCATCTCGGAAACGGTGGAGAGCGGGCGCTCGATCGAGGTGGCGCCGCTGCCCGAGTTCAGCGCGCCCGACGAGTCGCCCGGCGCCGCCGAGGCGCGGGCCTACCGCAGCGACGACTTCCTGACGCCCGCCATCGAAGTGCGCCTGGCTGCGAGGCTGGAGGCGCTGAAGGCCTTCGCGCGGCTGAACTCGATCGATCGGCTGGTGGCGCCGGCGCCCGATGCGGCGGCTGGCATCGTGGTGGTCGGCAAGTCCTTCCATGACCTGATGGAAGTGCTGCAGCGCTCTCGCATCGACGAAGCCGAGTTGCAGCGCATCGGGCTGCGCATCTACAAGCCGGGCCTGTGCTTCCCGCTCGAATCGCAGCGTGCGCAGGACTTCTGCGCCGGCCTGCGCCACGTGCTGGTCATCGAGGAGAAGGCTTCGGTGGTCGAGCAGCAGCTCAAGGAACTGGTGTTCAACCAGGCGCAACGCCCCACGGTCTGCGGCAAGCACGATCTGGCCGGCCAGCCGCTTCTGACGTGGGTGGGGCAGCTGGGCCCGGCATCGATCGCCTCGGCCCTGCGCGCCTGGCTCGCATCGATCGAAGACCCTCTCGCCGAGCGCATCGACGCCGGCCTGTTCGCGAAGCCCGCCCTGCTGTCGAACGAGTCGGACGGCATGCGCCGGCTGCCTTACTTCTGCTCGGGCTGCCCGCACAGCTCGTCGACCAAGGTGCCGGAAGGAAGCAGGGCCCTTGCCGGCGTCGGGTGCCACTACATGGCGAGCTGGATGGACCGCAGCACCAGCGGCTTGACGCAGATGGGCGGCGAGGGCGCCGACTGGCTGGGCCATGCGCCCTTCACCGCGATGCCGCACATCTTCCAGAACATGGGCGAGGGCACGTATTTCCATTCGGGCTACCTGGCGCTGCGCCAGGCGGTCGCGAGCGGCGCGAACATCACCTACAAGATCCTGTTCAACGACGCGGTCGCGATGACCGGCGGCCAGCCGGTCGACGGCAGCATCTCCGTGCCGCAGATCTGCACCCAGGTGGCGAGCGAAGGTGCGAAGCGGGTCGTGGTGGTCACCGATGACCCCGAGGCCTATCGCGGCGTGCGGCTGGAAGAAGGCGTGCAGGTGCATCACAGGCGCGACATGGACGCGGTCCAGCGCGAGCTGCGCGAGATCGCCGGCGTCACGGTGCTGGTCTACGACCAGACCTGCGCGGCAGAGAAGCGGCGCCGGCGCAAGAAGAAGACCTACCCCGATCCGGCCAAGCGCATGTTCATCAACGCCGCGGTGTGCGAAGGCTGCGGCGATTGCGGCGTGCAGTCCAACTGCTTCTCGGTCGCGCCGCTCGAAACCGAGTTCGGACGCAAGCGGCAGATCGAGCAGTCGAGCTGCAACAAGGACTATTCCTGCGCCGAAGGCTTCTGCCCGAGCTTCGTGACGGTGCTCGGCGGCGAGGTGCGCAAGAGCAGCACGGCCCTGTCGCCCGCGCCGGACCTGCATGCGCTCGCCGGGGCGCTGCCGCTGCCCGTGCTGCCGGAGGTCGACAGGCCTTTCGACATGCTGGTCGCCGGCGTCGGCGGCACGGGCGTGATCACCGTCGGCGCGCTGGTTACGATGGCGGCGCACCTGGAGGGCAAGGGCGCCTCCGTGCTGGACTTCACCGCGCTGGCGCAGAAGGGCGGCTCGGTCGTGAGCCATATCCGGATCGCCGGCCGGCCTTCGCTGCTGCATGCGGTGCGAGTGCAGCCGCAGCGCGCGCGCACGTTGATCGTGGCCGACATGGTGGTGGGGGCGCTGCCCGACGTGCTGGGCACGGTGAAGGAGGGCGGCACCCAGATCATCGTCAACTCCCACCTGCAGACCCTGGCCGAGTTCACGCGTTCGCCGGACTTGCCTTTCCGTCACGAAGCCCTGCTGCAGAAGTTCCGGGCGGCTGCCGGCGAAGCCCAGGTCCAGGCCCTCGATGCGCACGACGCTGCCAAGGCCCTGCTCGGCGATGCGATCGGCGCCAACATGCTGCTGCTCGGCTTTGCCTGGCAACGCGGCGGCGTGCCGATCGGGCTCGATGCGCTGATGCGGGCCGTCGAACTTAACGGCGTCGCGGTCGAGGCCAACAAGAAGGCCTTTGCCGCCGGGCGCCTGGCGGCACACGATCCGGCCTGGAAGGCGAAGCTGTCGGGCCGCGAAGGGACCGTGGTGCAACTGATGCGGCCGCAAGGCCTGGAGAAGCTCATCGAGACCCGCGTGCGCTTTCTCGAGGACTACCAGAGCGCGTCGTATGCGAAGCGCTACCTGGATTTCGTGCGGCGGGTCGAGGCCGCCGAGCGCGCGGCCGCGCCCGAGGCCCGGAAGCTGCGCCTCACGGACGCCGTGGCCCGCAACCTCTTCAAGCTCATGGCCTACAAGGACGAGTACGAGGTGGCGCGCCTGTACACGCGACCGGAGTTCCTGGCCGATCTGCGCGCGCAGTTCGAAGGCGATTTCCAGCTTCAGTTCAATCTCGCGCCGACCTGGTTCGCGAAGCGGAATGCGCAGGGCGTGCCGACGAAGCGCGCCTACGGGCAATGGATGCTGGCGATGTTCAAGGGACTCGGCGCGCTGCGCCGGCTGCGCGGCACGCCTTTCGATCCCTTCGGCTACACGGCGGAACGCAGGCAGGAGCGGCAGCTGATCGCCGAGTACCGCCAACTCGTGGAGCGCCTGCTCGAGGGCTTGAGCGCGGATCGGCTGGCGGACGCGGCACGCATTGCCGGCCTGGCGGAGAAGATCCGCGGCTACGGCCACATCAAGGACGAGAGCATCCGCAGCTACCGGAAGGACCTGGCTGCGGCGCTGGACGGTGCGCCGCATGGCCGTGCTGCGCCTGCCTTGAGGATCGCTTGAGCGAGAAAAATTCCGCAGCTGCGCGGCCGAACCGGCCGCCAGCATCGATGCCCGCGGTTTTTGCCGAATCCTTCACGCGGTGCTCGGGCCGTTTGCGCCGACACTGCGACCCAGGTTCTCTGGGGGATTGCTGACTGCAATCATTCGGCCCGCTTCGTGCGGGCCTTTTTTTGCCTGTCAGCGTGGCCGACGGCCGTAGGCCAGCGTCTTGAAATCGTCGAAGCTCGGCAATGTCCAGTCGACGTCGTCACGGGAGAAGCGATAGTCGTCGAGCCACGCCGTCCAGCAGGCGAACTGCGGCGGCGAGGGCGCCACGACGGGGCGCTGTTTCTTTATCAGTTCGAGCGCCTCGAGCGGCGCATGGCCGCGGTGCACCAGCAGGCACAGCGCCAGCGTGGCCGAACGGCCGATGCCGTATTCGCAATGGATGAGCACGCGCTGCCCCACGTCGAGGAACTCGTTCGCGAAGCGGATGCCGTGCTCGACGTCCGCCATCCGTACGCCGCACATGTCCTCGGTGGGCAGGTGCAGCAGCGCGATGCCGTGCCGGCGCAGCACGTGCGGATCGGGGATCGCTTCGCCGCGCAGGTCGATCACGGCCTGGATGCGATGCTCGCGCGCGAGCTGCTCCGCGAAGTCGTAAGGGAAGCTGCCGCCGACGGCGAGCAGCTCGGTGATCCAGCTGAAGTTCGGTTGCCAGGGGTCCATGAAAGAAACCTAGCGCCTTCTGCCTGGCGTTTGCGTAGGCCGTTGTAGAAAGAGATCGCCTTGCTAGACCGACAGCGACCCCAGGCGCGCCACCACCATGTCGTGCAGCGCCTGTGCAGCCGCGGACAGGCTGCCCTCGCGGCGCTGCACGAGGTAGATCCTGCGCGTGAGCTGGGGCATCGGAAGCGGCCGGGTCGCGATTGTCTCGCGCCGGAACTGGTAGAGCGTGAGCGTCGGGACGACGCTGATGCCGAGGCCGGCCTCGACCATGCCCATCACGGTGGCGAGCTGCTCGACCTCGAGCACGGTGTTCATGGCCAGCGGATGCAGCGCCGCCTCGAGCGCCTGCCGCACGCTGCTGTTGCGCGTCATGTGAATGAAGGGCCAGGGCGCCAGCTTGCGCAGCGTGAGCCGCGGCTCGGAGGCCAGCGGGTGATCGGCTCGGCACACGAGGTGAAAGCGATCGGTGCACAGAACGCGCATGCGCAGCTCGGCCGCATCCGCGACGCGTGTGCCGCCCGAAGCCAGCGCGAAATCGGCCTGGCCGCCGCGCACCAGGTCGATACAGGCATCGGACAGCTGGTCGCTCAAGACCAGCTCGATGCCCGGCCAGGTTTGGTGGAACTCCGCGAACAGCGCCGGCAGCCAGCCGGCCGCGAGCGAGGGCAGCGCCGCGACATGTACGCGCCCCTTGCGCCGCTCCACGTGATCGCCTAGGTCGCCGAGCGCACGGCCCATGTCGGCGAGCAGGCGGCGCGCCGAGGGCTCGAACAGCCGGCCCTCGGGCGTGAGCTGAACGCTGCGCGTGTTGCGGTCGAACAGGCGCGTGCCCACCGATTCCTCGAGCGCGCGGACCAGGGTGCTGAAGGCCGGCTGGGAGAGATGGCAGGCCTCTGCAGCCCGCGTGAAGTGGCGCAGATCGGCAAGCGCGAGAAAGGCGCGCAGCTGGCGGGCGGAAAGGTCTGGGGATACCATTGATTCGATTGGTGAATGAATCCATCCAAACTTTCGATTGTACGGATGAGATCAAAAAATCTACATTCACCGCATTACGAGATCGGAGACATGAGCAACTTGCCCGCTTTCCCCTTGCTGGTCGGCTGTGCGGCCGGCTTTTCGGGCGACCGCACCGATGCCGCCGGACCGGTGGTGGACACGCTGATCGCGCGCCTGCAGCACGGCCCCGCGGAGCAGCGCGCTTTCCTGATCTTCGAAACCCTGGCCGAGCGAACGCTGGCGCTGGCGCAGCTGCGCCGGCGCGCCGATCCCGAAGCGGGTTACGAGCCGCTGCTCGACGCGATGCTGCGCCCGGTGCTTGCGCGCTGCCTGGCGCACGGCATTCGCATCGTCAGCAACTTCGGTGCGGCGAACCCGCGTGCGGCCGCCCGCCATATCGCCCGCATGGCGCGCGAGCTCGGCACTCCCGCGCCGCGCATTGCGGTGGTGGAGGGCGACGACCTGTCGGCGCCCGCACAGCGCGCGCTGCTGCGCCAACAGCTGGGCGCGGAGATGGACCGCATGCGCCTGGTCAGCGCCAACGCCTACATCGGCGCCGAACCGATCGCCGCCGCGCTCGATGCCGGCGCGCAGATCGTGGTGTGCGGGCGCGTCGCCGACCCGTCGCTGACGGTGGGCCCGGCGATGTCGCACTTCGGCTGGCGTGCCGACGACTGGGACCGGCTTGCACGCGCCACCATGGCCGGCCATCTGCTCGAATGCGGCGCCCAGGTCTGCGGCGGCTACTTCGCCGATCCTGGATACAAGGACGTGCCGGGCCTGGAGGCGATCGGCTTCCCCGTCGCCGAGATCGACGGCGAGGGCCGCTGCGTTATCGGCAAGGCCGATGCCACGGGCGGCCTGCTCAGCGAGGCGACGGTGAAGGAGCAACTGCTCTACGAGGTGCACGACCCGGCCGCCTACCTGACGCCCGACGTGGTGGCCGACATCGGCGAAGCCGAGGTGAGCGCCGCCGGGCTCGACCGCGTCGCGCTGGACGGCGTGCGCGGCCATGCGCGGCCTGCCGACTACAAGGTCAACGTCTGCTACGAGGGCGGTTGGCTGGCCGAAGGCGAGATCTCCTACGCCGGCGCACGCGCCGAGGCGCGGGCGCGGCTGGCCGCCGACATCCTGCGCAAGCGGCTCGCGGGCCTCGCGCTGCGGGTCGACTTGATCGGCGCGATCAGCATCTTCGCGGACGACGCCGGCTGCATGCTCGATGCGCTGCCCGAGAGCGGCGCGCGCGACGTGCGGCTGCGCGTGGCCGCCACGCACGAGGACCGCGGCGAAGCCGAGCGGCTCACGCGCGAGGTGATGGCGCTCTACACCTGCGGCCCGGCCGGAGGCGGCGGCGTGCGCACGGCGCTCACGCCGCGGCTCAACACGCGCTCGTGCCTGTTGCCGCGGGCGCTGGTGCCGGTGCGCTTCGAGATCGTGGAGGCGGCATGACGCAAGTGCACAAGGTCGCGCTCTTCCGCGCCGCCCACGGCCGCACCGGCGACAAGGGCAACCGCTCCAACATAAGCGTGATCGCCTGGCATCCGGAGCTCTATCCCTTGCTGGTGGCACAGCTCACGCCCGAGGCCGTGGCCGCGCAGTTCGGCCACAGGCAACCGAGCCGCGTGCAGCGCTTTCTGCTGCCGAAGCTGCACGCGATGAACTTCGTGCTCGACGACGTGCTGGACGGCGGCGTCAACGATGCGCTGAACCTCGATGCGCACGGCAAGGCGCTGTCCTTCCTGTTGCTGGACATGTCCGTCGAGGTGCCTGCCTCGCTCGCACATCGCCTGGTCGGCCCGCCTGGCACCTGACTTTCCCATTCGTTCATTCGTCCAGGAGACACAACATCATGATTCGCTTTCGATCCCCGACGCTGGCCTTGGCCGCGCTGCTGGCCGCCGGCGTCGCAGCGGCGCAGACCTATCCCGACAAGCCCATCACCTTCGTCGTGCCTTTCGCCGCGGGCAGCGCGACCGACCAGATCGCGCGTGCGCTCGGCAACGGGGTGACGGTTGAAACCAAGCAACCGGTAGTGATCGACAACAAGGCCGGCGCCAGCGGCTTCATCGCCTCGCAGCAGGTCGCGAAGGCGCCGGCCGACGGCTACACGGTGCTGATCACCACCAACACCACGCATGCCGCCAACGAGCATCTGTTCAAGAAGCTGCCCTACGACCCGGTAAAGGACTTCAGCCCAGTCGCCGCTTTGGGCAAGGGCGGACAGATCATGGTGGTGAATCCGAACTCGCCGGCCAAGACGGTGGCCGAGTTCGTCGCGCTCGCGAAGAAGGAGCCCGGCAAGCTGAGTTTCGGCAGCGGCAGCTCCTCGAGCCGGATGGCGGGCGAGCTGCTGCAGCAGCTGGCCGGCATCAAGCTGCTGCACGTGCCCTACAAGAGCAATCCGCTCGCGGTGACCGATCTCCTGGGCGGCCAGATCGACATGATGATCACCGACACCGCGACCGGCTTGCCGCAGGTCAAGGCCGGCAAGCTGCGCGCGCTCGGCGTTTCGGGCGCGCAGCGCTCGCCGCTGGCGCCGGAGGTTCCGACCATCGCCGAGGCCGGCGTCAAGGGCTACGAGATGGGCTACTGGTTCGCGGCCTACGCGCCCGCGAAGACCCCGCCGGCGGTGGTCAAGCGGCTCAACGAACTGCTGGTGAAGGCGGCGAAGAGCGAAGCTGCGAAGACCTCCTTCTACGAGCCGAGCGGCACCGAGGTGTTCACCACCTCGCCCGAGGAGCTGGCGAAGTTCCAGGCCGCCGAGTCGCAGAAATGGGGCCGCATCGTCAAGGCGGCGGGCATCGAGGCCGAGTAAGCATCGCTGTCCGAAGAGACAGCCGAGGAGACAAAAATGCAGACTAGAAACGAGGGACGCTGCCGCGTCCTGTGCGCAGCCGTGCTTGCGGCACTGATGACACTGGCCTGCGGTGGCGGTGGCGGCGGCATCGTTGCGCCGCCGGCGTCCGCACCCGCGGCGCCGCAGATGAAGCTGACGATCAGCGCCACCACCGACATGCCGGGCAGCTTCGGCAGCGTCGGCAGCTACGAGCAGCTCACCGGCACGATCAGCGGCGAAGTCGATCCGAAGGCCCCGAAGAATGCCGTGATCCAGGACCTGGATCTCGCGCCGGTCAATGCGCGCGGCATGGTCGAGTACAGCGCCGATTTCGTGATGCTCAAGCCCAAGGACATGAGCAAGGCCAGCGGCGTGCTGCGATACGACGCGCCGAACCGCGGCAACATCCTGACGATGCCGAATCTCACGGCCAATCCCAGCGATGCGGTGTTCTTCGAGCGCGGCTACGTGTGGATGTTCTCGGCCTGGCAAGGCGACGTTCCGAAGAGCTCGCCGCAGCGTTTGACGGTCACGGTCCCGGTCGCGAAGAACAAGGACGGTTCGTCGATCACGGGGCCCTACGCGACCGAGCTGCTGACCTCGGCAGCCGCGCCTTCGCTCAGCCTGCCCGGCGGCGTGTTCAACGGCACGATGATTCCGTATGCGCCCGCGAGCCTCGACAACACGCAAACCGGCTATCTGCTGACTCGCCGCGTGAACGAGACCGACCCGCGGATCGCGATCCCCGCCGCGGACTGGAAGTTCGCAAGCTGCAACGCCACCGACAACCCATTCCCCGGCCAGGCGGATCCCGCGCGCATCTGCCTGAAGGGCGGTTTCCAGCCGAACATGTTGTACGAGCTCCAGTACGTCGCGAAGGATCCCAAGGTGATGGGCGTCGGCCTCGCGGCGCTGCGCGACACGATCGCCTTTTTCAGGACCCAGCAGGCCGATTCGGCCGGCACCCCGAATCCGATCGCCGGCAAGATCCTCCATGCGATCGGGCAGGGCACCTCGCAATCGGGCAATGCGATGAAGACCTTCCTGCACCTGGGCTTCAATCAGCGGCTGGACGGCGGACAGGTCTTCGAGGGCATCTACGCGCATGTCGCGGCGCGCCAGACCAACATCAACACGCGCTTCGCGGTGCCGGGCGGCGGCGGGGGCTTGCGCACCGACCACCGCGCCTTCGGCCAGACCGCGCCGAGGGGCCTGGCGGCCGACTATGCCGACGCGATCTCGGGCCGCACGGGCGGCGTGATGAAGCGCTGCACCGAGACCGCCACCTGTCCGAAATTCTTCCTCGGCCTCTCGGGCACGGAGTTCTGGCAGCTGCAAGGCTCGCCGGTGCTGACCGATGCCCTGGGTGCCTCGGACCTCGTCCAGCCGGCCAATGCGCGCATCTACTACTACGCGAGCACGCAGCACGGCAGCGGCACGGGAAGCCTGGCGACCGGGATCAATTTCAGTCCGACGTCGGCGGTGTATCCGATCGGCTCGATGACGGACCACGCCGATACCTTCCGCGCCTTGTTCATCGACTTGGAGGATTGGATCGTCAAGAACCTCGCGCCGCCCGACAGCCAGGTGCCGAAAGTCGCCGACGGCACGCTGGTGCGGCCCGACCAGCTGGTGTTCCCGACCATCGCGGGCACCACCTGGCCGCTCGCGGGCGGCGGCGCGCCGACGGTGATTCCGGCCTTCAACTACCTGGCGCGCTACAACGGCTTTCCGCTGCTCGACTACGGCCCGCAGTACAGGCCGCAGGACGAGTCCGGCATCCCGACGGTGGTACCGCCGTCGTACATGGGCAAGGACTACGCGATCCTGGTGCCGCAGGTCGACTCGGGCACCGGTCTTACCAAGGCCGGCATCCGTGGCGTCGACGTGCAGGCGCCGCTCGGCACCAGCCTCGAGTTCAACTATGTGGCCACGCCCGGCATCGTCGATCTGCTGAACCTGTCGGGCAGCTTCATCCCCTTCCACAAGACCGAGGCGGCGCGCATCGCGGCCGGCGACACGCGGCCATCGATCGAATCGCTGTACGGCAACCAGGCCGGTTTCGTGGCCGCGGTGACCGGCGCGGCCAACAGCCTGGTGGCCGAGCGCTTCCTGCTGCAGCGCGATGCGGACCGGAGAATCGCGCGGGCTCAGGGCACCGTGGTGCTGCCCTGAGCGAGAAGAGCCGGATCAGGCGGTCTCTGCGAGCGCGTCGCCCAGCGCATTGACCAGGCGGTCGATCTCGGCCTTCTCGGCGATGAAGGGCGGCGCGAGCTGGATGGTGTCGCCGCCGTAGCGCACGTAGAAGCCCTTCTTCCAGCAGTTCATCGCGATCTCGTAGGGCCGGCGTGCCGGTTCGCCCGGCAAGGCAGCGATCGTGAGGCCGGCGGCCAGGCCGAAGTTGCGGATGTCGGCCACGTGCTTGCTGCCCTTGAGGCTGTGCACGGCGTTCTCGAAATGCGGCGCCAGTGCCTTCGCGCGGCCGGGCATGTCTTCCTTCTGCAGCACGTCGAGCGCGGCGATGCCGGCCGCGCAGGCTACCGGATGCGCCGAGTAGGTGTAGCCGTGCGGAAACTCGAGCATGTAGTCGGGGCCGCCGGCGTCCATGAAGGTGTCGTAGATCTCCTTGCTCGCGATCACCGCGCCCAGCGGCTGCGCGCCGTTGGTGACCTGCTTGGCCACGTTCATGATGTCGGGCACCACGCCGAAGGCATCGGCGCCGGTGAGCGCGCCGCAGCGGCCGAAGCCGGTGATGACCTCGTCGAAGATCAAGAGGATGTTGTGGGCGGTGCAGATCTCGCGCAGCCGCTGCAGGTAGCCGCGCGGCGGGATCACCACGCCGGCCGAGCCCGCGAAGGGCTCGACGATCACGGCCGCGATGTTCGATGCATCGTGCAGCGCGATCAGATCGAGCAGGCGTTCGGCCAGTTCGGCGCCGTGCTCGGGCATGCCGCGCGAGAAGGCGTTGGATGCGAGCTGCGTGTGCGGCAGGTGGGCCGCTTCCACGCCCTGGCCGAAGAGCTTGCGGTTGGCGCCGATGCCGCCGACCGAGATGCCGCCGAAGTTGACGCCGTGATAGCCCTTCTCGCGGCCGATCAGGCGCGTCTTGCCCGCGAGGCCCTTGGTGCGCCAGTAGGCGCGCGCCATCTTGAGCGAGGTGTCTGCGGCCTCGGAACCCGAGCCGGTGAAGAACACGTAGTCGAGCCCGGCGGGCGTCAGTTCCTTGAGCTTGTTGGCGAGCTCGAAGGACAGCGGGTGGCCGTGTTGGAAGGCCGGCGCGTAGTCGAGCTTGGCGATCTGGCGGCTCACGGCCTCGGTGATCTCGGGGCGGCCGTGGCCCAGGCCCGAGCACCACAGGCCCGAGAGGCCGTCGAAGATCTTGCGGCCGTCGCCATCGGTGAAATAGGCGCCCTTGGCCTCCACGATCATGCGCGGGTCGGCCTTGAAGTTGCGGTTGCCGGTATAGGGCATCCAGTGCGCGTCGAGCCAGGCGGCGTCGGTGCGCGGGGCAGGGTTCGGTTCGAGGGCGGTCGATGCAGTGCTCATGGGCGTTTCCGAAGGTGATGGGAATGCGTCGATTGTTCGCACCGCCTTCAGTGTGGAGAATGGCGCAATATCAATCTTCACTTGACGATCCATGCAAGTAAAAGCGTTGCGCGAAAGCGCCGCCAGGAGCCGCGCCGTGCTCGGCCAGCTGAGCGACATGGACCTGCGCCTGCTGAAGGTGTTCAAGAGCGTGGTCGAGTGCGGCGGCATGGCGGCCGCCGAGCTGGAGCTCAACATCGGCACCTCCACCGTGAGCCGGCATGTGAAGGATCTCGAAACCCGGCTCGGCCTGGTGCTGTGCCGGCGCGGGCGGGCCGGCTTCTCGCTCACCGCCGAAGGGCAGCGCGTCTACGACGAGACGCTGCGCCTGCTCGCCTCGGTGGACGCCTTCCGCGGCAGCATCGACGACATCCACAACCGCATGGGCGGGCAGCTCGAGGTGGCGCTGTTCGACAAGACGGCGAGCAATCCGCAGGCGCGCATCAGCGAAGCCATCGCGCGCTTCACGCAGCTCGCCCCCGAGGTGAACCTGAGCGTGCACGTGGGGTCGATCAGCGCCATCGAGCAGGGCGTGCTGGAGGGCAAGTTCCAGATCGGCATCATTCCGGCGCACCGCACGTCGAAGAGCCTGGTCTACGCCGACCTGTTCGGCGAGACGATGGTGCTGTACTGCGGCGCGGGGCATCCGCTCTTCGACAGCAGCCACGCGAAGCTGAGCTGGGCGCGGCTGCGCGAGCATCACTTCGCCGGGCTCGGCTACCACTCGCCCAACATGCAGCTCAGCCATCGCGCGAAGCTCACGCGCAAGGCCACCGGCTTCGACCAGGAGGCGATCGCGACCCTGATCCTCTCCGGGCGCTTTCTCGGCTTCCTGCCGGACCACTATGCGCAGGCCTTCGAGCAGCGCGGCCTCATGAAGGCCGTGCTGCCGGCGCGCTTCAACTACGCCTGCCGCTTCGTCAGCGTGCTGCGTCGTTCGCCCAAGCCTTCGCGCGCGGTGCTGGCTTTTCAGGGCTGTCTTGCGGCAGCGCATGCGCGTCAGGCGAGCCGATCCACAGGCTTTCCGGACTTGAAGCCGATGAATCGCTAGCCTGCGCCGACAGGCTCGCGCGCAATCCACGTCTCCTTCCTACAGATTGCACGCGTACTCTGACGTAGCTTTAGGCTATAGGAGCAAGCCGTCATGACCAATCCGAAACTGCCACCTGACGATCCCATCCAGCTACCGGTCGAACCGGAATTTCCGACAAACGACGCGCCGGCGAATCCTCACACGGATGAAGGCGAGCCTGGCGCGGACGAGAACGGAGCAGGCTTCGTCAAGCCGAAACTCTGACCGCCATCGATGCGCCGACCATCGGGCCCGCACCGGTACGACGATCCCGCGGTGGTCCTGCGGGTGACCGAAAAAGGCCGCGCGCCGATGAGCGCGGCGAGCGGCTGAGCCGGACAGACATGGCGGGTGCCCGCAGGGGCATGCGACCAGCCAGAGCGACCGCATCCGGTCCGCGAATGCGTGGAAAATCCACGCTCTCGCTATGAAATCAACTACTTATCCGACGTGCCGTGTCAGCGTGGCGCCAATGATGGACTGGACCGACCGTCACTGCCGCTACTTCCACCGGCTGCTGACGCGCCGCGCCTTGCTCTACACCGAGATGGTGACCACAGGCGCGCTGGTGCATGGCGACGTGCCGCGCCATCTTCGTTTCAACGCCGAGGAACATCCGGTCGCGCTGCAGCTCGGCGGCAGCGAGCCTGCCGATCTCGCGCATTGCGCCAGGCTCGGCGAGGACTGGGGCTACGACGAGATCAACCTCAATTGCGGCTGCCCGAGCGAGCGCGTGCAGCGCGGCGCCTTCGGGGCCTGCCTGATGAACGAGCCGCAGCTGGTGGCTGACTGCGTGAAGGCCATGGTCGACGTGGTGAAGGTGCCGGTCACCGTCAAGCACCGCATCGGCATCGACAAGACCGAGAGCTACGAGTTCGTGCGCGATTTCGTCGGCGCGGTGAGCGAGGCGGGCTGCCGCACCTTCATCGTGCATGCGCGCAACGCCTGGCTCAAGGGTCTGTCGCCCAAGCAGAACCGCGAAGTGCCGCCGCTGCGCTACGAGCTCGTGCACCGGCTGAAGCATGACTTTCCCGAGCTCGTCTTCTCGATCAACGGCGGCTTCGACGACAACGCGCAGATGCACGCGCACTTGCGCCTGCTCGACGGCGTGATGATCGGGCGCGAGGCCTATCACAACCCGTGGTGGCTCAGCGAGTGGGACGCGGTCTTCTACAAGGAAACGCCTTCCACGCTCACGCGCGAAGAGGTCGAGCTCAAGATGTGCGACTACATGGCGCGCGAGGCAGCCGAGCACGGCACGCCATGGTCGAACATCGCGCGCCACATGCTGGGCCTGCGCAACGGTCTCGCTGGTGCGCGCCGCTGGCGGCAGGTGTGGAGCGACCACAAGCTCAAGGCGCTGGCGCCGCACGACGTGATTGCGCTCGCGCACGAGCCGGTGGCGCAGGCGGCCTGATCAGGCCGCCATCAGCCGTGCTTCGGGCACGTCCTCGATGGTGGTGCGGCGCAGCTCGCGGCGCTCGGCGATGTCGTAGCGCCGGCCGCGGTGCAGGGTGCTGCGGTTGTCCCACATCACGAGGTCGCCCACCTGCCACTGGTGGCGGTAGACGAACTCGCGCTGCGTCGCGTGCTCCAGCAGATCCGACAGGTAGATGCGGCCCTCGGCGGTCGGCCAGCCGATGATCTCGCGCGCATGGACACCGACGAAGAGCAGCTTGCGGCCCGAGCCCGGATGGGTCTGCACCAGGGGCCACACGGCCGGCGGGATCGCCTTCTTCTGGTCGTCGGTGTAGGCCTCATCGCCCAGCAGGATGCGCGTGTGCAGCGCGTAGTGCTCGGCGCTCAATCCCTCGACTTCAGCTCGCGTGCGCTCGGGCAAGGCATCGTAGGCCGCGCGCAGGTCGGCGAACTCGGTATTGCCGCCCCAGCTCGGCAGCACCAGCGCTTGCAGCATCGAATAGGCGGCGCGCGGGTTCTGGAACGAGCTGTCGCTGTGCCAGAGCTGGTTGGCGAAGTTCGACAGGTTCTTGGGCGAGTCGCGCCGCGCGACATTGCCCTGCGCGTCGACATTGGAGATGTCGATCAGGCGCTCGTCTTCCAGCCGCTCGGGGCGCTTGAAGACCTTCTTGAGCCCAAGGTCGAGCGGCCCGAAGGACTTGGCGAAATCGATCTGCTGCTGGCCGCTGAGCGGCTGGCCGCGCCAGACCAGCACGGCGTATTCGTTCATCGCGGCGTTGATCTGCCGCACCTCGGTGTCGGACAGCGGCCGCGTGATGTCGATGCCGCTGGCTTCGGCGGCGAAGAGGGGATGAAGGGGCTTGAGTTGGAGCGGCATGGCTATTCGGACTGGATGCCGGCCTCGCCGATCACGCGGGCCCAACGTTTCATTTCGGACTGCACGAAAGCATCGAATTGCTCGGGCTTGGAGGCGACGACCTCCATGCCCTGTTCCTCGATGCGCTTGCGCATTTCGGGATTGCGCAGCACCTTCTCGGTATCGGCCTGGATCTTCTGCACGACGGCGCGCGGCGTGGCGTGCGGCGCGACAAAGCCGAGCAGCGCGTTCACATGGAAGCCCGGCAGGGTCTCGGCGACGGTCGGGTAGTCGAAGCCCTCGACGCGCTTCTCGCCCAGCGTCGCGATCATCTTCATGCGGCCGGCCTTCACGTAGGGAAGGATCGAGAGGAAGGGATCGACCACGATGTCGATGCGCCCGCCCATGAGTTCGGTATGCGCCGGCGCGCTGCCTTTGAAGGGCGAGTGCAGCATGTCGAAGCCCGCTTCGCGTTTGAGCAGCTCGGCGCCCAGGTGCGTGGTGCTGCCGGCGCCCGGCGTGCCGTAGGTCAGCTTGCCCGGGTTCTTCTTGGCGTAGGCGATGAGTTCGGGCAGGGTGTTGAAGGGCGCATCGGGCCGCGCGACGATGGCCAGCTGCAGGTTCGCGATCTGCGTGATGCCGGAGAGATCCTTGACCGTGTCGTAAGGCAGCGATTTGCGCAGCGACGGATTGACCGCGAAAGACGAATTCACCATGCCGAAGGTCAGGCCATCGGGCGTCGACTTGGCGACGAAGTCCGCGCCGATCGCGGTGCCCGCGCCGGGCTTGTAGTCGACGATCACCGGCTGGCCCCAGATCTCCTGCAGCTTCTGCGCGATCAGCCGGCCCACCGTGTCGGTCGGGCCGCCGGGCGCGAAGGGAATGATGATCTTGACCGGGCCTTTGGGAAACTCCTGGGCTGCCGCGGGTAGGCTGATGCCGAGGCCGGCAGCGATCAGGCCGCCGGCCATGAGCAGATGGCGGCGGCTGGGTAGGTGCGCTCGTGGTGTCATGTCTCTTCATTTAATGGAACGGTGTTCCGAAATAATATAGGCTCTGGCGACCGAGTCAATCAAAATATGAAACATCGTTTTAGAAAATGTGAATCCCATGACTGAATCCGGAGCTGGATCCGAGGTGAGCGCCCTGGCGCGCGGCTTGGCCGTGTTGAAGGCGGTCGGTGAGGCGGCCGGGCCCTTGAGCAACCGTGAACTGGCCGACGCGACCGGCATCCCCAAGCCGACCGTGTCGCGCCTGGCGGCGACCCTGGTGACCAGCGGCTACCTGCGGCAGGCGCCCGACACCGAGCGCTTCAGCCTCGGGCCGGCGCTCTTGGACATGAGCAATCGCTACCTGCGCCACTTCGACCTGCGCGGCGTGGCGCGGCCGCATCTCGCGGCGCTGGCCGAGTTCGCCGGCGCCAGCGTCCACACGGGCGTGCGCGACGAGCTCGACATGTTGATCATCGATTCGCTGCGGCCGCGCACGGCGCTGATCACCTCGCGCATCGACGTAGGCTCGCGCATGACCATCGCCACCTCGGCGGCCGGCCGGGCCTACCTGGCGGCGCTGCCCGCGGCCGAGCAGCGCGAACTGCTCGACCAGATCCGATTGGCCAGCGGCGAGAACTGGGCCGCGCTGGAGCCGCGCGTCATGGCGGGCCTGGAAGACCATGCGCGGCTCGGCTACTGCAGCTCCTTCGGCGAATGGCATCCGCACATCCACGCCCTGGGCTTCTCGCTGCGCGGGCCGCGCGGCGAGCGCTATGCGGTCAGCTGCGGAGGCCCGGCCTACCTGCTGCCGCGCGAAACGATGATTGCGCGCATCGCGCCGAAGCTGCTGGAGACGGTGCAGCAGATCAACGCAGACATCGGTACTGCAACGCCCGCGGATTGATCGGGCTTCAGGTCGCCGCTTCGAGCCCGTTCTTGAAGTGCTGCTGCATGCGCGCCATCGCGCCGGCGGGATCACGCGCCTTGATCGCGGCCATGATCGCGCGGTGTTCCTTCAGCGATTCCGCGATGCGGCCCGACTTCAACAGCGAGTTGTGCCGGTTGAGCTTCATCACCTTGCGCAGGTCGGCCACCATCTGGTCGCGCCATCGGTTGTCGGCGATGGCAAGCAGCCGCATGTGGAAGCGCTCGTTGATGGCGAAGAAGTGGGCGCGGTCCACCTTGCCGGGGGCGGCAGCGGCTTCGAGTTCGGCGTGCAGCGCTTCCAACTCGGCCAGCTGCGCCTCGGAAACGTGCTCAGCCACCACGCCGGCGGCATCGCTTTCGAGCAGGCTCAGCAGGTGATAGACGTCGGCCAGGTCTTTTTCGGACACCTCGGTCACATAGGCGCCGCGCCGCACCTTCATCGTGACCAGGCCCTCCGCCGCCAGCACCTTCAGCGCCTCGCGCAGCGGCGTGCGGCTGATGCCATATTCCTCCGCCAGCTTGAGCTCATCGATCCAGCTGCCGGGCTCGAGCTCGCGGTTGAAGATGCGCTGGCGCAGCAGCTCCGCCACCTCTTCATAGAGGGCGCGCGGGGTGAGGGTGAGGGCGGACATGCCCGGAATGTACCGCAAGTACGGACTCTGAATTAATAATTACAGATGGGTTAGACTCGCCTTGAACTGTCTCGCCCCTGCGCGGACACTCCCTCGACACTTGCACGACCTCGCAAAGCGGCGCCCATGAGCAAATCCGAACCGAACTTCAAAACCGCGACCCTCGACGCCTGGACCCAAGCCGCTGCAAAGTCTGCGCCGGGCGGAGACTTGAACGCGCTGAACTGGATCACCCCTGACGGCATCACCGTCAAGCCGCTCTACACCGCCGCCGACCTGCGGGGCCTGAAATACACCGACACGCTGCCGGGCTTCGAGCCCTACCTGCGCGGGCCGCAGGCCACCATGTACGCGGTGCGCCCGTGGACCATCCGGCAGTACGCCGGCTTCTCGACCGCCGAGGAGTCGAACGCCTTCTATCGCAAGGCACTGGCCGCGGGCGGGCAGGGCGTGAGCGTGGCCTTCGACCTGGCCACGCACCGCGGCTACGACAGCGACCATCCGCGCGTGACCGGCGACGTCGGCAAGGCCGGCGTGGCGATCGACAGCGTGGAGGACATGAAGATCCTGTTCGACCAGATCCCGCTCGACAAGGTCAGCGTCTCCATGACCATGAACGGCGCGGTGCTGCCGGTGCTCGCGGGCTACATCGTGGCGGCCGAGGAGCAGGGCGTGGCGCAGGAGCGGCTCTCGGGGACCATCCAGAACGACATCCTCAAGGAGTTCATGGTCCGCAACACCTACATCTTCCCGCCCGAGCCTTCGATGCGGATCATCGGCGACATCATCGAGTACACGGCCCAGAAGATGCCGAAGTTCAATTCGATCTCGATCAGCGGCTATCACATGCAGGAGGCCGGCGCCAACCAGGCCTTGGAGCTCGCCTTCACGCTGGCCGACGGCAAGGAGTACGTGAAGACCGCGCTGGCCAAGGGCCTGGACGTCGACGGCTTCGCCGGGCGCCTGAGCTTCTTCTGGGCCATCGGCATGAACTTCTACCTCGAGGTGGCCAAGATGCGCGCGGCTCGCCTTCTGTGGTGCCGGATCATGAAGGAGTTCAACCCCAAGAATCCCAAGAGCCTGATGCTGCGCACCCATTGCCAGACATCGGGCTGGAGCCTCACCGAGCAGGACCCGTACAACAACGTGGTGCGCACCACCATCGAGGCGATGGCGGCGGTGTTCGGCGGCACGCAGAGCCTGCACACCAACGCGCTCGACGAGGCCATTGCACTGCCGACCGAGTTCAGCTCGCGCATCGCGCGCAACACGCAGCTCATCATCCAGGAGGAGACGCACATCACGAACGTGATCGATCCCTGGGCCGGCAGCTACATGATGGAGAAGCTCACGCAGGACATGGCCGACGCCGCCTGGGCCATCATCGAAGAGGTCGAGACCATGGGCGGCATGACACGCGCCGTAGACAGCGGCTGGGCCAAGCTCAAGATCGAGGCGGCCGCGGCCGACAAGCAGGCCCGCATCGACTCGGGCCGCGACGTGATCGTCGGCGTCAACAAGTACAAGCTCGAGACCGAAGACACGCACGACATCCTGCAGATCGACAACGTCAAGGTGCGCGACGGCCAGATCGCCAGGCTCAAGGCCATCCGCGAGAAACGCGATGGCGCTGCGGTGCAGGCGGCGCTCGATGCGTTGACGGCGGCCGCCGAAAGCGGCAAGGGCAACCTGCTCGAGCTGAGCATCCAGGCGGTGCGGCTGCGCGCCACGGTCGGCGAGATCAGCGATGCGCTCGAGAAGGTCTACGGCCGGCACCGGGCCGACACGCAGAAGGTGACCGGCGTCTACGCGGCCGCCTACGACTCGGCCGAAGGCTGGGAGGCGCTGCAGCACGAGATCGCCGCCTTCGCCGAAGCGCAGGGCCGGCGTCCGCGCGTGATGATCTCCAAGCTCGGCCAGGACGGACACGACCGCGGCGCCAAGGTCGTCGCCACGGCCTTCGCCGACCTCGGCTTCGACGTCGACATGGGGCCGCTGTTCCAGACCCCCGAGGAGTGCGCGCGCCAGGCGATCGAGAACGACGTGCATGCGGTGGGCGTGAGCACGCTGGCTGCGGGCCACATGACGCTGGTGCCGGCGATCATCCAGGAGCTGAAGAAGCAGGGTGCCGACGACATCATCGTGTTCGTCGGCGGCGTGATTCCGCGCCAGGACTACGACTTTCTGTACGAGGCGGGCGTCAAGGGCATCTATGGTCCGGGCACGCCGATTCCGGCCAGCGCCAAGGACGTCCTGGAACAGATTCGCGCGGCGGTTGCCGCCTGAGCATGCCGGTTCGAACTCCGGTCACAGCCGAAGCACTGGTTGCAGCGGACGGCCCGCAGCAGCGCCGCGCCATCGCCAAGGCGATCACGCTGCTCGAATCCACGCGCCCGGATCACCGCACGCAGGCCGACGAGCTGCTCACGGCGCTGCTGCCGCACACCGGCAAATCGTTCCGGCTCGGCATCTCCGGCGTGCCGGGCGTCGGCAAGTCGACCTTCATCGAAACGCTGGGCCTCCATCTGATCGGGCAGGGCCATCGCGTCGCGGTGCTCACGATCGACCCTTCGTCCACGGTCTCGGGCGGCTCGATCCTCGGTGACAAGACGCGCATGGAGAAGCTGTCGGTCCATGAACGCGCCTACATCCGGCCCAGCCCCTCGAGCGGCACGCTGGGCGGAGTAGCCGAGAAGACGCGCGAGGCGATGCTGGTGTGCGAAGCCGCGGGCTACGACATCGTGATCGTCGAGACTGTGGGTGTCGGCCAGAGCGAAACCGCGGTCTCGGGCATGACCGACATGTTCGTGCTGCTGCAGCTGCCCAACGCTGGCGACGACTTGCAGGCGATCAAGAAGGGCGTGATGGAGCTGGCCGACCTGGTCGTCATCAACAAGGCGGACATCGACAAGGATGCGGCGACGCGCGCGCAGGCCCAGATCACTTCCGCGCTGCGGCTCTTCGGCCATCACGGCAATCCGGCGCACGCGCAGGTCATGCACGCGGCCCATGCGGTGCCCGGATCGCCCGAAGCGGAAGTGCGCTTTTGGCTGCCCAAGGTGATTCAGCTGAGCGCGCTGCTGGGCACCGGCATCGATGCCTTCTGGGCCGCGGTGCTGCAGTTCAAGGCGCTGCAGACCGCCAACGGCAAGCTTGCCACGCGCCGCGAAAAACAGGCGCTCGCGTGGATGTGGGAACGCATCGACGCGGAGCTCAAGCAGGCCTTCCGCCACCATCCGCAGGTGCGCGAGCTGCTGCCGGAAGCCCTTGCCCAGGTCGCGGCCGGCACGCTGCCGGCCTCGACTGCCGCACGCAATCTGCTCGCAGCCCAGGCGGGACGGGCGCAGTTCAACACTTCCGACGGGACGACATGAAAGAAATCCTCGAACAACTCGAAAAACGCCGCGCGCAGGCGCGGCTCGGCGGCGGCCAGAAGCGCATCGATGCCCAGCATGCCAAGGGCAAGCTGACGGCGCGCGAGCGCATCGAACTCCTGCTCGACGACAACACATTCGAAGAGTGGGACATGTTCGTGGAGCACCGCTCCAGCGACTTCGGCATGGCCGACAACAAGATCCCGGGCGATGGCGTGGTCACCGGCTACGGCATGATCAACGGCCGGCTGGTGTTCGTCTTCAGCCAGGACTTCACCGTCTTCGGTGGCGCGCTCAGCGAGGCGCATGCCGAGAAGATCTGCAAGGTGATGGACCAGGCCATGAAGGTCGGCGCACCGGTCATCGGCCTCAACGACTCGGGCGGCGCCCGCATCCAGGAGGGCGTGGCCTCGCTCGGCGGCTATGCCGAGGTGTTCCAGCGCAACGTGATGGCTTCCGGCGTGGTGCCGCAGATCAGCATGATCATGGGCCCGTGCGCGGGCGGCGCCGTGTACTCGCCGGCGATGACCGACTTCATCTTCATGGTGCGGGACAGCTCGTACATGTTCGTGACCGGCCCCGATGTCGTGAAGACGGTGACGCACGAGGACGTGACGGCCGAGGAGCTGGGCGGCGCATCGACCCACACCACCAAGAGCGGCGTGGCCGACATGGCCTTCGAGAACGACGTCGAGGCGCTGATGATGCTGCGCCGGCTCTACAACTACCTGCCGCTCAACAACCGCGAGAAGGCGCCGGTGCGCCCGAGCGGCGACCCGGCCGATCGCGCCGACCTGTCGCTCGACACGCTGGTGCCCGACAACCCGAACAAGCCCTATGACATGAAGGAGCTGATCGTGAAGGTGGTCGACGACGGCGAGTTCTTCGAGCTGCAGCCCGACTACGCGAAGAACATCGTGATCGGCTTCGCGCGCATGGAGGGGCAGAGCGTCGGCATCGTCGCCAACCAGCCGCTGGTGCTGGCCGGGTGCCTGGACATCAAGTCCTCGATCAAGGCTGCGCGCTTCGTGCGCTTCTGCGACGCCTTCAACATCCCGGTCGTCACCTTCGTCGACGTGCCGGGCTTCATGCCCGGCACCAGCCAGGAGTACGGCGGCATCATCAAGCACGGCGCGAAGCTGCTCTATGCGTACGCCGAGTGCACGGTGCCGAAGATCACGGTGATCACGCGCAAGGCTTACGGCGGCGCCTACGACGTGATGGCGTCGAAGCACCTGCGCGGCGACGTCAATCTCGCCTGGCCGCGTGCCGAGATCGCGGTGATGGGCGCCAAGGGCGCGGTGGAGATCATCTTCCGCGAGGACAAGAACGACCCCGAGAAGCTGGCGGCGCGCGAGGCTGAATACAAGGCCCGCTTCGCCAATCCTTATGTGGCGGGCACGCGCGGCTACATCGACGACGTGATCCTGCCGAGCGAAACGCGCAAGCGCATCTGCCGCAGCCTGGTGATGCTGCGCGAGAAGAAGCTGGACAACCCGTGGCGCAAGCACGGGAATATTCCGCTCTGAACCTGGGAGACAAACAACATGTTCAAGAAGATCCTGATCGCCAACCGCGGAGAAAACAGCCGCGCAGCGGCTGTTTCGGCGAAGCCAAATTGCATGCGTGCGCAGCACGCGAAGGCGATTTCTCCGCGAGGTGACTATGTTTAAGAAGATCCTGATCGCCAACCGCGGAGAGATCGCCTGCCGCGTTATCAAGACCGCGAAGAAGATGGGCATCCAGACGGTCGCCGTGTATTCCGATGCCGACAAGGACGCGCGCCATGTCGAGCTGGCCGACGAGGCGGTGCATATCGGCGGCTCGCCCAGCCGCGAGAGTTATCTGCAGGCCGAGCGCATCATCGCCGCCTGCAAGAAGACGGGCGCCGAAGCCGTACACCCTGGCTACGGCTTCCTGTCGGAGAACGAAGGCTTCGCGAAGAAGGTCGAGGAAGAGGGCATCGTCTTCATCGGGCCCAAGCACTACTCGATCGCGGCCATGGGCGACAAGATCGCCTCGAAGAAGCTCGCGAACGAGGCCAAGGTCAACACCATCCCGGGCTGGAACGATGCGATCGAAACGGCCGAGCGCGCCGTCGAGATTGCGCGCGAAATCGGCTATCCGGTGATGATCAAGGCCTCGGCCGGCGGCGGCGGCAAGGGCCTGCGCGTGGCGCACAACGACAAGGATGCCTTCGACGGCTTCACCTCCTGCCGCAACGAGGCGCGCAACAGCTTCGGCGACGACCGCGTGTTCATCGAGAAGTTCGTCGAGGAGCCGCGCCATATCGAGATCCAGGTGCTCGGCGACGCGCACGGCAACGTGATCTATCTCAACGAGCGCGAGTGCTCGATCCAGCGCCGCCACCAGAAGGTGATCGAGGAGGCGCCGTCGCCCTTCATCAGCGAGGCGACGCGCCAGGCTATGGGCGAGCAGGCCGTGGCGCTCGCCAAGGCGGTGAGCTACCAGAGCGCAGGCACGGTGGAGTTCGTGGTCGGAAAGGACCAGAGCTTCTACTTCCTCGAGATGAACACGCGGCTGCAGGTGGAGCATCCGGTGACGGAGGCGATCACGGGGCTGGACCTGGTCGAACTCATGATCCGCGTGGCCGCGGGCGAGAAGCTGCCGCTGGCGCAGGAAGAGGTACAGCGCAACGGCTGGGCCATCGAGTGCCGTATCAACGCCGAAGATCCGTTCCGCAATTTCCTGCCGTCGACCGGACGGCTGGTGCGCTTCCAGCCGCCGAAGGAGACGCTGTTCGCCGCCGAGCGTCCGGCTTCGAGCGCCTACGGCGGCGTGCGGGTCGACACCGGCGTCTATGACGGCGGCGAGATCCCGATGTTCTACGACTCGATGATCGCCAAGCTGATCGTGCACGGGCGCGACCGCAACCATGCGATCGCGCTGATGCGCGAGGCGCTCAACGGCTTCGTGATCCGCGGCATCAGCAGCAACATCCCGTTCCAGGCCGCGCTGCTCGCGCATCCCAAGTTCGTGAGCGGCGAATTCAACACCGGCTTTATCGCCGAGCACTACGGCAAGGGTTTCCATGCCGAGGACGTGCCGCACGACGATCCGGATTTCCTGGTCGCGCTGGCAGCCTACATGCACCGGCGCTACCGCGCGCGCGCCTCGGGCATCAGCGGGCAGCTCGAGGGGCACGGCGTGAAAGTGGGCGAGCAGTTCGTGGTCGTCGTGCTCGACGCTAAAGGGCAGCATGTGCACACGCCCGTCACGGTCACCGATTTCCAGGGGCGGACCGGCTCCAGTGCGGTCGCGGTGGGCGCCCACAGCTACAAGATCGACAGCCAGGCGCCGCTCGGCAGCGTCCGTGTCGAGGGCACGGTCAACAGCCGCGTGTTCACCGCGCAGGTGGCGCGCGGCGCCGGCAAGAATCCGCTGGCGCTGCGCGTTGCGCACAACGGCACGCAGATCGAGGCGATGGTGCTCTCGCCGCTGGGGTCGCGCTTGTTGAAGCTCATGCCCTACAAGGCGCCGCCGGATCTCAGCAAGTACCTGATGTCGCCGATGCCGGGCCTCCTGGTCGAGGTTTCGGTGCAGCCGGGCCAGCAGGTGCAGGCCGGCGAGAAGCTCGCGGTCATCGAAGCGATGAAGATGGAAAACGTGCTCTTCGCCACGCAGGACGGCGTGGTCGGCAGCATCTCGGCCGCCAAGGGCGAATCGCTCGCGGTCGATCAAGTGATTCTGGAGTTTGCATGATGGGTGCCAGCGATCTTTCGGCGGCGAAGGCCGTCACGCTTCATCGACCGGCCGCCAGGCTGGCGGTGCGCGGCCCGTGGTCGGTCGAGGCCGTGCAGGCCTTGCTCGACAAGCCCTTCAACGACCTTCTGTTCGAGGCGCAGACCGTGCATCGCGCGCACTTTCCCGAAGGCGATATCGAGCTGGCGACGCTGCTGTCGGTCAAGACCGGCGGCTGCCCGGAGAACTGCGGCTATTGCCCGCAATCGGCCGAGTTCGACACCGGCGTGAAGGCGCAGAAGCTGATGGAGGTCGACGAGGTCGTGCGCGCTGCCCAGGCGGCCAAGGACGCCGGCGCCACGCGCTTTTGCATGGGCGCGGCCTGGCGCGCGCCCAAGGACCGCGACGTCGAGAAGGTGGCGGTGCTGGTGGAAGCAGTCAAGGGCCTGGGCCTGCAGACCTGCGCCACGCTGGGCATGCTCGAGCCGCAGCATGCGAAGCAGCTCAAGGCCGCGGGCCTGGACTACTACAACCACAACCTCGACACCGCGCCCGAGTACTACGGCGACATCGTCGACACGCGCACCTACCAGGACCGGCTCGACACGCTGGCCCACGTGCGCGCCGCCGGCATCAGCGTGTGCTGCGGGGGCATCGTCGGCATGGGCGAGACGGCGGTGCATCGTGCGGGGCTGATCGCGCAGCTGGCCAACCTCGACCCCTACCCCGAATCGGTGCCGATCAACAGCCTGGTGCGCGTGCCTGGCACGCCGCTGGCCGATGCGGACCCCATCGACCCGTTGGATTTCGTGCGCGTGATCGCCGTGGCCCGCATCACGATGCCCAAGGCGCGCGTGCGGCTTTCGGCCGGCCGGCAGCAACTGGGCGAGGCCGTGCAGGCGCTGTGCTTCCTGGCCGGTGCCAACTCGATCTTCTATGGCGACAAGCTGCTGGTGACCGGCAACCCGGACGTGGAAGCCGACGTGCAACTGCTGCGCAAGCTGGGGCTCGAGGCGCGGCGGACCAGCGAACAAGGAGCATGTGCATGAACCGTCCTTTCAGGGTGCTCGGCGTCCAGCAGATCGCGATCGGCGGACCCGACAAGACACGCCTGCAGAAGCTCTGGGTCGAAATGCTCGGCCTCGAAGTGACCGGCACCTTCAAGAGCGAGCGCGAGAACGTCGACGAGGACATCTGCGCGATCGGCAGCGGACCCTTCAAGGTCGAGGTCGATCTGATGCAGCCGCTCGATCCCGAGAAGAAGCCGGCCGTCCATGCCACGCCGCTCAACCACGTGGGCCTGTGGATCGACGATCTGCCGGCCGCCGTCGGATGGCTCGGCGCACAGGGCGTGCGCATCGCGCCGGGCGGCATCCGCAAGGGCGCGGCCGGTTTCGACATCTGTTTTCTGCACCCCAAGGGCAACGAAGAATTCCCGATCGCGGGCGAGGGCGTGCTGATCGAACTCGTGCAGGCACCGCCCGAGGTGGTGAAGGCTTTTGCGGCCTTGGCGGCGGGCTGAGCGCTCAAGCGCCCGCGCAGAGCGGCAGGGCGCCGCGTCTCATGTCTTCTTGCTGTCGGCACGCGAAGCGGCCGTGGCGCGCGCGCGTGCCAGGGCGGCTTCGATCACCGCGCGCTTCCGGTCCGGCGCCGCTTCGGGCGCTTTCGCGACAGTGGGTTCGTCGTGCTTCTCGCGCCGCTTGCCGTGCGCTTCATAGCGCTTGCGTGCCTGATCCGCCTGTGCCTGCGACCACGCCTGCCAGCCGTTGCGCTCCGGCGTGGCCACTTCGAGCGAAATGCAGTCGACCGGGCAGACCGGAATGCAGAGTTCGCAGCCGGTGCAGTGCGCTTCGATCACGGTGTGCATGCGCTTGTGGATGCCGAGGATCGCATCGGTCGGGCAGGCATCGAGGCACAGCGTGCAGCCGATGCACCAGGCTTCGTCGATCACGGCCAGGGCGCGAGGGCCTTCGCTGCCGAACTGCGGGTCGATCGGCCGCACCGGCTGGCCGGTGAGTTGCGACAGGCGCGCCACGCCTTCGGCGCCGCCCGGCGGGCATTGGTGGATGCCGGCACTGCCTTCTGCGATGGCTTGTGCGTACCCTGCGCAATCGGGATAGCCGCAGCGCGTGCACTGCGTTTGGGGCAGTGCGTCGAGGATGCGTGCGGCCAGCGCGTTCACGGCCCCGCGGTCGTCAACGCGCAGCGCCGCGCGTCCGCCGCACCGGTGCGGACTTGCGCGCCACGGCGGGGCGCTTGGCCGCCGCAGCGGCCTTGACCGTGTCTTCGGCCGTGACGGTGGAACGGCCGGCGCGCTTTTGCGGCTTGTCGTGCGCGGCGATGAAGGCCTTCACCTCGGGGTAGACCCGTTCGCGCCAGCGGCGGCCGCTGAAGATGCCGTAGTGTCCGGCGTCCTTGACTTCGTAGTGCTGCTGGTGATCGGCGGTGATGCCGGTGCACAAGTCGTGCGCGGCGCGGGTCTGGCCGGAGCCCGAGATGTCGTCCAGTTCGCCTTCGATGGTCAGGAGGCCGGTCGAATGGATGTCCTGCGGGCGTACGCGCTCGAGCACGCCTTCTGGGTTCTTCACTTCCCAGGTGCCGTCGACGAGTTCGAACTTCTGGAACACGGTGCGGATGGTGTCGAGGTAGTAGTCCGCATCCATGTCGAGCACGGCGTTGTATTCGTCGTAGAACTTGCGATGCGCTTCGGCGCTCGCGTCATCGCCCTTGATCAGGTCCTTGAAATAGTCGTAGTGGCTGGTTGCATGGCGATCCGGATTCATCGCGACGAAGCCGGTGTGCTGCAGAAAGCCCGGGTACACGCGGCGGCCGACGCCCGGAAAGCCCTGCGGCACCCGATAGATCACGTTGTTCTCGAACCACTCGTAGCTCTTGTTCATCGCCAGGTTGTTGACGGCGGTGGGCGACTTGCGGGCATCGATGGGGCCGCCCATCATGGTCAGCGACAGCGGAACCTTCTCGCCGCGGCTGGCCATCAGCGACACCGCGGCCAGCACCGGCACCGTGGGCTGGCAGACGCTGATCACGTGGCAGTGGCCGTACTCGGCCTCCAGGTGTCGGATGAACTCCTGGACGTAGTTGATGTAGTCGTCGAGGTGGAACTCGCCTTCGGACAGTGGGACGAGGCGGGCGTTGACCCAGTCGGTGATGTAGACCTTGTGGTCCTGCAGCAAGGTCCGCACGGTGTCGCGCAACAGCGTTGCGTAGTGCCCCGACAACGGCGCCACGATCAGCACCACGGGCTGGCTCTTGAGCGTCTGCAGCGTGTGCGGCTCGTCGGTGAAGCGCTTGAAGCGCCGCAGCTGGCAGAAGGGCTTCTCGATCTCGATGACTTCCTGGATCACCACATCATCGCCGTCGACCTTCACGGTCTTGATGTCGAACTCGGGCTTCTCGTAGTCTTTGCCCAGGCGGTAGAGGAGGTCGTAGCCGGCAGCCATGCGCTGCGACAGCGGCGTCTGGCCGAAGACGGCGCCTTGGCCGTAGAGCTTGGAGGCAGCCTGCGCGAAGTCGGCAAACGGCTCCATCAGGGAGCGTTGTGCTTCGTAGAGTTGGTACAGCATGAGGTCTGCGTGTTAGGGGATGTTGCAATGCAATATATCAGCGGCGCAGACCAAATGCGCTAGGCACAAACACCCAATTGGTCTGGCCAATTTGTATCAGATGACCTTGGCGATGCTCTGGCAAACGTAGTCGATGTTCTTGCTGTTGAGCGCGGCCACGCACATGCGGCCGGTGTCGGTGCCGTAGACGCCGAACTCTTCGCGCAGACGCACCATCTGGTCCTTGCTGAGGCCCGAATAGCTGAACATGCCGATCTGGGTGGTGATGAAGCTCATGTCTTCCTTGACGCCGGCGGCCTTGAGGCCGTCGACCAGCTTCTGGCGCATCGCCTTGATGCGCACGCGCATCTCGCCGAGTTCCTTTTCCCACAGTGCGCGAAGTTCCGGCGTGCCGAGCACGGTCGCGACCACGGCGCCGCCGTGCGTCGGCGGGTTGCTGTAGTTGGTGCGGATCGCGATCTTGAGCTGGCTCAGCACGCGCGCGGCTTCTTCCTTGCTCTCGCACAGTACCGAGAGGGCGCCGACGCGTTCGCCATAGAGGCTGAAGCTCTTGGAGAAGGAGGTCGAGACGAAGAAGTCCAGGCCGGCAGCGACGAACTTGCCGATGGCGGTGCCGTCTTCCTGTATGCCGTAGCCGAAACCTTGGTAGGCCATGTCGAGGAAGGCCGCCAGCTTCCTCGACTTGACTGCCTCGACCACCTGGTCCCACTGGGCCGAAGTGATGTCGTAGCCGGTCGGGTTGTGGCAGCAGGCGTGCAGCACGACGATGGTGCCGGCTGCCGCGGCGTTCAGCGCGCTCAGCATGCCGTCGAAGTCGATGCCGCGCTTGGCGGCGTCGTAGTAGGGATAGCTTTCGACCGGGAAGCCGGCGTTGGTGAACAGCGCGCGATGGTTTTCCCAGCTCGGGTCGCTGATCAGCACCTTGGCATTGGGGTTGAGCTTCTTGAGGAAGTCGGCGCCGACCTTGAGGCCGCCGGTTCCGCCCAGGCCCTGGATGGTCGCGACGCGGCCGGACTTCACGGGCTCGCTGTCGGCACCGAACACCAGGCCCTTTACGGCGTTGTCGTATGCCGCGATGCCGTCGATCGGCAGGTAGCCGCGCGCGGTGGGTGTCTTGGTCATGCTTTGTTCGACCGCCTGCACGCACTGCAGCAGGGGCAGTTTGCCGTTGTCGTCGTAGTAGACGCCGACGCCGAGATTGACCTTGTTGGGATTGCTGTCGGCGGCGAATTGCTCGTTGAGGCCCAGGATCGGGTCGCGCGGCGCCATCTCGACGGCGGTGAACATTGACATGGAAAGTCCTTTGGGGGGTGATCGATGCACGGAACGCCGGATCAGCGTTTAAGCTTTCCGGTTGCCTTGAATTTTACCGGCCGCGCCACCAACTCCCAGGGTCCACGCCATGCCAGAAGCCACCCAAGTCATTCCCGAGCCGCAACACGCCGACCCCGTCGGTCCTGCGAAGCAGGGCGAATTCATCAAGTTCCCCGGTTCGCCCTTCGAGCTCTACCAGCCTTATCCGCCTGCAGGCGATCAGCCGAACGCGATTGCCGGCCTGGTCGAGGGCGTGCAGGACGGCGAGGTGTTCCAGACCCTGCTCGGCGTCACCGGCTCGGGCAAAACCTTCACCATGGCCAACGTGATCGCCAGGCTGGGCCGGCCGGCCATCGTATTCGCGCCCAACAAGACGCTGGCGGCGCAGCTCTACAGCGAGTTCCGCGAATTCTTCCCGAAGAACGCGGTCGAGTACTTCGTGAGCTACTACGATTACTACCAGCCCGAGGCCTATGTGCCGCAGCGCGATCTGTTCATCGAGAAGGACAGCTCGATCAACGAGCACATCGAGCAGATGCGGCTGTCGGCCACCAAGAGCGTGCTGGAGCGGCGCGACACCGTGATCGTGGCCACGGTGAGCGCGATCTACGGCATCGGCACGCCCGAGGACTACACGCAGATGCGTTTCATCATGCGCACCGGCGACAAGATCGGCCAGCGCGACGTGATCGGGCGGCTGATCCGCATGCAGTACACGCGCAACGAGCAGGATTTTTCGCGCGGCACCTTCCGCGTGCGCGGCGACACCATCGACGTGTTCCCGGCCGAGCACAGCGAATTGGCGATTCGCATCGAGCTGTTCGACGACGAGATCGAGATGCTGCAGCTCTTCGACCCGCTCACGGGGCGTATCCGGCAGAAGATTCCCCGCTTCACGGTGTATCCGTCGAGCCACTACGTGACGCCGCGCGACAAGGTGCTGAGCGCGGTCGAGACCATCAAGCTCGAGCTCGACGCGCGGCTCAAGGAATTCGTGAGCCAGGGCAAGCTGGTCGAGGCGCAGCGGCTCGAGCAGCGCACGCGCTTCGATCTCGAAATGCTGGCCGAGATCGGCCATTGCAAGGGCATCGAGAACTACACGCGGCACCTCTCGGGCGCCGCGCCGGGCGAGCCGCCCGCGACGCTGACCGACTACCTGCCGAAGGACGCGCTGATGTTCCTCGACGAGAGCCACCAGATGATCGGTCAGCTGGGCGGCATGTACAACGGGGACCGTGCGCGCAAGACCACGCTGGTCGAGTACGGCTTCCGGCTGCCTTCGGCGCTGGACAACCGGCCGCTCAAGTTCGACGAGTTCGAAACCCGCATGCGGCAGTGCATCTTCGTCTCCGCCACGCCGGCGCAGTACGAGAAAGACAATGCCGGCAACGTGGTCGAGCAGTTGGTGCGGCCGACCGGACTGATCGACCCCGAGGTCGAAGTCCGACCCGCCACCCACCAGGTGGATGATGTGCTGCAGGAAATCCGCCTGCGCGTCGACAAGAACGAGCGCGTGCTGATCACGACGCTGACCAAGCGCATGGCCGAGCAGTTGACCGACTACCTGGGCGACAACGGCGTCAAGGTACGCTACCTGCACAGCGACATCGACACGGTGGAGCGCGTCGAGATCCTGCGCGATCTGCGCCTCGGAACCTTCGACGTGCTGGTCGGCATCAACCTGCTGCGCGAAGGCCTCGATATTCCCGAGGTGTCGCTGGTGGCGATCCTCGATGCCGACAAGGAAGGTTTTCTGCGTGCCGAGCGTTCGCTGATCCAGACCATCGGCCGGGCGGCGCGCAATCTGAACGGCAAGGCCATCCTCTATGCCGACCGCATGACCGACTCGATGGTCAAAGCCATCGGCGAGACCGAGCGGCGGCGCGCGCGGCAGATCGCCCACAATGAAGCCCACGGCATCACGCCGCGCAGTATCGTGAAACAGGTGCGCGACCTGATCGACGGCGTCTACAGCGAAAAATCGACCAAGGAAGCCGCCAAGCGCGATCTCGAGCGCGCGAAGGTCGAGGACATGTCCGAAAAGGATGTTGCGCGCGAGATCAAGCGGCTGGAAAAGCTCATGCTGGAGCATGCGCGCAACCTCGAGTTCGAGAAAGCCGCCCGGGTGCGCGACCAGCTGGCGTTGCTGCGCGAGCAGGCTTTCGGGGCCCCCGGCAAGGACAACATCGCCATGCCGGCCGCGGACGACGCGGGCACTTGATCGCTCTCCCGGGCTTTCAATCGGGTTTACCCGAGCAGCCCGGAGGGCCTTCTGCTATACTTGAGCGAATTACTCAACAAAACGAACTTCGCGATGAAGAACCGGCTCCTACCGACTGGATCACCAGCGGAAAGCGGGCCGGGAAGGGCGGAGACGGCGTCACCGAAGCCCACAACAGCCGCGGTGTCATTTCAACGGTAAGCACTCAAAGGAGCTTGCGATGCGTCTCACTACCAAAGGCCGTTTTGCGGTCACAGCCATGATCGATCTGGCGCTGCGCCAGAACACCGGTCCCGTCACGCTGGCCGCGATCAGCCAGCGGCAGCAGATTTCCCTTTCGTACCTCGAGCAGCTGTTCGGCAAGCTGCGCCGCCACGAGCTGGTCGAGTCGACCCGCGGCCCTGGCGGCGGTTATTCGCTCGGCCGCAAGGCAGCGGATATCACCGTGGCCGACATCATTGTTTCCGTCGATGAGCCCATCGATGCGACGCAGTGCGGCGGCAAGGAAAACTGCCTGGGTGAAGCGGGCCGTTGCATGACCCATGAACTGTGGGCCTCGCTGAACCAGCGCATGGTCGAGTTCCTCGATTCCGTCACCCTGCAGAAGCTGGTGGACGACCAACTCGCCAAGGGCGTGCAGATCGAGAACAAGCCGGCGGTCAAGCGCGCGATTTCGAGCCAGCCGGTGGTCAAGCCGATCCGGGTCAACGCCCCGAATTCGGTGTTCGCACTGGGCAACGCCTTCGCCAAGTCGTGATCTGGGGGCGCCTCGCGGGCGCCGCTCGATCCGCTTTGACCCCGTTTCGACAAAGATAAACCCCCGCCAGCCTGAGCCAGCTATGGACGTCACTCCCCATTTCCCGATCTATCTCGACTACGGCGCGACGACGCCGGTCGATCCGCGCGTCGTCGATACGATGATTCCCTGGTTGCGCGAGCATTTCGGCAACCCGGCATCGCGCAGCCACGCCTGGGGCTGGGAAGCGGAAGAGGCCGTCGAGAAGGCGCGTGCCGAGGTGGCCGACCTGATCGGCGCCGACCCGCGCGAAATCGTCTGGACTTCGGGCGCCACCGAGTCGAACAACCTCGCGCTCAAGGGTGCGGCGCAGTTCTACAAGGGCAAGGGCAAGCACCTGATCACGGTCAAGACCGAGCACAAGGCCGTGCTCGACACCATGCGCGAACTCGAGCGCCAGGGCTTCGAAGTGAGCTACCTGGACGTGCAGGAGAACGGCCTGCTCGATCTCGATGTCTTCAAGGCCGCGATTCGCCCCGACACCATCCTTGCGAGCGTGATGTTCGTGAACAACGAGATCGGCGTGATCCAGGACGTGGTGACGCTCGGCAACATCTGCCGCGAAAAGGGCGTGATCTTCCACGTCGACGCGGCGCAGGCCACTGGCAAGGTCGAGATCGACGTCAAGAACCTGCCGATCGACCTCATGAGCCTGGCTTCGCACAAGACCTACGGCCCCAAGGGCATCGGTGCGCTGTACGTGCGCCGCAAGCCGCGCGTGCGGCTGGAAGCCCAGATGCACGGCGGCGGCCACGAGCGCGGCATGCGCTCGGGCACTTTGCCCACCCACCAGATCGTCGGCATGGGCGAGGCTTTCCGCCTCGCCAAGCTCGAGATGAAGGAAGACATTGCCAAGGCGCGTGCCTTGCAGCAGCGCCTGCTCAACGGCCTGAAGGACGTCGAGCAGGTCTTCATCAACGGCGATCTCGATCATCGCGTGCCGCACAACCTCAACATGAGCTTCAACTATGTGGAGGGCGAGTCGCTGATCATGGGCATCAAGGGCCTGGCGGTGTCGAGCGGTTCGGCCTGCACGTCGGCCAGCCTCGAGCCCAGCTATGTGCTGCGCGCGCTCGGCCGCAGCGACGAACTCGCGCACAGCAGCCTGCGCATGACGATCGGCCGCTTCACCACCGCTGAAGAAATCGACTACGCGATCTCGACCATCAAGCACAACGTCGCCAAGCTCCGAGAGCTGAGCCCCCTGTGGGAAATGTTCCAGGACGGCATCGACATCAGCACGATCCAGTGGTCGGCGCATTGAACAAGGACTGAGAGGTACACCATGGCATATTCATCCAAGGTCATTGACCATTATGAAAACCCCCGCAACGTCGGCTCCTTCGAAAAGGGCGACGACTCGGTGGGCACGGGCATGGTCGGCGCACCGGCGTGCGGCGACGTCATGAAGCTGCAGATCAAGGTCAACCCCGAAACCGGCGTGATCGAAGATGCGCGCTTCAAGACCTATGGTTGCGGCTCGGCGATCGCGTCCTCTTCCCTCGTGACCGAATGGGTCAAGGGCAAGACGCTCGACGAAGCGGCCGCGCTGAAGAACGCGCAGATCGCCGAAGAGCTGGCGCTGCCGCCGGTCAAGATCCACTGCTCGATCCTCGCAGAAGACGCGATCAAGGCCGCCGTCAGCGACTACAAGGCCAAGCACGGCGCTGCCGTGGCAAGCACGGAAGCCGTCCACTGACATGGCTGTGACCCTGACCGAAGCTGCTGCGCGCCACGTCACCCGCTACCTCGGGAAGCGGGGCAAGGGCGTGGGCGTGCGGCTGGGCGTCAAGACCACGGGCTGCTCGGGCCTGGCCTACAAGCTTGAGTACGTGGACGAACTGGCGCCCGAAGACGTGGTGTTCGAAGACCATGGCGTGAAAGTGCTGGTCGACCCCAAGAGCCTGGCCTACATCGACGGCACGCAGCTGGATTTCGTGCGGGAAGGCCTCAACGAGGGCTTCAAGTTCAACAACCCGAACGAACGCGACCGCTGCGGCTGCGGCGAAAGCTTCCGCATCTGATTTCCGATCGGCTTCGCCCCCGAGCCGCCACCATGTCATGTGCTGGCGGCTTTTTATCGCCATGAACCTCAACGACAGCGACTTCGAACTTTTTGCCGTGCCGGCTCGCTTTGCGCAGGACCGTGCCGCGCTGGACGCGCGCTGGAAGGAATTGCAGCGCGAGGCGCACCCCGATCGCTTTGCGGCCCAGGGCGTTGCGGCACAGCGTGTCGCGATGCAGTGGTCGGTGCGCATCAACGAGGCCTATCAGCGGCTCAAGGACCCGATCAAGCGAGCGAGCTATTTGTGCGCGCTGAACGGCTCCCCCATCGATGCCGAGAACAACACGGCGATGCCTTCGGATTTCCTCCATCAGCAGATGGAATGGCGGGAGGAGCTCGACGACGCGCGCGACGCCGCCGCGCTCGACAAGCTGCGCGCAGAGGTCGAGGTTGGTCGCACTCGTGCGCTGTCTTCGCTCGACTGGCTGATCGACGAGAAAGGCGACTACCCCGGCGCGGCCCGCCAGGTGAGAGCCCTCATGTTCATAGAGCGCTTTGCGCAGGACATCGAAGCCAAGTCCGAGCAGTGGGGACAATAGCGGGATGAATTGCCCCCACGTTCATCACTTCGTGTATTCGCTGCCCCCCGAGGGGGCGCAGGCCCCCCTTGGGGCGGCCCGGCGGGAGGCCTGATGGCATTGCTCCAGATTTCAGAACCCGGCCAGGCGCCGGATCCGCACCAGCGCCGCATTGCGGTCGGCATCGACCTCGGCACCACGCATTCGCTGGTGGCGGCGGTTCGCAGCGGCGTGGCCGAATGCCTGCCCGACGCCGAAGGCCGCGTGGTGCTGCCGTCGGCCGTGCGCTACCTCGACAAGGATCGCCGCCAGATCGGCTTCGAGGCGCTGGCCGCGCGCGCCGTCGATCCGGCCAACGTCATCACCTCCGTCAAGCGCCTCATGGGGCGCGGCGTGCAGGACATCGCGAATCGCGATGCCATGGCCTATCGCCTGAGCGGCGACGCGGGCATGGTGAAGGTGCAGACCGTGGTGGGCGAGAAGTCGCCGGTCGAGGTGAGCGCCGAAATCCTCGCGACCTTGCGCTACCGGGCCGAAGACACCTTCGACGACGAGCTCTACGGCGCCGTGATCACCGTGCCCGCGTACTTCGACGAGGGCCAGCGCCAGGCCACGAAGGACGCGGCCCAACTCGCCGGGCTCAACGTATTGCGCCTGATCAGCGAGCCGACGGCGGCCGCGATCGCATACGGCCTGGACAACGCGAGCGAAGGCCTCTACGCGGTCTACGACCTCGGCGGCGGCACCTTCGACATCTCGATCCTGAGGCTCACGCAGGGCGTGTTCGAGGTCATCGCCACCGGCGGTGACTCTGCGCTCGGCGGCGACGACTACGACCACGCGCTGGCCGATCTCGTGCTGGCGCAAGCCGGTCTCGAGGCACAAAGCGACACCGACAAGGCCGTGCTGCTGGTCGCCGCGCGGGCCGCGAAGGAAGCGCTGTCGGCCGCCGAATCCACTACTTTCGCGGCGGACGTGGCAGGCACCCCGGTGCGCGTGGAAATCCGGCGCGAGCAGTTCGAGGCGGCCACCGCCAGCCTTACCGCGCGCACCGTCGCGGCCGTGCGCAAGGCGCTGCGCGATGCCCGGCTCCAGCCGGGCGAGTTGCAGGGCATCGTGCTGGTCGGCGGTGCCACGCGCATGCCGCAGATTCGCCGTGCCGTCGCCGACTTCTTCGGCCGCGAGCCGCTGATCAACCTGAACCCCGACGAAGTCGTCGCGCTCGGCGCCGCGATCCAGGCGAACCAGCTCGCCGGCAACGGCGGCGCCGACGACCTGCTGCTGCTCGACGTAATTCCGCTCTCGCTCGGGATCGAGACCATGGGCGGGCTGGTCGAGCGCATCGTGCCGCGCAACCAGACCATCCCGACGGCCATGGCGCAGGACTTCACGACCTACCAGGACGGCCAGACCGCGCTGGCGCTGCACGTGGTGCAGGGCGAGCGCGATCTGGTCGCGGATTGCCGCAGCCTGGCGCGCTTCGAGCTGCGCGGCATCCCGCCGATGGCCGCGGGCGCCGCACGCATCCGCGTCACCTTCACCGTCGATGCCGACGGCCTGCTCAGCGTGAGCGCGAAGGAGCAGGGCAGCGGCGTGGAAGCGAGCGTCACGGTCAAGCCGTCCTACGGCCTCTCCGATGACCAGATCGCGTCGATGCTGCAGGAAAGTTTCTCGACCGCAGAGCAGGACATGCAGGCGCGCGCGCTGGTCGAGGCGCGCGTCGATGCCGACCGCATGCTGCTGGCCACGCAGAGCGCGCTGAACGCCGACGGCGACCTTCTGAGCGCCGAGGAGCGCGAAGCGATCCAGGCGCTGATGGCCGCGCTGCGCGAGGCGCGAACGGCCAACGACGCGGCGGTCGTCGAAGCCGCGACCAAGGCGTTGGCGGATGGCACCGAAGCCTTCGCTGCCGAGCGCATGAACGCGGGCATTGCGCGTGCGCTCTCGGGCCGCCAGATCGAATCTCTCTAGAACCTCAATGCCCACGATCAAGATCCTTCCCCATTCCGAATACTGCCCGCAGGGCGCCGAGATCAGCGCGCCGGCCGGCACCTCGATCTGCGAGGCACTGCTCGAGAACCACATCAACATCGAACACGCCTGCGAGATGAGCTGCGCCTGCACCACCTGCCACGTCGTGGTGCGCAAGGGGCTCGAATCGCTGAACGAGGCGGAAGAGGGCGAGGAAGACCTGCTCGATCGCGCCTGGGGCCTGGAGCCGCAGTCACGGCTGAGCTGCCAGGCGATACTGGCGCAAACCGACCTGACGGTCGAGATTCCCAAATATTCGATCAACCACGCCAAGGAAAACCACTGATGTCGCGCCAGATCGTCCTGGACACCGAAACCACGGGACTTTCGGCAGAGAACGGCGACCGCGTCATCGAGCTGGGCTGCGTCGAGCTGTTCAATCGCAAGCTCACCGGCAACGACCTGCACATCTACTTCAATCCGGAGCGCGAGAGCCACGAAGACGCGCTCAAGGTGCACGGACTGACGACCGACTTCCTGCGCGACAAGCCGAAGTTCGCCACGCTGGCGAACGACATCGTCGAGTACCTGCGCGATGCCGAGCTGATCATTCACAACGCGGCCTTCGACGTCGGCTTCCTCAACAAGGAATTCGAGCTTGCTGGCCTGCCGCCGCTGCGCAGCTTCGTCGGCGAGGTCACCGATACGCTGGCGATGGCGAAGGCGGTCTATCCCGGCAAGCGCAATTCACTGGACGCGCTGTGCGACCGTTTCGGCGTCGACCGATCGAACCGCACCTTCCACGGCGCCAAGCTGGATGCGCAGTTGCTGGCGGACGTCTACATCAACCTGACGCGCGGCCAGGATGCGCTTCTGATCGACATCGCGTCGAACGAGCCGACCACGGGCGCGGTGGTGCTGATCGACCTGCGCAGCTTCGAGCTGCCCGTGCTGATTGCGACCGAGCACGAACTTTCAGCGCACGAAGAACTGCTGGCGCAGCTCGACAAAGCCAGCAAGGGCCAAACGCTTTTCCGGCAAATCGTCGAAAACGCTGTGGCATAATTGCGGGCTTCGCGCCACACGGCACGAAAATCCATCCGGTGCACCCAGCGCCGGACATCATTTGATTCGATGCCGATGGCGTCGAGGGGCGGTTAGCTCAGGGGTAGAGCACAGCATTCACACTGCTGGGGTCGGAGGTTCGAAGCCTCCACCGCCCACCAATTTCCTTTTTCCTTTTTCCTTATCCTGTTCGTTCGTTGTCGGCTGGTGCCGACGCGAACTGCGGCTGTGCGCTGCTTGTCGCGCGCCGCAAGGCTCGTAGAACGCTAGGGAAAGGAGAGGTAACCATGGCCACGAGTCCCGATCTTCCGACGCCCATCACCCCCGATCCGCCCGACGTGCCGGAGCTTCCGGTCGAGCCGGACGAAGGTCCTGTCACGCCGCCGGGCAGTCCTTCGGATCCCGAAAACCCGTTCACCGTCCAGCCGGAATGAGCCGTGCCGGCGCGGGCCCGCTAAGCTCGCCGGATGGATGAATTCGATTGCGCCGTCATCGGCGCCGGTGTCGTGGGCCTGGCCGTTGCCCGAGCGCTTGCGAAGAAAGGCCGGGAGGTCATCGTGCTCGAGGCCGAAGGCGCCATCGGCACCGGCACCAGTTCCCGCAACAGCGAGGTGATTCACGCGGGCATCTATTACCCGGAGGGTTCGCTCAAGGCGCGGCTGTGCGTCGAGGGCAAGCAACTGCTTTACGACTACGCGGCCGAGCGTAGTCTGCCGCATCGTCGCTGCGGCAAGCTGATCGTGGCCACGACGCCGGCGCAGGTCGCGCAGCTGGACGCGATCGCCGCCAAGGCGCGAGCCAACGGTGTCGACGATCTCGTGCTGCTGAACCGTGAGCAGGCGCGCGCGATGGAGCCGCATCTCGAATGCCTGGCCGCTCTGCATTCGCCGAGCACCGGCATCGTCGACAGCCATGCGCTGATGCTGAGCCTGCAGGGCGATCTTGAGGATGCGGGCGGCGTCCTGGCCCTCAAGTCGGCGGTCGTACGCGCAGAGTGCGCGGACGGTGCGGTCGTCTTGATGGCCCAGGACGGCACCGCCCTGCGTTGCAACAGCGTCGTGAACGCGGCCGGCCTGGCCGCGCCCGCGCTTGCACGGCGCTTCGAAGGTCTGCCTGCGAGCGCGGTACCGCCCGCCCATTTCGCCAAGGGCAGCTACTTCACGCTGGCCGGTCGCGCGCCGTTCAGTCATTTGATCTACCCCGTGCCTGAAGCGGCAGGCCTGGGCGTGCACCTGACGCTCGATCTGGGCGGCCAGGCCAAGTTCGGCCCCGATGTCCAGTGGGTCGACTCGCCCGACGACCTGGTGGTCGATCCGAAGCGCGGCGACGGCTTCTATGCCGAGGTCCGCAAGTTTTGGCCGGCGTTGCCGGACGGCGCGCTCATCCCCGGCTATGCGGGCATCCGGCCGAAGATCTCCGGTCCAGGCGAGCCGGCGCGCGATTTTCTGATCGAGGGTCCCACCACCCATGGCGTCCCGGGACTGGTCAATCTGTTCGGCATCGAGTCGCCGGGGCTCACCAGCAGCCTGGCGATCGGCCGGCATGTGGCCGCATTGCTGCCGTAGACCCGCGCGGCCATGTACCATGGAACGCCACGCCGCTTGCCGGTGTGAAGCCGCCGGCGCGGTGCCGGTGCAATCCTCGGAGGGAAGATTTCAATGACTGCATCCTCAAATCTCGAAGCGGCGGCCAACGCCGTGGCCGAAGACATTGCCAGCGACGTTCGCGGTGTGCTCGCGAGCAAGGATCTCGACACCTTGCCGCACATCAAGGCCCTGCGCCAGCGCATCGACAGCAAACTGGCGATCGCCCGCGAGCTCGCGGCGGAGAAGAGCAAGCTTGCCGCCAAGAAGGCGCGTGAAGCGGCCAACACCGCCAATGCCTACGCCCATGACGAGCCGTGGCAAATCGCCGGTGCCGCCTTGGCGGTGGGCGTGCTGGTGGGTTTGCTGCTTGGTCGCCGCTGAGCTTCGCCGATTCGGCCCGAGGGGGGGCGGCCTCGGGGGCGTCGCATGAAGCTGCTGTCCCTGTTTGGGCTGGAATCCCGCCTTCGCCGGCTACGCATCGCAGCCGGCGAAGGCGCGCTGGCTGCCGAAGACCGTGTGCAGCTGCTGCGGCTGGCATGGGAAGAAGAAAAGCAGCGCCTGCAGCTGATGCTGGTCCTGGTGATCGCGGTGATCGGGCTCACGACGGTGGCCGTCGCCTTGCTGTCGGTGGCGGTGGTCGTGCATTTCTGGGAGACGCCGAACCGCGTTGCAGCCGCCTGGACGGTGGCCGCTGTGTGGATCGGGCTCTGGCTGGTTGCGGCCGCGGCGTTGATGCGCACCTTGCGCAAGACCTCGGATGCCTTCGACCCGGCACGCCGCGAGTTCGAGCACGATTGGGAATGGGTTCAAGACCGCTTCGGGCTCGGCGACGAGGGCGAGGCGCCACCGCGTGAACCCAGGCCCCGGACCCGTGAGGAACTGCTCCAGCGCATCGCGCGCCAGCGCGAGCGCATCGCGACGCTGCAAGGCGCATCGTCGAAAAAGGCCGAGGCACCCCCTTCGGACGAGTCCCCCAGCGCTGCAGCACTGCGGATCGCGCGCGAGCATCCGGTGGCGACCGGTGTCGTGACGGCCGCTGTCGTGGCGGTGCTCGGTCCGCGCCGCGTGCTGCGCTGGGCGGCTGTGGTCGTCCCGGTGCTGTGGCGGATGCGTTGATCCGGATGGCGGCTCAGCCGCTGTGCTTGCGCAGCGCCTGGGCTGCCTGGTGCACCAGCGCAGGGCCGCGGTAGATCAGTCCGGTGTAGATCTGCACGAGATCGGCGCCGGCGGCGATCTTGGCCTCGGCATCGGCGGCGCTCAGGATGCCGCCGACGCCGATGATCGGAAAATCACTGCCCAATGCCGATCGCAACTGACGGATCACGCGGTTGCTCGCTTCCCTGACCGGCGCACCCGAGAGGCCGCCAGCTTCGTTCGCATGCGGCAGGCCCGCCACCGCGTCACGCGCCAGCGTGGTGTTGGTGGCGACCACGCCGTCCATGCCGTGGCGGCGCAGCGTGGCCGCGATCACCCGAACCTGGGCCTCGTCGAGATCCGGTGCGATCTTCACGAACAGCGGAACCAGCTTGCCATGCCGTGCGGCGAGCGCAGCGCGCTTGTCCGCCACCGCGCCGAGCAGCGCATCGAGCGCCTCGTCGCTCTGGAGCGAACGCAGATTGGCAGTGTTGGGGCTGGAGATGTTGATCGTCACATAGTCGGCATGCGGGTAGACGCCGTCCAGGCCCACCAGGTAGTCGTCCACCGCCCGTTCGATCGGCGTCGCGGCGTTCTTGCCGATATTGAGCCCCAGCAGCATCGGCTTCTTCGAATCGTCCCGGCGAAAGCGCGCGCGCTGAACGTTGGCCAGGAAAGCGTCGAGCCCTTCGTTGTTGAAGCCGAGCCGGTTGATCAGCGCGTCGCGCTGCGGCAAGCGGAACATGCGCGGCTTCGGATTGCCGGGCTGCGCCTTCGGTGTGACCGTGCCGACCTCGACGAAGCCGAAGCCCATGGCGGCAAAGGCGTCGATGCAGCGGGCGTTCTTGTCGAGTCCGGCAGCGAGCCCGACCCGGTTCGGGAACGAAAGGCCGGCCAGCGTGCGCCGGTCCTCGATGCGGGGCGCCGCGTAGACGCAGGCCAGCGGCGTGTTCTGCGTGCGCGCCAGCGCGTCGAGCGTCAGCTCATGGGCGTGCTCGGGATCGAAGCCGAAGAGGAAAGGTCGGGCAAGACCGTAAAGAGAGGAGGGGAGCAGCAGGGACATCGGATAATTCTGGACTTCGTAGCCCCAAGGATTCTCTCCGATGACTTCCCCCGCTCCCGCATCGGCCCTGACCCAGGACGAACTCAAGGCGCAGGTCGGCCGCGCAGCCCTCGCCCACGTGGTGAAGGGAGAGATCGTCGGCGTCGGTACCGGCTCGACGGTGAACAAGTTCATCGACGCGCTGGCGACGATCAAGGGCGACATCCGCGGCGCGGTATCCAGCTCGGTGGCGTCCACCGAACGCCTGCATGCGCTGGGCATCCCGGTGTTCGACAGCAACGAGGTCGAGGAACTGGCCGTCTACATCGACGGCGCCGACGAGATCGATGGCCGCGGCTACATGATCAAAGGCGGCGGCGCCGCGCTCACGCGCGAAAAGATCGTTGCCGCCCAGTCCAGGCGCTTCGTCTGCATTGCGGATTCTTCCAAGCGCGTGAACACGCTCGGCGCATTCCCGCTGCCGGTCGAGGTGATCCCGATGGCGGCACAGCGCGTGATACGGCAGTTCGCGCGGCTCGGCGGCATGGCCCAGGTGCGCGAGAAGGACGGCGTGGCGCTGGTCACCGACAACGGCCAGCACATCATCGACGTGACAGGCCTCCGGATCACCGACCCCCTGGGCTTCGAGAGCGAGGTGAATCAATGGCCCGGCGTGGTCACCGTGGGGGTTTTCGCCCACCAGCGGGCCAACGTGTGCCTGCTGGGCACGCCGTCCGGCGTGCAGACGCTTCGCTTCGACTGAGCGAGCGGTCAGGCCGGCGCCGCGCCGCCCCAACAAGGCGGCCTGCTGCCCCCTCGGGGGCAGCGAGTACGCGAAGCGACGGCGCGTGGGGGCTATTGATTCAGAACTTGATGCCGGCCGGATTGCTCGGCGTCGGGCCGGTCGCGGCGGCGGGCGGCGGCGGGTTCGATGGTGCAGGCGCAGCCCGCTGGGGCTGTTGGGCCGCGGGCGCCGGCTGCACAGCCACAAGGGGCTGCGCCGGCGGATTGCGGTAGCTGGCCGGCAACTGGGCGCTCTTGGGATAGCCGGCCGCATCAAGGTACTGCGACCATTCGGCGTCCGAAAAGCCCTTGAGTTGCTGCGTACCGATGGTCAGCAGCGGCAGCGAGGCCTGGCCGCTCAAGCGCTGCAGCGCCTCCACGTCCTCGTTGCTCTTGACCGTCCGTTCGTCGAAGGGGATTCCGCGCGTCACCAGCAGCGAACGGCCCGCGCCGCAGGGCCCGCACTCATCGCTGGTGTAGAGCGTGACAGGGTAGCGCTGCGCAACCTGCCGCAGCTCGTAGGGCAGACCGGCGCTGGCGCTCGCCACGCTGCCGCCGCGCGGCGCCGCGGGTTGCGCATTGGCGGCAGGCGGTTGGTCCGAGAAGGTGACCTTGCCATTCTTGTCGACATGGCGGTAGACCGGCTGCGCCAGGGCGGCGCCGGCGGCGAGCAGCAGGGCGAGGCCTGAAAGATGTGCTTTGAGCTTCATCGATGACTTTCGTGATCCGATGGAGCGGAGTATCTCAGGCCGCGCGGGCGCCGCGCCACATCAGGCCGGCTGCGCCTCGGTCATTCCCTGGTGGCGCAACAGCGCGTCGAGCTGCGGCTCGCGGCCCCGGAAGGCCTTGAAGGACTCCATCGCGCTGCGGCTGCCGCCGGCTTCGAGGATGGCCTGGCGGTATTTGCGGCCGGTCTCGATGCTCGGCTCGCCATTGGCGCCGGCGGTCTCCTCGAAGGCCGCGTAGGCGTCGGCACTCAGCACCTCGGCCCACTTGTAGCTGTAGTAGCCGGCCGCGTAACCGCCCGAGAAGATGTGGCTGAAAGTGTTGGGCGTGCGGCTGAAGGGCGGCGAAGGCATCACCGCGACCTCGTCGCGCACCTTGCCGAGCAGCGCCATCACGTCGCCCGGCTGGGCACTGGCGGCGTCGTACTCGGTATGCAGCAGCATGTCGAACAGCGAGAACTCGATCTGGCGCAGCGTCTGTAGGCCGCTCTGGAAGTTCTTGGCCGCGGTCATCTTGTCGAACAGCGCGCGCGGCAGCGGCTCGCCGGTGTCGACGTGCGAGGTCATGTGCGCGAGCACATCCCACTCCCAGCAGAAGTTCTCCATGAACTGGCTCGGCAGTTCGACCGCATCCCATTCGACCCCGCTGATACCCGAGACGTCACGCTCGTCGACCTGCGTGAGCATGTGATGCAGGCCGTGGCCGAATTCGTGGAACAGTGTCGTCACGTCGTCATGCGTGAGAAGCGGCGGCTTGCCGTCGACGCCTTCGGCGAAGTTGCACACCAGTTGCGCGACCGGGGTCTGCAGCGTGCCGGTGTCCGGCCTGCGCCAGCGGGCGCGCACATCGTCCATCCAGGCGCCGCCGCGCTTGGCGGCACGGGCGGCCGGATCGAGATAGAACTGACCGACCTTCTGCCCCGCGCGTTCGATGCGGTAGAACTCGACGCTCGGATGCCACACCGGCGCGCTGTCGCGACGGATCGAGACCTCGAACAGCGTCTCGACGATCTTGAACAGGCCGGCCATCACCTTCGGCGCGGTGAAGTACTGCTTGACCTCCTGCTCGCTGAAGGCGTAGCGCGCTTCCTTGAGCTTCTCGCCGATGTAGCTCCAGTCCCAAGGCTGCGGGTCGACGATGCCGAGCTGCTGCGCCGCGAAGACCCGCAGGTCGGCCAGGTCGCGTTCGCCGTAGGGCCTGGCCTTGGCCGCGAGATCGCGCAGGAACTTGACGACCTGTCCGGACGATTCCGCCATCTTGGGCACGATGGAAAGCTCGCCGAAGTTGGGATAGCCCAGGAGCTTCGCCTCTTCCTGGCGCAGTGCGAGGATCTCGCGGATCAGCTCGGTGTTGTCGAAGGCCGAGTCGCCGAATTCGCTGGCGCGCGTGACGTAGGCGCGATAAAGCTTCTCGCGCAGCGCGCTGCTCCTGGCGAACTGCATGACCGGCAGGTAGGAGGGCATCTTCAGCGTGAGCTTGTAGCCCTCCTTGCCCTCGGCTTCGGCCGCCGCGCGTGCCGCGCTGACGACATCTTCCGGCAGGCCCTCGAGCTCGCCGAGCGGGGCGTAGTACGCGAACGCATCGGTCGCGTCGAGCGCGTTCTCGCTGAACTTCTGGCTCAGCTCGGCCTGGCGCTCCTGGATTTCAGCGAAGCGCTTCTTCGCGTCGCCCTGCAGTTCGGCGCCGCCGAGCACGAAGTTGCGCACGGCGTAGAGGTGCGCCTGGCGCTGCTCGGGATTCAGCGTTGCCGGATCGATCGCCTTGTACTTGGCGTAGAGGCGCTCGTCGGAGCCCAGGCGCGTCCAGAAGGCGGTGACGCGGGGCATCGCTTCGTTGTAGGCGGCGCGCAGTTCCGGCGTGTCGGCGACCGCGTTGAGATGGCCCACGGCGCCCCAGGCGCGGCTGAAACGCTCCGAGGCGACATCGAGCACCTTGGCGATCGCGGTCCAGTCGGCCGGGAATTCGGGCGTGGTCACCGTCTGCAGCGCGGCCTCGGCGTCGGCGAGCAGCACATCGACCGCGGGTGCGACATGCTCGGGCCTGATCCGGGCGAACAGCGGGAGGTCGTTGAAATCGAGGAGCGGATTGGTCATGGTCTTGTTCAGATGGCGGGCAGGGGGCTCGAGTTCAAGTGGCCTCGGCGGCGCGTTCAGCCGACTCGATCGTGTTGACGAGCAGCATCGTGATGGTCATCGGGCCGACGCCGCCGGGCACTGGCGTGATCCAGCCGGCCACCTCGCGCACGCCGGCGAAATCCACGTCGCCGCAGAGCTTGCCCTCGTCGTTGCGGTTCATGCCGACATCGATCACCACGGCGCCGGGCTTGACCATGTCGGCCGTGAGCACATTGCGCTTGCCGACGGCCGCGACCACCACGTCGGCCTGGCGCGTGATGGCGCCGAGATCGCGTGTTGCGCTGTGGCAGATGGTGACGGTGGCGTTCTTCGCGAGCAGCATCAGTGCCATCGGCTTGCCGACGATGTTGCTGCGGCCGATGACGACGGCGTGCCTGCCTCGCAGTTCATAGCCGATCGACTCCAACATCTTCATGCAGCCGTAGGGCGTGCAAGGCCAGAAGCCGGGCATGCCCGTCATGAGCGCACCGGCGCTTGCGACGTGGAAGCCGTCGACATCCTTGGGGGGGGCGATGGCCTCGATGACCTTCTGCGCGTCGATGTGCGCGGGCAACGGCAGCTGCACCAGGATGCCGTGGATCGCCGGATCCTTGTTGAGCGCCTCGACGCGCGCCAGCAGATCGGCTTCGCTCAGCTCGGCCGGGTACTTCTCGAGCACCGAATGCAGTCCGTTGTCCTCGCAGGCCTTGACCTTGTTGCGCACGTAGACCTGGCTGGCGGGGTTCTCCCCGACCAGGACCACGGCCAGGCCGGGCACGACGCCGCGGGCCTTGAGCGCCGCGGCCCGCGTCGCCACCTCGGCACGCAGCGTTCGGGAGAGGGCGTTGCCGTCGATCAGTTGAGCTGTCATCGGTTTTGGATTTTCCAAGTAAAAACGCCCGCTTGCGCAGGCGTCGAAGATCGGTATGGCTATCGGGACGATAGCCGCTAGGCTGCCTTGCCGGGCGCCGCCTGTCCCAAGGCGATCTTGAGCAGGTCGGCCACCGTGTTCGCGTTGAGCTTTTCCATGATGTTGGCGCGGTGCGCTTCCACCGTCTTGATGCTGATGCCGAGGTCGTCGGCGATCTGCTTGTTCAGCCGGCCGGCGACGATGCGCTCGAGCACCTGCGCCTCGCGGCCGGTGAGCTTGGACAGCAGCGCGTCGCGGCTGGCCGACTGCTGGTGCTGCGCGAAGGCGCCGCGCGCGTGTTCGAGCATGCGCTCGACCAGCGCCACCAGCGCTTCGTCGTTGAAGGGCTTCTGGATGAAATCCATCGCGCCCTTCTTCATGCTGTCGACCGCCATCGGCACGTCGCCGTGACCGGTGATGACGACGATCGGCAGCGGCGAACGGCGTTCGATCAGGCGGTCTTGAAGTTCGATGCCCGACATGCCGCCCATGCGGATGTCGACGATCAGGCAGGCGACCTCGCGCGGGTCGTAGCGCGACAAGAACGACTCGGCCGAATCGAAGCAGCGAACGCGGTAGTCCTTGCCTTCGAGCAGCCATTGCAACGAATCGCGGACCGCTTCGTCGTCATCGACGACATAGACCGTGCCCTTCTTGGGAATCAAACTCATGCGGGTACCTTCGCCTCGTTGCTTGCTACGGAATCAATAGCGTCCAACACCGGAATCCAGAAGGAAAAACGGCATCCGACCACGTCCGGGCCATTGTAGATGTTCTCTGCCTTCATCCGGCCGCGGTGCGACTCGACGATGGTGCGGCAGAGGTTGAGCCCAATGCCCATGCCTTCGGGCTTGGTGGAGAAGAAGGCTTCGTAGAGCCGATCCATCACTTCCGGCGCGAGGCCCATGCCGGTGTCCTGCACCGAGAACTCGACCGCGTTCTGGCCGTCGATGACCTTGGGCAGCACGCGCAGCTCGACGCTGCGGCGTGCCAGCGGTCGGTCGGCCAGGTCGATCGATTCGGCGGCGTTCTTCAGCAGGTTGACCATCACCTGCTCGATCAGGATCGGGTCGACCCGCACCACCGGAAGCCGTGCTGCCACGTAGTGGTTGAGGCGCACGTTGCGGCGCCGCAGCTCGATGCCGGCGAGCTCGACCGCTTCGCTCACCATGGTCGAGACCTCGGCCGGTGTCCGGTTGGGCTCGCTGCGTTTCACGAAGGAGCGGATGCGCTGGATGATCTGGCCCGCGCGCTGCGCCTGCTTGGAGGTCTTGTCGAGCGCCGCGAGCAGCGCTTCGGAATCGATCTGCTGCCCGCGGATGCGCGACATCATGCCGTTGCAGTAGTTGGTGATGGCGGTCAGCGGCTGGTTGAGCTCGTGCGCGACGCTGGACGCCATCTCCCCCATGGTGATCAGCCGGCTGGCGGCCTGCGCGCGGTCGGCCTGCGCGGCCGACAGGTCTTCGGCATCGCGCCGCGGCGTGATGTCGGTGGCGATCACGAGTTGCGCCAGCCGGCCGTCGACCCAGGTCAGGTAGCGCGAGCGCACCTCGAGCCACTTGCCGAGCTCGGGCACGAAGATCTCGTTGTTGGCCGGCTGCGCGGCGGTCAGCTGGTCGATCGGCAGGCCGGCGAAGGGATCGACATCGTCGAGCGCGTCGTCGTGCGCATGCGAGGCCGGTACGCCGGCCTGCGCCACCATCCCCAGGTGCCCCACGGTGTCGGAGCCGAACCAGAGCCGGTACAGCTTGTTGGCGAACAGCAGTTCCTCGCTGCCGAGCGGCGCCACCGACACCGAGGCATCCAGCGCCTCGAGCACCGTGGTGAAGCGCTCGTAGGAGGCCGACAGCTGTTCGCGGATGCGGGTGGGCTCGGTGATGTCGGTCATCGAGGTCATCCAGCCGGTCTGGTGGCCCCGCGCATCGATCAGTGGCGACACGTAGAGGCGGGCGTTGAACACGCTGCCGTTCTTGCGCTTGACGCGCACCTGGAAGCCGCCGGGCAGCGCTCGGCCGTGCAGCTCTTCCTCGAGCCGCTCGTTCATGATCTCGCGGTCGGATTCCAGCCAGTAGGGGAAGGGCGGGGTCTGGCCCACGAGCTCGCTCTCGTCCCAGCCCGTCATCGCGCAGAAGGCCGCGTTGACGTAGGTGATGCGGCCCTCGAGGTCGAGCACGCGCATGCCGGTCAGCATGGAGTTCTCCATCGCGCGCCGGAAGTTGGTTTCGGCCACGAGGGCCTGCTGGGCCTGGAGGCGCCGGCGCGTGTGGCGCCAGGTGCCGATCAGCATCCAGCTCGTGAGCACGCTGAGCGCGCCCACCAGCCAGAACAGGCCATTGCCGACCACGCCCTGCGAAGTGCGGTAGGCCTGCGCGCGCAGCACCAGTGCGTTGCCCACCGGCGAAACCGGAACTTCGTATTCGTTGGTCTGTTCGGACCAGGGCAGAAGGCGGGTTTCGGCCTCGCGCGGACTCGCGACCGTGTTGCCGGCGATCAGGCCGCCCTTGGCATCCAGCAGCGACACCGCGTAGCGCGCCGACACCTCGGAGGGCATGCCGTAGCGCAGCAGCCCGTCGATCGAAAACTCGCCCAGCACCATGCCCGCGAACAGGCCCTGGTCGAAGAAGGGGATGTGCAACTGAAGCATGGACGGCGGGTCGCTGCCGGCCACCGGTTGCGAGAACACCGGCTGGCGCAGCTCGCGCGCCAGTGCGTAGTTGCTCTCGATGTCGCCCGGCCGCAGCACGTCGCCCACCGCATGCTGCTGCGCCGGATGGACGCTGGGCGCCGCGTAGCCCGCCTTGAAGCGGCGCCGGTCGTCGATCCAGCTGATCGCCTGCAGCTCGGGAAACTGGCTAACCAGCGATTCCGAGCGGCTTGCGAACTCGGTGGCGTCGATCTCGCGGTTGGAGGCATCGCGCGCCAGGCGCATCAGCTGCTCCTGCCGCTCCAGAAGCCGCAGGCGCACGCGTTGCTGCGCGTACTCCACGTCGCGCTTCACCGACTCCTGCTCGCGCTCCACCTCTTCTGCGCGCAGATACCAGAAGGCCGCGACGATGGCTGCGAGAAAGAGCAGCACCGCCGCCAGCGGCGCCAGCATCGCGACCGCATCCTGCAGCACCGGCGTCTGCCGGCGCCACCAGCGCCGCCACCAGGACAGCGGCGACGCGTTGACAGCGCTGCGCGCGACCGCGATCGGAGAGGAAAAGGGCATCGCGCGAGTTTAGGGGAAGGGCCTGCCGCGCGAGTGGCAGGCGTGCAGTGCCATGGCTGCGAACGAGGCCGTGTGCTTCATTTTTCCATTGATGAAATTCAATGAATTTCATAATAAGAAAACGTCACGCACTATTTGAAATTGAGATATTTCTGTGAGAAACTCCCGCGCGCTGCCGGATACGGCACTAAATTACCAGCCACACCCCTCAAAAAGGAGACAAGCATGTCGGCAATTCCCGAGAACCGATTCGGTTCGGCCGCGAACGACACGGACGCCCAAGAAACCCGCGAGTGGATGGACGCCCTGTCCGCTGTCATCCAAAGCGAAGGGCCCGACCGGGCGCACTTTCTGCTCGAGCAACTGCTCGAACATGCACGCCAGAACAGCATCGACAAACCGTTCTCGGCCAATACCGCCTACGTCAACACCATCGAGCCGGACCAGGAGGAACGCTGCCCCGGCAATCTCGAGATCGAGGAGCGCCTGCGCGCCTACATGCGCTGGAACGCGATGGCGATGGTCGTGAAGGCCAACCGCCACCATCCGCCCGAAGGGGGCGACCTGGGCGGCCACATCGGCTCCTTCGCCTCGCTGGCCAACATGTTCGGTGCCGGCTTCAACCATTTCTGGCACGCCGAGAGCGAGAACCACGGCGGCGACTGCCTCTACATCCAGGGCCACGTTTCCCCCGGCATCTATGCCCGCGCCTATCTCGAAGGCCGCTTGACCGAAGAGCAGTTGCTCAACTTCCGCCAGGAAGTCGACGGCAAGGGCCTGTCGAGCTATCCGCATCCGAAGCTGATGCCCGAGTTCTGGCAGTTCCCGACGGTCTCCATGGGCCTGGGCCCGCTGATGGCGATCTACCAGGCGCGATTCCTCAAGTACCTGCACGCACGCGGCATCGCCAATACCGAGAACCGCAAGGTCTGGGTGTTCTGCGGCGACGGCGAAATGGACGAGGTCGAGTCGCTGGGCGCCATCAGCCTGGCGGCGCGTGAGCGGCTCGACAACCTGATCTTCGTCATCAATTGCAACCTGCAGCGCCTCGACGGCCCGGTGCGCGGCAACGGCAAGATCATCCAGGAGCTCGAAGGCGAATTCCGCGGCTCGGGCTGGAACGTGATCAAGCTGATCTGGGGCAGCAGCTGGGACTCGCTGCTCGCGCGCGACAAGGAAGGCGTACTGCGCAAGATCATGATGGAGACGAACGACGGCGACTACCAGTCGTTCAAGGCCAACGACGGCGCCTACGTGCGCAAGAACTTCTTCGGCCGCGATCCGCGCGCGCTCGAGATGGTCGCCAAGATGACCGACGACGAAATCTGGAGCCTGCGCCGCGGCGGCCACGACTCGCAGAAGGTGTATGCGGCCTTTGCCGCCGCCGTCAAGCACACGGGCCAGCCCACGGTGCTGCTGGTCAAGACCGTCAAGGGCTTTGGCATGGGCAAGATCGGCGAGGGCAAGAACACCGTGCACCAGACCAAGAAGCTCGGCGACGAGGACATCAAGGCGTTCCGCGATCGCTTCAACATCCCGATCCCCGACAACCAGATCGCCGACCTGCCGTTCTACAAGCCGGCCGACGACACGCCGGAGATGAAGTACCTGCACGAGCGCCGCAAGGCCCTCGGCGGCTACCTTCCCGCTCGCCGCACCAAGGCCGATGAGAGCTTCGCCGTGCCGACGCTGGACACCTTCAAGGCCGTGATGGAGCCCACCGCCGAGGGCCGCGAGATCTCCACCACGCAGGCCTACGTGCGCTTCCTCACGCAGCTGCTGCGCGACAAGGCCTTGGGCCCGCGCGTGGTGCCGATCCTGGTCGACGAAGCGCGCACCTTCGGCATGGAAGGCCTGTTCCGCCAGATCGGCATCTACAACCCCGATGGCCAGCAGTACACCCCGGTCGACAAGGACCAGGTCATGTACTACAAGGAAGACAAGAGCGGCCAGATCCTGCAGGAAGGCATCAACGAGGCCGGCGGCATGTCGAGCTGGATCGCCGCAGCCACCTCGTACAGCACCAACAACCGCATCATGGTGCCGTTCTACGTGTACTACTCGATGTTCGGCTTCCAGCGCATCGGCGACCTGGCCTGGGCAGCGGGTGACATGCAGGCGCGGGGCTTCCTGCTGGGCGGCACCTCGGGGCGCACCACGCTCAACGGCGAGGGCTTGCAGCACGAAGACGGCCACAGCCACATCCTCGCGAACACCATCCCGAACTGCGTGAGCTACGACCCGACCTTCGCGCACGAGGTCGGCGTGATCCTGCACCACGGCCTGAAGCGCATGGTGGAGAAGCAGGACAACGTCTACTACTACCTGACGCTCTTGAACGAGAACTACCCGATGCCCGGCCTGCAGCCCGGCACGGAAGAGCAAATCATCAAGGGCATGTACCTCTGCAAGCAGGCCCCGGTGGTCAAGGCCGCGAAGGGCAAGGAGGCGCCGACGGTGCAGCTGCTGGGCAGCGGCACGATCCTGCGCGAGAGCATCGCGGCGCAGGAGCTGCTCGAGAAGGATTGGGGCGTCAGTGCTTCCGTGTGGAGCTGCCCGAGCTTCAACGAGCTCACGCGCGACGGCCAGGAGGCCGACCGCTGGAACCTGCTGCATCCGACCGACGAGGCGCGCCTGTCCTTCGTCGCCGAGCAGCTTTCGGCCAGCACCGGCCCGGTCGTAGCGTCGACGGACTACATGAAGGCCTACGCCGAGCAGATCCGTCCCTTCATTCCGAAGGGCCGCACCTATCGGGTGCTGGGTACCGACGGCTTCGGGCGCAGCGACTTCCGCAACAAGCTGCGCGAGCACTTCGAAGTCAACCGCCACTACATCGTGGTGGCGGCGCTCAAGGCGCTGGCCGACGAGGGCACGGTGCCGGCGGCGAAGGCGGCCGAGGCGATCAAGAAGTACGGCATCAACGCTGAAAAGATCAACCCGCTCTACGCGTAAACAACAACCAACAATCAACTGCGCCTCTAGGGCGGGAGACACTTTTATGGCAACAGTGGAAGTCAAGGTGCCGGACATCGGCGATTTCGATGAAGTCGCAGTGATCGAAGTGCTGGTAAAGGTGGGCGATTCGGTAAAGGCCGAGCAGTCGCTCATCACGGTGGAGTCGGACAAGGCCTCGATGGAAATTCCATCGAGCCAGGCCGGCGTCGTGAAGGAACTCAAGGTCCAGGTCGGCAGCAAGGTCAAGGAAGGCTCGGTCGTGCTGGTGCTCGAAGGCGAGAGCGCAGCTGCGGCGCCCGCAGCGTCCGCGCCTCCTCCGGCTGCGGCGCCGGCGCCTGCAGCGTCTGCACCAGCGCCGGCTGCGGCTGCTCCGGCTGCGGCCGCAGGCCCGATCGAGGTCAAGGTGCCGGACATCGGCGACTTCAAGGATGTCGCCGTGATCGAGGTGCTGGTGAAGCCCGGCGACACCATCAAGGAAGAACAATCGCTGATCACGGTCGAGTCGGACAAGGCGTCGATGGAAATTCCATCTTCTGCGGCCGGCGTGCTCAAGGAACTCAAGGTCAAGGTCGGCGATACGGTCAACATCGGTGATCTGATCGCGGTGGTCGAAGGTTCGGGCGGCGGTGCCGCTGCCGCTCCGGCGCAGGCTGCTGCAGCGCCCGCGCCCGCGAGCGCATCGGCACCTGCGCCGGCCGCGGCCCCGGCACCATTCGCTGCGCCGGCCGCCGCGCCGCCTGCGCACGACCCCACGGTCGCTCCCAGCGGCAAGCTGCCGCATGCATCGCCCTCGGTACGCAAGTTCGCGCGCGAGCTCGGCGTGCCGCTCGAGGAAGTCAAGGGCAGTGGACCCAAGGGCCGCATCACCCAGGAAGACGTGCAGAACTTCACCCGCGCGGTGATGAGTGGTGCGGCCAGCACCAAGGCCTCGGCGGCAAAGGCGCCCGCGGGCGGCGGCGGCGAAGCCCTCGGCCTGCTGCCGTGGCCCAAAGTCGACTTCACCAAGTTCGGCACTGTCGAGCGCAAGGACCTGTCGCGCATCAAGAAGATCAGCGGCGCCAACCTGCACCGCAACTGGGTGATGATTCCGCACGTCACCAACAACGACGAAGCCGACATCACCGAGCTCGAAGCCTTCCGCGTTTCGACCAACAAAGAGAACGAGAAGTCCGGCGTCAAGGTCACGATGCTGGCTTTCGTGATCAAGGCGGTGGTTTCGGCGCTGAAGAAATATCCCGAGTTCAACACCAGCCTTGACGGCGACACGCTCGTCTACAAGCAGTACTACAACATCGGCTTCGCGGCCGATACGCCCAATGGGCTCGTGGTGCCGGTGCTCAAGGATGCCGACAAGAAGGGCGTGCTCCAGATCAGCCAGGAGATGGGCGAGCTCGCGAAGAAAGCGCGCGACGGCAAGCTCGGCTCGGCCGACATGCAGGGTGGCTGCTTCTCGATCAGCTCGCTCGGCGGCATCGGCGGCACGCACTTCACGCCCATCATCAACGCGCCCGAAGTCGCGATCCTCGGCCTGTCCAAGAGCGCGACCAAGCCGGTGTGGGACGGCAAGGCCTTCCAGCCGCGCCTGATCCTGCCCTTGTCGCTGTCTTACGACCATCGCGTCATCGATGGCGCTTCGGCCGCCCGGTTCAATGCGTACCTGGGCCAGGTCCTCGCCGACTTCCGCCGCGTTCTCCTATGACGACCGTCGTGGCCGTCCGTAAAGGCGGCCAAGTGGTGATGGCGGCCGATGCGCTGGTGACCTTCGGGGACACGCGCCTGTCCTTCAATGCCGAGGCGAACCAGAAGCTCTTCAAGGTCGCCGATGCGGAGGGCGAGAGCGTCTTCGCCGTTGCCGGCGCGGCCGCGCACTTCCTCGTGCTGCAGCAGGCGCTGGCGGCCCAGCCGGCGGATGCGCTGCGCTTCGGCAGCAAGGACCAGATCTTCCGCACCTTCACGCTGCTGCATCCGGTGCTGAAAGAGTCCTTCTTCCTGCAGACCAAGGAAGACGAGCACGATCCCTACGAATCGAGCCAGTTCACGATGCTGCTTGCCAACCCGAGCGGCATCTACGGGATCTACAGCTACCGCGAGGTCTTCGAGTTCAAGCAGTTCTGGAGCATCGGCTCGGGACGCAGCTTTGCGCTCGGCGCCATGCACGCGGCCTACGACAAGGCACGTTCGGCGCGCGAGATCGCGGAATCCGGCGTCGCCGCGGCCTGCGAATTCGATCGCAATTCGGCAGGCCCCATCGACGTTCTCACACTCAAACTGAAGGTGTCCAAATGAGCGAACAGCAAATCAAGGTGCCGGACATCGGCGATTTCGACGAAGTCGCGGTGATCGAGGTGCTGGTGAAGGCGGGCGACACGGTGAAGGCCGAGCAGTCGCTGATCACGGTGGAGTCGGACAAGGCTTCGATGGAAATTCCTTCGTCGCATGCCGGCGTCGTCAAGGCGCTGGCCGTGAAGGTCGGCGACAAGGTGAGCGAAGGCTCGGTGGTGCTGACGCTGGATGTGGCGGAAGGCGCCGCGGCGCCGGCTCCGGCGCCCGCCGCAGCGGCGCCGAAGCAGGCGCCGGCGCCCACACAAGCGCCGGCCGTGGCGTCGAGCTACACCGGTTCGGTCGACCTCGAATGCGATCTGCTGGTGCTGGGCGCCGGCCCCGGCGGCTATTCGGCCGCCTTCCGCGCGGCCGACCTCGGTCTCAAGGTGGTGCTGGTCGAGCGCTATGCGACGCTGGGCGGGGTCTGTCTCAACGTCGGCTGCATTCCTTCGAAGGCCTTGTTGCACGTGGCCGCGGTGATCGACGAGGTCAAGCATTTCGCAGACCTCGGCGTGAGCTACGGCGAACCGAAGGTCGACCGCGCCAAGCTGCTCGGCCGCAAGAACAAGGTAGTGGGCAAGCTCACCGGTGGCCTCTCCGCGATGGCGAAGATGCGCAAGGTGACGACGGTGCGCGGCATCGGCGAGTTCGTCGACCCGTACCACGTCAAGGTGCAGGAAACCACGGGCGACGGCAGGGCCACCACCGACAAGGCACAGACGGTCAAGTTCCGCCACTGCGTCATCGCCGCCGGTTCGCAGGCCGTGCATCTGCCCTTCATGCCCAAGGACCCGCGGGTGGTGGATTCGACCGGCGCGCTGGAGCTCGGCGTCGATCCCAAGCGCATGCTGATCCTGGGCGGCGGCATCATCGGCCTCGAGATGGGCTCGGTCTACTCCACGCTGGGCGCGCGGCTCGATGTGGTCGAGATGCTCGACGGCCTGATGCAGGGCGCCGACCGCGACCTGGTCAAGGTCTGGCAGAAGCTCAATGCGCCGCGCTTCGACAACATCATGCTGAAGACCAAGACGGTCGGCGCCGAGGCCACCAAGGACGGCATCCGCGTCAGCTTCGAAGGCGAGCAGGCGCCCAAGGAACCGCAGCTCTACGACCTGGTGCTGCAGGCCGTGGGCCGCAGTCCCAACGGCAAGAAGATCGGCGCGGAGAAGGCCGGCGTGAACGTCAGCGACCGCGGCTTCATTCCGGTCGACATCCAGATGCGCACCAACGTGCCGCACATCTTTGCGGTCGGCGACATCGTCGGCCAGCCGATGCTGGAGCACAAGGCGGTGCACGAGGCGCACGTGGCGGCCGAGGTGATCGCCGGCGAGCAGAAGGGCGACAAGGAACTGGCGAGCGCGGCCTTCAACGCCCGCGTGATCCCCAGCGTGGCCTACACCGACCCCGAGATCGCCTGGGTCGGGCTCACCGAAGACCAGGCCAAGGCCGAGGGCGTGAAGCTCGAGAAGGGCCTGTTCCCATGGACCGCTTCGGGACGCGCGATTGCCAACGGCCGCGACGAGGGCTTCACCAAGCTGCTGTTCGATGCCGAATCGCACCGCATCGTCGGCGGCGGCATCGTCGGCACGCATGCCGGCGACATGATCGGAGAGATCGCCCTGGCGATCGAGATGGGCGCCGATGCGATCGACATCGGCAAGACGATCCATCCGCACCCGACGCTCGGCGAGAGCATCGGTCTCGCGGCGGAGGCGGCGCACGGCCACTGCACGGATCTGCCGCCAGTCAAACGCTGAAGGCATCCACTCAAAAAGAAACCCGCCGGCCGGCGGGTTTCTTTTTGGTGAGCGCTCGACTCAGTCGCCCGTATTGGCGTTGATCTCGCCCTGCGCCGCCTGCACACGGCGGGCACCGCTGAAGCGGCGCTGCCAGTAGCTTCCGCTCATGTCCTCGACGCGGACCTGCGCGCCGGGCTTGGGAGAATGGATGAACTTGCCTTCGCCGACGTAGATGCCGACATGGCTGAACGCGCGGCGCATGGTGTTGAAGAACACGAGGTCGCCGGGCTTGAGTTCGCTGCGATCGATCTTCTGGGTGGCGGCGGCCTGTTCTTCGGCGCGGCGCGGGAGCAGGTGGCCGACCGTCTGGTTGTACATCGCGCGCACGAAGCCGCTGCAGTCGAAGCCGGTTTCCACCGTGTTGCCGCCGCGGCGGTAGGGGACGCCCAGAAAACCGATGGCGGTAACGACCAGATCGGATGTGCGATCGACGACGGTCTGGCGAACCTGCTGGAGCTGATTGACCAGCCCCTTGTCGGCAAGCAGGGAATCCAGTTCTTCGGTACGGTCTTGTTGCGGTGCGGCATGGGCGGCAAATGCAATCAAGAGGCAGGCGGGTAGGAGAAATCGCATGGCGCGTAGGATATGGATGACAAATAGTGGTGTCAATTTCATGCGGTTTCGGGATTCTGCACGCAACCCATTGTCGCGGCTACACTTTTTACATTCGCTGATTTTATGAAATGTAAAGCTCTCCGTTATCAGCCATAAGTTGTTCCCTGATGTAAAGCAAAAGTTTTTAGTTATGGGCGATACTTTTTTGCCTGGCGCGCTTTCACTCATTTCGAAGGATCTGGCATGAATTCATCGAAAGTATTCAAGATGGCTTGGTTTCGGATTGCGTTGCTCTCGGGTCTGGCGATCGCCGCAATGGGCGTCGCGATGGCGGCGCCGCGGCCGGAAGTGGTCGCATCGGGCCTCGAAAATCCCTGGGGCGTGGGCTTTCTTCCAGACGGGCGCTTTCTGGTGACCGAGAAGTCCGGCCGCATTCGCGTCGTCGGTGCCGACGGCAAGCTCGGCGCGCCGCTGGCCGGCCTGCCCGCCATCGCCACGGGCGGCCAGGGCGGGCTGTTGGATGTGCTGGTCGATTCGGCTTTCGCCAGGAACCGGACTTTCTATTTCTGCTACTCCGAACCCGAAGCGGGCGGCTCGGCCAATGGCACGGCTCTGGCGCGCGCGCAACTGTCGGCGGACGGCAGCCGCCTCGAAGGCCTGAAGGTGATCTTCAGCCAGCGTCCCAAGGTCGCCAGCCGCAACCATTTCGGCTGCCGCATCGTCGAGGCGAAGGACGGCAATCTGTTCCTCACGCTGGGCGACCGCTTCAGCCGCAAGGAAGACGCGCAGAAGCTCGACAACCACGTGGGCAAGCTCCTGCGCATCGCCAAGGACGGCAGCGTGCCTGCGGACAACCCCTTCGTCGGCCGGGCCGGTGCGCTGCCCGAGATCTGGAGCTACGGGCATCGCAACGGCCAGGGCGCCGCGCTGGCACCCGACGGGAAGCTCTGGATGCACGAGCACGGTCCGCAGGGCGGCGACGAGATCAACATCCCCGAGGCCGGCCGCAACTACGGCTGGCCGGTGATTACCTACGGCGAGAACTACGGCGGCGGCAAGATCGGCGACGGCATCACGCGCAAGGACGGGATGGAGCAGCCGCTGCACTACTGGGTGCCTTCGATCGCACCCTCGGGCATGGCCTTCGTGACCAGCGATCGCTATGGCGCGGGCTGGAAGGGCAATCTCTTCGTGGGATCGCTCAAGTTCGGCTACCTCGACCGCATCGAGCTCAAGGACGGCAAGGTCGTCGCCGAACACAAGATGCTGGAAGACAGCAGGGCGCGCATCCGCGATGTGAAGCAGGGGCCGGACGGGCTGCTCTATGTGCTGACGGACGAGTCCGACGGCAAGCTGCTGCGCTTGCGGCCGAACTGAGCGCGGCGATCAGGCGGATTCTGTTGGTGGTACGGTCGAGGCCCCGCCTTTTTTCTGGAAGACATTCGCCCCATGCTGCTCGATGCATCGCAATCTCAACTGGTCCTGGTCGACTACCAGGCGCGCCTGATGCCGGCGATCTTCGAAGGGGAGGCCGTGGTCGGGAACGCGGTGCGGCTCGGCCGGATGGCCCGCCTGCTCGACGTGCCGGTCTGGGGCACCGAGGAAAACCCGTCGAAGCTCGGCGAGAACCTGGCTGAGATCCGCGCCCTGTGCCAGCGCACGCTGGCCAAGATGCATTTCAGCGCGGCGGAAGAGGGGCTGAGCGAATGGCTGCGCGCGCCCGCGAAGGCGCCGCAGGGCAATGCGCGCAGCCTGCCCAAGCACCTGCAGAAGCCGGCCGCCGCAGAAGAACGCAACACCATCGTGATCGCCGGCTGCGAAGCCCATGTGTGCCTGCTGCAGACCGCCCTCGATCTGCTCGAGGACGAGTTCGAAGTCTGGGTGGTGACCGATGCCTGCAGTTCGCGCACGGAGCGCAATCGCGATGCCGCCTTCGACCGCCTGGCCGGCGCCGGCGCGGAACTCGTGACCACGGAGATGGTCGGCTTCGAGTGGCTGCGAACGGCCGAGCATCCGCGCTTCGATGAAGTGTTGGCGCTGATTCGCTAGAGGACTCGGGACCTCAGGCCGCGAAGCCGGCCGCAAACGCTTCCCGCAGATACGCGACGAAGGCCTCCACCGCGCGCGGGACATGGGCGGAGTAGGGGCGGATCGCATACAGGCGCTCGCCGAAGGCCCCCACCGGCCGCCATTGCGGCAACACCTCCACCAGCTTGCCGGCCTGCAGGCCGGATTGCGCGCTGAAGTCCGGCAGGAGCGCGATGCCGAGGCCAATCGCCGCCCCATCGCGCAACGCCTCGCTGTTGTTGGCGGCGAACGGGCCGTTGACCGGCACCGTCGCCTGTTCGCCATCAGCGTCGCGCACGAAGCTCCAGGCCGGGGTGTCCTGCGTCCGCGGGTAGTGCAGGCAGTCGTGCTTCGCCAGGTCCTGCGGCAGTTCCGGTACGCCGCGGCGGCGCAGGTAGGCGCGACTGGCGACCAGCACCGAGCGGGTGGGCGCCAGCATCCACGCCACGTGCGTCTCCGGCGGCGCGGCGGTGTGCCGCACGGCGAGGTCGAAGCCCTCCATCGCGAGCGAGCGCAGGCGATCCGACATGTCCAGCTCCAGGCGCACTTCCGGGTAGGCGCGCAGGAAGTCTGCCAGGCGCGGCACCAGCTGCTGGCGCGCGAAGGCCACTGGTGCCGTCACGCGCAGCAGGCCGCGCGGCACGCTGGCCAGATCGCGCACGCCGGCGAAGCTGTGCGCGATCCGCTCGAAGGGCGCGCGCATGTCGTCGACCAGGCGCTGTCCGGCCTCGGTGAGGCGCACGCTGCGCGTGGTGCGGCGCACCAGCGGCACGCCGGCAGCGCGCTCCAGCTCGGCGATGCGCTGGCTCATGGCCGCCTTGCTCACGCCCAATCGGGCGGCCGCGGCCGTGTAGCTGCCTTGCTGCTCCAGGACGGTCAGCCAGTGCAGGTGGGTCCAGAGCAGTTCAACTTTTTTGTCATCCATGGCTCTATTGTTCACCATGGCAAACAATCAATTCAGCGCCAGCGCCTAGGCAACAGTGGCGCGGCTTTCTAGACTGGCCGCCTTTCCCTCCACTACCGGCCCGGCCATGACCACCAAGATCTCCGTTCCCACCCCGATCGCGCACTACATCGCGGGCCGCCGTGCGGGCGGCGCTTCGTCGCGTACCCAGGACGTCTTCAACCCCGCGACCGGCGCGGTGACCGGCAATGTCGCGCTGGCCAATCGCGCCGACGTCGATGCGGCGGTGGCCGCCGCGCAGGCCGCCTTTCCGGCCTGGGCCGACACGCCGCCGATTCGCCGCGCGCGCGTGATGTTCAAGTTCCTCGAGCTGCTCAACCGCCATCGCGACGAGCTCGCCCATCTGATCACGGCCGAGCACGGCAAGGTCTTCACCGACGCGCAGGGCGAGGTCACGCGCGGCATCGACATCGTCGAGTTCGCCTGCGGCATTCCGCAGCTGCTCAAGGGCGACTACACCGACCAGGTCTCCACCGGCATCGACAACTGGACGCTGCGCCAGCCGCTTGGCGTGGTGGCCGGCATCACGCCCTTCAACTTCCCGGTGATGGTGCCGATGTGGATGTTCCCGGTCGCCATCGCCGCGGGCAACACCTTCGTGCTCAAGCCCAGCCCGACCGATCCCAGCGCCTCGCTGCGCATGGCCGAGCTGCTGAAGGAAGCCGGCCTGCCTGACGGCGTCTTCAACGTCGTGCAGGGCGACAAGGAGGCGGTCGACGCGCTGATCGAGCATCCCGATGTCAAGGCGATCAGCTTCGTCGGCTCGACGCCGATCGCCAATTACATCTACGAAACCGGCGCGCGCCACGGCAAGCGCGTGCAGGCGCTGGGCGGCGCGAAGAACCACATGGTGGTGATGCCCGACGCCGATATCGACCAGACCGTGGACGCGCTGATTGGCGCCGGCTACGGCTCGGCCGGCGAGCGCTGCATGGCGATCAGCGTCGCGGTGCTGGTGGGCGACGCGGCCGACAAGATCATGCCGAAGCTGATCGAACGCGCGAAGACGCTCAAGGTGCTCGACGGCGAGAACCTCGCGGCCGAGATGGGCCCGATCGTCACGCGCGCGGCGCATGAGCGCATCACCGGCTACATCGCGCAGGGCGAGAACGAAGGCGCGAAGCTGCTGGTCGACGGCCGCCGCTTCGATGCCGCGCAGGCAGGCGAGGGTTGCGCCAACGGCTTCTGGATGGGCGGCACGCTGTTCGACCACGTCACGCCCGAGATGCGCATCTACAAGGAAGAGATCTTCGGCCCGGTGCTTTCCTGCGTGCGGGTGTACGACCTCAAGGAAGCGGTTCAACTCATCAACGCCCACGAGTTCGGCAACGGCGTGGCCTGCTTCACGCGCGACGGCAACGTGGCGCGCGAGTTCTCGCGCCGCGTCCAGGTCGGCATGGTGGGCATCAACGTGCCGATCCCGGTGCCGATGGCCTGGCACGGCTTCGGCGGCTGGAAGAAGAGCCTGTTCGGCGACATGCACGCCTATGGCGAGGAGGGCGTGCGCTTCTACACCAAGCAGAAGTCGATCATGCAGCGCTGGCCCGAGAGCACGCCCAAGGGCGCCGAGTTCGTGATGCCGACGGCGAAGTAGGCGTCGTCAAGGCCGTCGCCGCGACTTCACCGCCGCGGCAAGTTCCTGCAGCACCGGCACGGTCTGCGAAAAACCGATGCACGCATCGGTGATCGATACCCCGTGCCTGAGCGCTACGCCTGGAACCAGCTCCTGCCGGCCTTCCTCCAGGTGGCTTTCGATCATCACGCCGGCGATGCGTCGCTCGCCGGCGGCGATCTGCCCCGCCACGTCGTGCGCGACCTCGATCTGGCGCTGGTACTGCTTGCTGCTGTTGCCGTGGGAGACGTCGATCATGACCTGTTCGCGCAGGCCCTGCGCGCGCAGCGCCTCGCAGGTCGCGGCCACCTCCGCGGCGGCGTAGTTGGGCGTCTTGCCGCCGCGCAGGATGACGTGGCAGTCGTCGTTGCCGCGGGTTTCGAAAATCGCGGCCATGCCCATCTTCGTCATGCCCATGAACGCATGCGGCGCCCGCGCGGCCAGGATCGCGTCGGCCGCAACCTTGACGCTGCCGTCGGTGCCGTTCTTGAAGCCCACCGGGCAGCTCAGTCCCGAGGCCAGCTGCCGGTGGCTCTGGCTCTCCGTCGTTCGCGCGCCGATGGCGCCCCAGGCGATCAGGTCGGCGATGAACTGCGGGCTCAGCAGGTCGAGGAACTCCGTGCCCGCAGGAAGGCCCATCGTCGTCAGCTCCAGCAGCAGGCGCCGCGCCCGCTCGAGTCCTTCGTTGATCGCGAAACTGCCGTCGAGGTGCGGGTCGTTGATGTAGCCCTTCCAGCCGACCGTGGTGCGCGGCTTCTCGAAGTAGGTGCGCATCACGATCAGCAGGTCGTCCTGCAACTCGTCGGCCACGGCCTTCAGCCGATGGCCGTATTCGAGCGCCTGGTCATGGTCGTGGATCGAGCAGGGCCCCACGACCACGACGAGCCGGTCGCTGCGCCCGTGCAGCACGTCGGCGATCGCCCCACGGCTGGCTTCCACCAGCGCGAGCGTGTCGTCGCGCACCGGCACGCGTTCCTGCAGCAGCGCAGGCGTCATCAGCGGGCGGACGGCGCCGATGCGCACGTCGTCGATGCGGGTGGTGTCGATCGTGCTGTCGCGGGAGCCGATCTCGGCGTCGTGGAGGGGGTCGTCAAGTCGGGTCATGTGTTCGGTCGCGGTGCGGTTCATGCGTGGGGACCACCGGATTGTCCGCCGATAATCGCCCCGTCTGCGCCGCCGAATCGAGCGCTCTTTCACTACCCCTGGAGTCACCCCATGTCCGCTGTCATTCCCGCAACCTTGATCGCCGGGGACGGCATCGGCCCCGAGATCGTCGATGCGACGCTCGCCGCCCTCGACGCCCTGAAGGCGCCGTTCGAATGGGATCGCCAGGTGGCAGGCCTCGGTGGCGTGCAGCAGGCCGGCGACCCTCTGCCTGCGGCCACCCTGGACAGCATCCGCCGCACCCGTCTCGCATTGAAGGGCCCGCTCGAAACGCCGTCGGGCGGCGGCTACCGCTCCTCGAACGTTCGCCTGCGCGAGGAGTTCCAGCTCTACGCCAACCTGCGTCCCGCGCGCACCATCATTCCCGGCGGCCGCTTCGACAACATCGACCTGATGGTCGTGCGCGAAAACCTCGAAGGCTTGTACATCGGCCACGAGCACTACGTGCCGATCGACGGCGATCCGCATGCGGTGGCGATGGCCACCGGCATCAACACGCGCCAGGGCAGCCGCCGCCTGCTCGACTATGCCTTCGAGACCGCTGTCGCGACCGGCCGCAAGAAGGTCACGATCGTGCACAAGGCCAACATCATGAAGGCGCTGACCGGCATCTTCCTGGAAACCGGCCTCGACCTGTACGAGCGCAAGTACAAGGGCAAGTTCGAGCTCGACACGGTCATCATCGACGCCTGCGCGATGAAGCTGGTGCTCAACCCCTGGCAGTTCGACATGCTGGTCACGACCAATCTCTTCGGCGACATCTTGTCCGACCTGGTGGCCGGACTCGTCGGCGGCCTGGGCATGGCGCCCGGCGCCAACATCGGTGCCGACGCGGCCATCTTCGAAGCGGTGCACGGCTCTGCCCCCGACATTGCCGGCAAGGGCATCGCGAACCCCACGGCGCTGCTGCTGGCCGCCGCACTGATGCTCGACCACTGCAAGCTGCCGGAGTTGGCGACGCGCTTGCGCAAGGCCATCGACAAGACGCTGAACATCGACAAGGTGCGCACGGGCGACCTGGGCGGCAGTGCCGGCACCGCCGCTTTCACGAAGGCGCTGGTGAGCCGGATCGCCGGCGGCTGAGGAAGGATGCGGCCGCCGCTCAGTAGTTGTTCATCGGGCAGGCCCGACCCCGGCGCATGAAGCATGGGGTGCGGGTAGTGCTTCTTAGTAGTAGTTGTTCATCGGGCAGGCCCGACCCCGGCGCATGAAGCATGGGGTGCGGGTAGTGCTTCTTAGTAGGAAGGCAATTGCTTCACGCTGCGGCGAACTTCTTCGATCAGGGCCAGCGCGCAGGGCGCCGCCAAGGCACCGCCGCGCTGCGTGATTCCGATCTGCCGCTGCGTGGTGGCCAGCGGAAAGTCCAGCACCACCAGCGTGCCGGCCTCGATCTCGTAGTGCAGCTGATGGGCGGAGATGGCAGTCAGCATGTCGCTGTGCAACAGAAGGCCCCGCAGCAATGCCAGATCGCCGGTTTCAACGGCAGGTTGTGGCGCCGGCTGGCCCGAATGGTGGAAAAAACGTTCCAGCAGCTCCCGGGAGGGCGAACCCCGGCGCGATAGGACCCAGCGCGCGCGCTGCAGGTGGGCGAAAGCTATGGGCGACGCTGCAGCCAGCGGGTGCCCGGCGCGCGCGACGAGCGAAATGCGATCGTCGAACAGGGACTCCTGGACCAGGTCCCTGGCTTGGCCGGCAGGACGCAGCGCTCCGAGAATGAAATCCACATCGCCGCTGCGCAACGCCGCAGCAAGGACCTCGTAGGGGCTCTCGACCGTGCTGACGCGCACGCCGGGATGCTTGGCGAGCAGCGCCGCGATCGCGGTCGGAAGCACGAGCGTGCGCGAAAGGGGCAGGGCACCGACGACGACGCTGCCCTCGACGACGCCACGGATCGCAGACAGGTCCGAGCCGATGCTGCGCAGCTCGGCCAGCGCCCGCTTGCAGCGAAACGCAAGCTGTTCGCCCGAGCGCGTCGGTCTGACCCCGCGCGCCGAGCGGGTGAACAGGACGCAAGCCGTGCGCTCTTCGAGTTCCCTGACGAGTGCGCTCAAGGCGGGTTGCGTCACCCCGAATGCCCGGGCGACCGCCGGCATGTTGTGCATCTCGGCCAGGCTCGCGAACAGCGCCAGCCGGCGCCCGCTGAACATGGCGGCAAGCAGGCCTCGCGCATCGGACTTGCGTGTCCCGTCGCTCCCCGCCAGCTCCTGGCCGGCGGCGATGAACTCCTGCTCCACGCGCGCTGCCCGAACCCACACGGCCTTGCCGTAGACATTGAGCAGCATGCCCCGCGCCTTGCGTTCGAAAAGCGACACGCCCAGGCAGGACTCCAGTTCCCCGACGGCGCGCGTGACCGCGGAGGCGACGCGAAACAGCGTCTCGGCGGCCTGCGTGACGCTGCCGCTCGAGGCGACGCTCGCAAAAGCCTGCAGATGCCGCAGATTGATCTTCAGCGCATCTTGCGGGGCAGCCTGGAAGCTGGGTGCTTCGATAACTTTTGTGGAGAGCAAAGAAGTCTTCCGCCGTTTCATGCCATTGGAGCTCACGCGCGGGTTAACCCTGTTTCGATAATTAAATGAGAACGCAGGGAAATTAGAACTCAACCCGCGCGCCCCGGGACTGGCGGAGACTTTGGACATGATCATCGACTGCCACGGCCACTACACCACCGCACCCAAAGCCCTGGAGGATTGGCGCAACCGCCAGATCGCCGGCCTCGGCAATCCGGCCGAAACGCCGTCCCCCTCGGCACTGAAGATCAGCGACGACGAGCTGCGCGAATCGATCGAGCAGAACCAGCTGAAGAAGATGCGCGAGCGCGGCAGCGACCTGACCATCTTCTCGCCGCGCGCGAGCTTCATGGCGCACCACATCGGCGGCTTCGAGACCAGCGCCGCGTGGGCCGCGATCTGCAATGAGCTGTGTCACCGCGTTGCGCAGCTTTTTCCGGAGCACTTCGTCGGCGCCGCGATGCTGCCCCAGTCGCCGGGGGTCGATCCGCGCACCTGCATCCCGGAGCTGGAGCGCTGCGTCGAGGAATACGGCTTCGTCGGCATCAACCTCAACCCCGATCCTTCGGGCGGGCACTGGACCAGCCCGCCGCTGTCCGACCGCCACTGGTACCCGCTCTACGAGAAGATGGTGGAGCACGACATTCCGGCCATGGTGCACGTGAGCACGAGCTGCAACGCGTGCTTCCACACCACCGGCGCGCACTACCTGAATGCCGACACCACGGCCTTCATGCAGTGCCTGACCTCCGACCTGTTCAAGGACTTCCCGACGCTGCGCTTCGTGATCCCGCACGGCGGCGGCGCGGTGCCCTACCACTGGGGGCGCTTCCGCGGCCTGGCGCAGGAGATGAAGAAGCCGCTGCTGAAGGATCACCTGCTGAACAACATCTTCTTCGACACCTGCGTCTACCACCAGCCGGGCATCGACCTGCTGGCGCGCGTGATCCCGGTCGACAACATCCTGTTCGCCAGCGAGATGATCGGCGCGGTGCGCGGCATCGATCCGGAGACCGGCTTTCCCTACGACGACACGCGGCGCTACATCGACGCCACGCCCATGCTCGACGACTCGGCGCGCCACCAGATCTACGAAGCCAACGCGCGCCGGGTGTATCCGCGCCTCGACCGCGCCCTCGAAGCCAAGGGCCTTTGACCATGTCCAACACCCTTCTGCAACTCGGCGTCGTCCACCGCAGCGTCCCGCGCGCCGACCCGGCCGCTGTCGAAAAGCTCTCGCGCTTCGGCGTCTCCACCGTGCACGAGGCGCTCGGCCGCCTCGGCCTGATGCAACCGCGCATCCGTCCCATCTATCCCGACGCGCGCTTCTGCGGTCCGGCCGTCACCGTGCTGCTGCAGCCCGGCGACAACTGGATGCTGCATGTCGCGGCAGAGCAGATCCAGCCCGGCGACGTGGTGGTCGCGGCCTGTACCAGCGACAGCACCGACGGCTTCTTCGGCGATCTGCTGGCCACCTCCTTCAAGGCGCGCGGCTGCAAGGGCCTGGTGATCGACGGCGGCGTGCGCGACGTGCGCGATCTCACCGCGATGAACTTCCCTGTGTTCAGCCGTGCCGTCCATGCGAAGGGCACGATCAAGGCGACGCTCGGCTCGGTCAACGTGCCGGTGGTGTGTGCCGGCGCCCTGGTGCATCCGGGCGACGTGGTGGTGGCCGACATCGACGGCGTCGTGGTGGTGCCGGCGTCGCGTGCGCAGCAGGTGGCCGACGCGGCCGAAGCCCGCGAGGCCAACGAGGGCGCGAAGCGCGCGCGCTTCGCCGCCGGCGAACTCGGGCTGGACATGTACGCCATGCGCGAGCCGCTGGCCAAGGCCGGCCTGCGCTACGTCGACTGAGGGCGAAGAGAAGACATCATGGCTCGCATCATCGGCGCCGTCGCCTGCTCGCACACGCCGACCATCGGATTCGCCTTCGACAAGAAGAAGCAGCAGGACCCGGTCTGGGCGCCCATCTTCGAGGCCTTCGAGCCAGTGCAGCGCTGGCTGGCGGAGCGCCAGCCCGACGTGCTGTTCTTCATCTACAACGACCACGTCAGCTCTTTCTTCTTCGACCATTACTCGGCTTTCGCGCTCGGCGTCGGCGAGCGGCACGAGGTGGCGGACGAGGGCGGCGGTGCGCGCGATCTGCCGGCACTGGCCGGCCACCCGGCGTTGGCGCGCCACATCGGCCACTCGCTGGTGGCCGACGAGTTCGACATGTCCTTCTTCCAGGACCGGGCGCTGGACCATGGCGTGTTTTCGCCGCTGTCGCTGCTGTGTCCGCACGAGCCGGGCTGGCCGACACCTATCGTGCCGCTGCAGGTCGGCGTGCTGCAGTCTCCGGTGCCGTCGGCCCGGCGCTGCTGGCGCCTCGGGCAGGCACTGCGGCGCGCCATCGAGAGCTATCCGGAAGACCTGAAGGTCGCCATCGTCGCCACGGGCGGCCTGTCGCACCAGGTGCACGGCGAGCGCGCCGGCTTCAACAACACGGCCTGGGATGCGCAGTTTCTCGACCTGATCGAGAACGACCCGGTGCGGCTCACCGAGATGACGCAGGCCGAACTGGCCGCGCTGGGCGGCATGGAGGGCGCGGAAGTGATCATGTGGCTGGTGATGCGGGGCGCGCTGTCCTCGAAGGTGCGCAAGACGCACCAGAGCTACTACCTGCCGTCGATGACCGGCATCGCGACCACCATCTACGAGAACCTGGCGAGCCCGCCGATGGCGGGCGAGGCAGAGCGGCATCGCCGCCATGTCGATGAGCAACTGGCAGGCATCGACGCGCTGCAGGGCACCTATCCCTTCACGCTGGAGACGAGCGCGCGCGCCTATCGCCTCAACAAGTTCCTGCACGGGATGACACGCCCGGAGCATCGCGCCCGCTTTCTCGCCGACGAAGAGGCTGCGTTCGAGGCGGCCGGGCTGACCACGCAGGAGCGCGACCTGGTGCGCCGGCGCGACTGGCGCGGGCTGATCCACTACGGCGTCATCTTCTTCATGCTCGAGAAGCTCGGCGCCGTGCTCGGCGTTTCCAACCTGCACATCTACGCCGCCATGCGCGGCCAGTCGCTGGAAGCATTCCAGCGAACGCGCAACGCACCCGGCGCGCTCTATTCCGTGGCCGGCAAGGACGCGGCACCCCAAACCTGGAACAAATCATGAAGATACCTTCGCGCCGCCACCTGCTCGCCCTGGCCGGCCTGCTGGCGATCGGTACGCCATGCAGTGCCGGCGCCGCCGACGCCTACCCGAGCAAGCCGGTCAAGATCATCGTCGGCTACAGCGCCGGCGGTGCGGTGGACCTGATCGCGCGCTCTGTCGGCCAGCGCCTGGCCGCCATCCTCGGCCAGCCGATCGTCGTCGAGAACAAGTCGGGCGCAGGCACCAACATCGCGGTCAAGGCGCTCATCACCAGTCCGCCCGACGGCTACACCCTGATGCTGGCAGCCAACGCACTGGCCGTGAATCCCACGCTGTTCCAGCCGGCGCCCTACGACCTGGAGCGCGACCTGACGCCGGTGTCCCTGGTCGGGCGGGTGCCGGTGGTGGCTGCGGTGCGCGAGGGCTCGGAGTGGAAGACCCTGCAGCAGCTGGTGAGCGCGGCCAAGGCCAAGCCCGGCGCCTTCAGCGTCGCGACGCCCGGCAACGGTTCCACGCCGCACCTGGCCATGGAGCTGTTCCAGCACACCGCCGGCGTGTCGCTGCGCCACGTGCCTTACAAGGGCGGCGCACCGGCGATCACCGATGCGATCGGCGGACACGTGGACGTGGTCGCGGTCAATGCGCTCGAAGCGTCGCCGCTGGCGAAGGCCGGCAAGCTGCGCGTGCTGGCACTGATGAGTCCCGAGCGCGCGGCGGTGCTGCCCGGCGTACCGACCGTTGCCGAGTCGGGCTACCCGGGCTTCGAAGCCAGCGTCTGGTATGGCTTCGTGGCACCGGCAGGCCTTCCCAAGCCTGTCTTGGCGAAATTGCATGAAGCCGTGCAGAAGGCGCTCGAGTCGCCGGAAGTGCGCGACCAGCTTGCCGCGGCCGGCGGTGTTCCATTGCCCGGGCCGACCGAGCGCTTCGACAAGCTGCTCAAGAGCGAAGCGGCCCGCTACGGCAAGCTGATCCGCGAGGCCAGCATCAAGCCCGACTAGGCCTACGACCATGAACGAACCCATTCGCATCATCTCGTCGATGGCCACGCGGGCGCTGCTCGACGAGCTCTCGGCCGCGTACTCGAAGCGCAGCGGCGCGCCAGTCGCCATCGAAGCGGTGGGCGGGGTCGAGGCCGCGCGCCGCGTGTCTGCCGGCGAGGCTTTCGACATGGTGGCGCTCGCCTCCGACGCGATCGACAGGCTGGCCGCGGCCGGGCGGGTCGACGCGGCCGGCAAGGTCGACCTGGTCCGCTCGGGCGTCGGCGTGGCGGTGCGCTCGGGCGCCCCGCGGCCCGACATCGCCACCGAAGACGCGCTGCGCCGGGCCGTACAGGACGCGGCCAGCATCGGCTACTCGACGGGCCCGAGCGGCATCGCGCTCGTCGCGCTGTTCAAGCGCTGGGGCATCGCGGGCGACATCGAAGGCCGGCTGGTCCAGGCGCCGCCGGGCGTGCCCGTCGGCTCGCTGGTAGCGCGCGGCGATGTGGCCTTGGGCTTCCAGCAAATGAGCGAGCTGCTGCACGTCGAGGGCATCGACCTGCTCGGTGCCTTGCCGCCGTCCATCCAGATCGTCACGGTCTTTTCCGCCGCTCCGTGCGCCGGCTCGGCCCGGCGCGACGCCGTCCGCGCACTGCTCGATTTCATGCGCTCGCCGGAAACCGTCGAAGCCAAGCGCCGTCATGGCATGGAGCCGGCCGCGCCGGGCTGATCGATGTGTTGACAGGCCCTGATATCGTCCCCCGTTTCGCTAGCTCGGCCACATGGAACTTCGTCAGCTCCGTTACTTTGTCCGCACGGTCGAGCTCGGCAGCATGGGCCGTGCGGCCCTCGATCTCAATCTGGTGCAGTCGGCGCTCAGTCAGCAGATCAGCCGCCTCGAGAGCGAGCTGTCGACGCGCCTGCTGCAGCGCAAGGCCAAGGGCGTGGTGCCGACCGAAGCGGGCCTGGCCTTCTTTCGCGAAGCACAGCTGACGCTGCGCCATGCCGACCAGGCCGCGCGCGTGGCGCAGCACGCCAGGCTCACGGGCACCGTCAGCGTCGGACTCGCCCCCACCACCGCTGCCGTGCTGGCCATGCCCTTCATGCGAGCGATGCGCGAGCGCTATCCGGACGTGCGCCTGCACATGGTCGAAAGCCTGTCCGGGCACCTGAGCGCGATGCTCAATGCCCGACAGCTCGACCTGGCGATTCTCTTCAACACCCAAACCGCGACGCGCTGGAGCGTGATGCCGCTGCTTGAAGAGAAGCTGCTGCTGATCCGCGCGCGCCGCCACATGTCGGCCAGCGCCGCGACGAGCACGCGCAGCATCCCCACCGCGCGGCTGGCCAAGCTGCCGTTGATCCTGCCCACCGGCACGCATGGACTGCGCAGCGTCATCGATGCCGCCTTCGTTCGCGAAGGGATAGCGCCGCACCTGGTGGCCGAGATCGATTCGCTGGCGATGCTGATGGACACCGTCGATGCCGGCTTCGGCGCCACGGTGCAGCCCGGCGCCGCGGTGGGCCGATGGCCGGACGCGGCGGAGCGCTTCCACATGGCGCCGCTCGCGGACCGCGAAGCCCGGCGCCGCAACGCGGTATGCAGCCTCTCGGACGACGAGCTCTCGCCCGCGGCGCTCGCGGTTCGCATCGTGCTCACCGACACCGCACAGGCGCTGGTGCGTGCTGGGCACTGGCCCGGCGCCACGCTGGCTGGCTGACCCATCACGATTCGTGAAGGGGCCATGCGATGCGCCCCCTGGGCAGCGCGCGCCGCCTCTCCTAGAGTTCCTGCTCCTTCGATGAGACAAGTGAACGCGGTGCATGACTCCCCTTGATGTCCTGGTGATCGGCGGCGGCAACGCCGCGCTGTGCGCAGCGCTGATGGCGCGCGAAGCCGGCGCTTCGGTGATGCTGCTGGAGGCCTCGCCCAGGGCCTGGCGCGGCGGCAACTCGCAGCACGTGCGCAATCTTCGCTGCATGCACGACGCGCCGCAGGACGTGCTGATCGACGCCTATCCCGAGGAAGAGTACTGGCAGGACCTGCTGAAGGTGACCGGCGGCCGCACCGACGAGCAACTCGCGCGCCTGGTGATCCGCGCGTCGTCGAACTGCCGCGACTGGATGCGCAGCCACGGCGTGCATTTCCAGCCGCCGCTCTCCGGCGCCTTGCACGTGGCGCGCACCAACGCCTTCTTCATGGGCGGCGGCAAGGCGCTGGTCAACGCCTACTATCGCAGCGCTGAACGGCTGGGCGTGGCGATCCGCTACGAGACGCCGGTGGTCGCCGTCGAGCTCGACGGCGGGCGCTTCGTCGCGGCGCGCACCGCCTCCGGCGAGCGCATCGAGGCGAAGAGCTGCGTGCTGGCCGCCGGCGGATTCGAGTCCAACCGCGAATGGCTGCGCGAGGCCTGGGGCCAGAACGAGCGCGGCGAATGGCCGGCCGACAACTTCCTGATCCGCGGCACGCGCTTCAACACCGGCGTGCTGCTCAAGCACCTGATCGATGCCGGCGCCGACACCGTCGGCGATCCCTCGCAATCGCACTGCGTCGCCATCGACGCGCGCGCGCCGCTCTACGACGGCGGCATCTGCACGCGCATCGATTGCGTGTCGCTCGGCGTGGTGGTCAACCGCGAGGCGCAGCGCTTCTACGACGAAGGCGAGGATTTCTGGCCCAAGCGCTATGCGATCTGGGGCCGGCTGGTCGCGATGCAGCCGGGGCAGATCGCGTGGTCGGTGATCGACCGCAAGGCCGTGGGGCGCTTCATGCCGCCGGTGTTTCCGGGCACGCAGGCCGACACGCTGGGCGAGCTGGCCAGGAAGATCGGTGTCGACGAGGCCGCCTTCCTGCAGACCGTCGGCGACTACAACGCGGCCTGCTGCGTCGGCAGCTTCGACCACACCACGCTGGACGACTGCCATACCGAGGGCCTGACGCCGGCCAAGACGCACTGGGCACGGCCACTGGACACGGCACCTTTCTACGCCTACCCGGTGCGCCCGGGCATCACCTTCACCTACCTCGGCCTCAAGGTCGACGAGACGGCGGCGGTGCGCTTCGGCAACCGCCCGAGCCCCAACCTCTTCGTGGCCGGCGAGATGATGGCCGGCAACGTGCTGGGCCAGGGCTACACCGCGGGCGTGGGCATGAGTATCGGCACGGCCTTCGGCCGCATTGCCGGCACGCAGGCTGCGCGCTGCGCGCTGAACGACAGAAGATCGACGGAGGCCGCGCTTGCAGCAGCTCACTGAACTCGTGGCGCGCGCGCGGGCCGACGCGGACGGCGTAGGAACCGCCAACCCGCGCGTGATTCCGATCCGGCCCGCGCTGCCGCTCACTGCCAGCGAGGAAGAGGTCGCCCGCATCCTGCAGATCTGCAATGCCTGCCGCTACTGCGAGGGCTTCTGCGCGGTGTTTCCCGCGATGACGCGCCGGCTCGAATTCGGCAAGGCCGACACGCACTACCTGGCCAACCTGTGCCACAACTGCGGCGCCTGCTTGCACGCCTGTCAGTACGCGCCGCCGCACGAGTTCGCGGTCAATGTGCCGAGGGCGATGGCGCAGGTGCGGATGCAGACCTACCAGGACTACGCGTGGCCGCCGGCCCTGGGTGCGCTCTACGGCCGCGCGGGCCTCACGGTCGCGCTGGCGCTGGCCGGCGGGTTGGCGCTGTTCCTGGTGCTGGTCGTGGCGCTGTCGGGCTCGCTGCTGCACGCGCCGCTGGCCGGCAACTTCTACGCGATCTTTCCGCACAACTTCCTGGCGGGGGTGTTCGGCGCGGTGTTCCTCTTCATCGTCTTCGCGCTGGGCATGGGCCTGCGCCGCTTCTGGCGCGAGCTCTCGCCGGCAAGCGAAGGGCAACCCGCGAACGGCGCGGCGGCCGAGGCGACGCGCGACGTGCTGCGCCTCAAGTACCTCGACGGCGGCCACGGCGAGGGCTGCAACGAGGAGGACGACCGCTTCACGCTGTGGCGCCGGCGCTTCCATCACTTCACCTTCTACGGTTTCATGCTGTGCTTCGCCTCGACCAGCGTGGCGACGCTCTACCACTACCTGCTCGGGCTGCAAGCGCCTTATGCGCTCACGAGCCTGCCGGTACTGCTGGGCACGGCCGGCGGCATCGGACTGGTGATCGGCCCGCTGGGCCTGCTGTGGATGAACCTGCGGCGCGACCCGGCGCACGGCGACACGGCCCAGCGGCCGATGGACCGCGGCTTCATCGCCTTGCTGCTCTTGACCAGCGTCACCGGGCTGGCGCTCCTGGCCTGGCGCGACACGCGCTTCATGGCCTTGCTGCTGGCGGTGCACCTCGGGGTGGTGATGGCGCTGTTTCTCACCTTGCCCTACGGCAAGTTCGCGCACGGCATCTTCCGCTCGGCGGCGCTCTTGAAGTTCGCGATCGAGAAGCGTCTTCCGAACCGGATGCAGCTCGACGCCGACTGACGAACGACTCTCAAAAAAAGGAAGACCACCGACATGTCCCACGATGGAAAGCTCCACATCCCTTCGATGAAAGACCGCTGCTCCGAAGCCGAGTGGCGTTCGCGCGTTGATCTCGCTGCCTGCTACCGGCTGATCGAGCACTACGGCATGGCCGACATGATGGCCAACCACATCACCTCGCGCGTGCCGGGTGAGGAGGGCGCCTTCCTCATCAACGCCTACGGAATGATGTACGAGGAAGTGACCGCTTCGAGCCTGATCAAGGTCGATCATTCGGGCGCCGTCCTTTCCAAGCCCGACTTCGGCGAACTGAATTACGGCGTCAACAAGGCCGGCTACGTGATCCACAGCGCGGTGCACGAGGCGCGGCCCGAGGTGGCCTGTGTGATCCACACGCACAGCTGGGCCTCGATGGCCGTGTCCTCGCTCGAATGCGGACTGCTGCCGCTGACGCAGACCGCGATGCGCTTCCTGAAGATCGGCTATCACGACTACCAGGGCGTGGTGCTCAACACCGACGAGCAGGCATCGCTCATCGCCGACCTGGGGCAGGGCGAGGCGCTGATCCTGCGCAACCACGGCGCGCTGGTGGTCGGGCGCAGCGTCGGCGAAGCCTTCAACTGGATGCACCGGCTCGAGCTGGCCTGCCGCGCGCAGATCGGCGCCATGTCGTGCAACAGCCCGCTGCGCGCGGTGCCGCAGCCGGTGCTCGAGGAGACCTGGAACAACTACCAGCCGGGCACGCGCCGGCCCTACGGGCTCATGGAATGGCCGGCGCTGCTGCGCAAGCTGGACCGCATCGACCCGAGCTACCGCGACTGAGGCGCCCCGCTTCGCTACCCACAACGAATCCTCTTTATCTCTCCATGCAACGAAGACTCCTGTTGGGCGGCGCCGCCGCCCTCGCCGCATCCGTGGCCCTGCCTGCGCACGCGCAGAAGTTCCCGGCCAAGCCGGTCACCCTGGTCGTTCCCTTCGCGCCCGGCGGCAACCTGGACGTCGTTGCGCGGACCCTGGCACCGGCGCTGGAGCGCTCGCTCGGGCAGCCGGTCGTCGTCGACAACCGCGCCGGGGCGGGCGGCGCCCTCGGTGCTGCCTTCGTGGCGCGCGCACCGGCCGACGGCCACACGCTGCTGGTGAGCACGCCCAACGCGCTGGTGGTGCTCCCGCTTATTGCGAAGCAGGGTTTTCAGCTCGCGAGCTTCAGCCCAGTGGGACTGGCTGCGACCACCCCGCTGGTGGTCGTCGTGCGCGGGGAGGGCCGGTTCAAGGACATCGGCGCGCTGCTGGCGGAAGCGCGTGCCAAGCCGGGCCAGGTCTCTGCCGGCCACGCCGGGCCGGGCACCACCAACCACGTTGCGCTGCTTCAGCTCGAGCAGGTGGGCAAGCTGAGCCTCAACGCGGTGCCCTACAAGGGTTCCGCGCCCGCGCTGACCGATCTGATCGGCGGACAGATCGACATGGTGGTCGACCAGCTCACCAGTTCGGCGGCGCACATCCGATCCGGATCCCTGCGGGCGCTGGCCGTGATGTCGCGCGAGCGGGATCCGGCGCTGCCCGGCATACCGACGCTGCGCGAGGCCGGCCTCGCGAACTTCGAGGCCACCACCGCGACCGGCCTGTTGGCGCCCGCCGGCACGCCGCCGGATGCGATCAGGGCGCTCAACGACGCCTTGCGCAAGGCGCTCGACGACGAGGCGGTGAAGGGTCGACTGATCTCCGTCGGCAGCCCCGGCCGCGCCTCCTCACCGCAGGAATGGCTGGACACGCTGAAGCGCGAAGACGCCAACGCCCAACTGCTTGCCAAGGCCGGCAAGCTGAAGTCCGAGTAGGGCTCCCGCGATGGCATGTCCCTGCCTTCCCGCGCTGGCGAACTTCAGCCCCGTCGCCTTCGAGCTGCCCCGCGGCGCTTGCGACAGCCATGCCCATGTCTTCGGCCCCTTCGACCGCTTCCCGCTGGCGCAAGAGCGCAGCTACACGCCGGCCGAGTACCCGGCCGAGGCATTCATCGCGCACCTCGATCGGCTCGGCCTCGAGCGCGGCGTGCTGGTAACGGGAAGCGCCAGCGGCACCGACAACGGGTCGGTGCTCGCCGCGCTCGCAAAATATCCCGAGCGCCTGCGCGGCATCGCCGTGCCGTCGGTGGACGCAAGCGATGCCGAACTCGACCGCTGGCATGCGGCAGGGATTCGCGGCGTGCGCGCCAACCTGTTCCGGCGCGACGGCCATGCGGTCTACCGCAACGGCATCGGCATCGAGGTGCTGGAGGCGCTCGCGCCGCGCATGCGCGAGCGCGGCTGGCATGCGCAGATCTGGATCCACGCGCCCGACCTGCCCGAGCTCGCGCCGCGCCTCTTGAAGCTCGGCGTGCCGCTGGTGGTGGACCACATGGGGCGCATGGCGACCGCGCGCGGCATCGACGATCCCGGCTTCCGCCAGCTCTGCCGCATGCTGGCCGAAGGCAGCGCATGGACCAAGATCTCCGGCGCCGACCGCAACGGCCGCTCGGGTGCGCCCTACGACGACGTCGACCCCTTCGCCAAGGCGCTGCTCGACGCCAACATCGAGCGCGTGGTGTGGGGCAGCGACTGGCCGCACATCAACTATTTCGAAGCCGGCGAGGTGCCCGACGACGGTGTGCTGCTGAACCTGCTTGCGCGCTGGGTGCCGGACCCGGTGCAGCGCCGGCGGGTGCTGGTGGACAACCCGGCCGTGCTCTACGGCTTTGCCCTCTGAAGGGCTCCACGCTCGACATTCAACGACAAGGAGACAAGCACATGATGACTTCTTCCAACGCGAGCATTCCTCCGGGCATGCAGCCCGGGCGGCGCCGACTGGTCTGCGCTGCGGCCATCGTGGCCTGCGGCGCGGGCGCACCGGTCTTCGCGCAGACGCCGGCCTATCCCGCCAAGCCGGTGCGGGTGGTGGTTGCCTTCACGGCCGGCGGCACCACCGACATCCTCGCGCGCGCGGTGACGCAGCAGCTGTCGGAGCGTCTCAAGCAGCCCTTCGTGATCGACAACAAGCCCGGCGGCGGCGGCAACATCGGCACCGAGAACGTGGTGCGCTCGGCACCCGACGGCTACACGCTGATCGTCAATTCGGTGGGGCCGATGGCCGTCAACCAGACGCTCTACAAGAACCTTTCCTACGATCCGCTGAAGGACCTCGTACCCGTCGTGCAGATCGCGGACGTGCCCAACGTGCTGGTGGTGCACCCGTCGGTGCCGGCGAAGAGCTTCGAGGAATTCATCGCCTATGCCAAGGCCAACCCCGGCAAGCTGAGCTATGGCTCCACCGGCGTCGGCACTTCCTCGCACCTGTCGAGCTACATGCTGAGCCAGCGCATCGGCGCCGACACGCTGCATATTCCCTACAAGGGCGCCAACGCGCTCAACGACCTGCTGGCCGGGCGCCTGCAGTTCATGTTCGCCACCATTCCCTCGGTGATCTCGCACATTCGCGCCGGCAAGCTGCGTGCGCTGGCGGTGTCCAGCCTCGGCCCATCGCGCTCGCTTCCGGGGGTGCCGACGGTGGCCGAGAAAGGCTTCCCGGGCTTCTCGGCGGGCTCCTGGTTCGGCTTCTTCGCGCCCAAGGGAACGCCCGAACCGGTCATCGCGCTCTTGAACAAGACGGTCAACGACATCCTGCCCTCGCTGGAGGAGCAGATGGTGCGCGAGGGCGCCGACCCGGTCGGCGGCACGGCGGCGCAGTTCGGCCAGTTCACGCAGAAGGAATACAAGAAGTGGAAAGTGATCGTGCGCGAGTCGGGCGCGACGCCGGAGTGAAGAGTCCGCTGCGCCTTCTTCTGTCCGAGCACGCGCGCGAACAACTGGCGCCGGCCATCGCGCGGGTGCTCGACGGCCGGCCGCACGTTTTCGTCACGGCGGCGCCCGGCGTGGACGCGGATATCGCTTTCGTCTCGCGCGACGTGACGGGACTGTCGACCAAGCATGCGGTGCTGCCGGAAACGCAGGACTTCTACGACGCCATGCTGGGCGCGCCGGGCCTGCGCTGGGTGCATCTGCATTCCGCGGGCGCGGACCGGCCCGTGTTCGCCGAACTGCTGCGCCGCGGCGTCGCGCTCAGCACTTCGTCTGGCGCCAACGCCGCGGTCGTCGCACAGACCGCGCTGGCGGGACTTCTTGCGCTCGCCAGGCGCCTGCCGCAACTGATGGCCGCGCAACGCGAGCGCCGATGGGCGCCGCTGATCGGCAGCGGCCTGCCGCGGGACCTGGCGGGCCAGACCGCCGTGATCGTGGGGTGGGGGCCGATCGGCCGGCAGCTCGGCGCGCTGCTGGCGCTGCTGGGGCTGAAATTGATCGTGGTGCGCAGCAGCGCCGCGCCCGCGGACCCGGGCATCGAGACCGTGTCCTTCGAGGATCTGGCGACGGTGCTTCCGCGCGCCGACTGGCTGGTCCTGGCCTGTCCGCTGACCGATCGCACGCGCCGCCTGGTGGATGCCGATGCGCTGGCCCTGCTGCCGGCCGGCGCGCAGCTCGTCAACGTGGCGCGCGGCGAATGCGTCGACGAGCCGGCGCTGATCGCGGCGCTCGAGACCGGGCGCCTGGCCGGCGCATTCCTCGACGTGTTCGCGCACGAGCCGCTCGCCGCCGATTCGCCGCTCTGGGACATGCCCAAGGTCATCGCCACGCCGCACAGCGCGGGCTTTTCCGACGGCAACGGCGCCCGAGTGGCGCAGATGTTCCTCGACCATCTGGCCGCCTATGCCGATGAGCGATGCAGTGTCAATTTGCCGCCAGAACGACCTTGAGATAGTTAAGAATTCAGTCTCAAAGGCAAGCCGAACAAGGCGCCGAACTGGAGACAAGCCCCATGAGCCGCTACGCAGAGTTCTATCGCCGGTCCATCGAAGCGCCGGAGGCCTTCTGGGCCGAGCAGGCCGAACTCATCGACTGGAAAACGCCACCGCAGCAGATTCTCGACGCCGGCAACCCGCCCTTCGTTCGCTGGTTCGCAGGCGGCACCACCAACCTCTGCCACAACGCGGTCGATCGCCACCTGGCGACACGCGGCGATCAGCCCGCACTGATCGCGGTCTCCACCGAAACCGGCACCGAAAAAAGCTACAGCTTCAAGGAGTTGCACGCCGAAGTGCAGCGTGTGGCGGCGAGCCTGATGGAGCTCGGGGTCGGCAAGGGCGACCGCGTATTGATCTACATGCCGATGATCCCCGAGGCCGCCTTCGCGATGCTGGCCTGCGCGCGCCTGGGCGCGATCCACTGCGTGGTGTTCGGCGGCTTCGCCAGCGGCTCGCTGGCCTCGCGCATCGAGGATGCGACGCCGAAGGTCGTGGTGAGTGCCGATGCCGGGTCGCGCGGCGGCAAGGTGCTCGCGTACAAGCCGCTGCTCGACGAGGCGATCCGGCAGTCCTCCCACAAGCCCGAGGCGGTGCTGCTGGCCGATCGCGGCCTGGCGCCGATGGCCCTGACCGAAGGGCGCGATCATCTGATGGCCGCGCTGGTGGCGAAGCACCGCGATGCGCAGGTGCCCTGCACATGGCTGGATGCGACCGACATCAGCTACACCATCTACACCAGCGGCACCACCGGCCGGCCCAAGGGCGTGCAGCGCGACACCGGCGGCTATGCGGTGGCCCTGGCCGCCAGCATGAAGCACATCTTCGACGGCCGGGCCGGCGAAACCTATTTCTCGACCAGCGACATCGGCTGGGTGGTGGGCCACAGCTACATCGTCTACGGCCCCCTGATCGCGGGCATGGCGACCCTCATGTACGAGGGCCTGCCCACGCAGGGCATGGACCGGCAGCCCGACGGCGGCATCTGGTGGCGGCTGGTGGAGAAATACAAGGTGACCGTGATGTTCAGCGCGCCGACCGCGGTGCGCGTGCTCAAGAAGCAGGACGCGGCGCTGTTGAAGAAGTACGACCTATCGAGCCTGCGCGCGCTGTTCCTGGCCGGCGAGCCGCTCGATGAGCCCACGGCGCGCTGGATCAGCGACGGCCTGGGCGTGCCGATCATCGACAACTACTGGCAGACCGAATCGGGCTGGCCCATCCTCACGGTGGCCAATGGCGTCGAGCAGACGCGAAGCAAGTTCGGCAGCCCCGGCGTTCCGATGTACGGCTACACGGTGAAGATCCTCCACGAATCGACCGGCGAGGAACTGAGCGGCGCCAACGAGAAGGGCGTGGTGGTGATCGAAGGCCCGACGCCGCCGGGCTTCATGCAGACCGTGTGGAAGGACGACGAGCGCTTCGTCAACACCTACTGGAAGACCGTGCCGGGCAAGCTGGTGTATTCGACCTTCGACTGGGGCATCCGCGACGAGGACGGCTACTTCTACATCCTCGGCCGCACCGACGACGTGATCAACGTCGCCGGCCATCGGCTCGGCACGCGCGAGATCGAGGAAGCGATCTCGGGCCATACGAAAGTTGCCGAGGTCGCGGTCGTCGGCGTCGCCGATGCGCTCAAGGGGCAGGTGGCGATGGCCTTCGTCGTGCCGAAGGACGCCGCCGCCGCGAGCGACGAGAAGACAGCCCTCCTGCTCGAAGGGGAAATCATGAAGCAGGTGGCCGACCAGCTCGGCGCGCTGGCGCGGCCCGCGCGTGTGCGCTTCGTCAGCGCGCTGCCCAAGACGCGAAGCGGCAAGCTGCTGCGCCGCGCGATCCAGGCGGTGTGCGAAGAGCGCGACCCCGGCGACCTGACCACGATAGAAGACCCCGGCGCCCTCCAGCAGATCAGGCAATCTCTATCCCTCTGAGGGCTTGCGAAGGCGCTTTCCGCCGTCACATAGCTGCCATGGCACAATGCCAGGGTACTCAGGCCCTTCCCCAGCCACAGTCGCATCCGCCAACCGGTTCAGCCGTGTCGCGGAAGGTTTCTTAACCAGCTAATGCTTCCTACAGGGAAGCGAAGGTCAGCGGAATATGAGCGATTCATCGTCGACGCCCGCGGCGTCCGTCTATCACGCCTACCAGGGCAACACCTACCTCTTCGGCGGCAATGCGCCCTATGTCGAGGAGATGTACGAAAACTACCTCAGCAATCCCGGCAGCGTGCCCGACAACTGGCGCTCGTACTTCGATGCGCTGCAGCACGTGCCCGCCACCGACGGCAGCACCACGCGTGACGTGCCGCACCAGCCGGTCATCAATGCCTTCGCCGAGCGCGCCAAGCAGGGCACCACGAAGGTGGTGCAGGCCAGCGGCGCCGATTCCGAGCTGGGCCGCCAGCGCACCGCCGTCCAGCAGCTGATCGCGGCCTACCGCAACGTCGGCGCCCGCTGGGCCGACCTCGACCCGCTGAAGCGCGCGGAACGCCCGTCGATTCCGGAACTCGAGCCCTCGTTCTACGGTTTCACCGATGCCGATCTCGAAACGGTGTTCAACACGAGCAACACCTTCTTCGGCAAGGACACGATGTCCTTGCGCGACCTGCTCAACGCGTTGCGCGAGACCTACTGCGGCACGATGGGTGTCGAGTACATGTACACCACCGACCAGAACCACAAGCGCTGGTGGCAGCAGAAGCTCGAAAGCGCGCGGACCAACCCGAAGCTCAGCACCGAGCAGAAGAAGCGCGTCCTCGAACGCCTGACGGCGGCCGAAGGCCTCGAGCGCTTCCTCCACACCAAGTACGTCGGCCAGAAACGTTTCTCGCTCGAAGGCGGAGAGAGCTTCATCGTGTCGATGGACGAACTTATCAGCCAGGCCGGCATCAAGGGCGTGCAGGAGATCGTGATCGGCATGGCCCACCGCGGCCGCCTCAACGTGCTGGTCAACTCGCTCGGCAAGATGCCGGCCGACCTGTTCGCCGAGTTCGACCACACGGCGCCCGAAGACCTGCCGAGCGGCGACGTCAAGTACCACCAGGGCTTCAGCTCCGACGTTTCGACGCCCGGCGGCCCGGTGCACCTGAGCCTGGCCTTCAATCCCTCGCACCTCGAGATCGTGAATCCGGTGGTCGAAGGCTCCGTGCGCGCGCGCATGGACCGCCGCGCCGACCCGCTCGGCAAGCAGGTGCTGCCGGTGATCGTGCACGGCGACGCCGCTTTCTCAGGGCAGGGCGTCGTGATGGAAACGCTGGCATTGGCCGAAACGCGCGGCTATTCGACCGGCGGCACGGTCCATATCGTGATTAACAACCAGATCGGCTTCACCACCAGCGACCCGCGCGACAGCCGCTCGACGCTGTACTGCACCGACATCGTCAAGATGATCGAGGCGCCGGTGCTGCACGTGAACGGCGACGACCCCGAAGCAGTGGTGCTCGCGACCCAGCTCGCCCTCGAGTTCCGCATGGAGTTCCAGAAGGACGTGGTGGTCGACATCATCTGTTTCCGCAAGCTCGGCCACAACGAGCAGGACACGCCCTCGCTGACCCAGCCGCTGATGTACAAGAAGATCGCGGCGCACCCGGGCACGCGCAAGCTCTATGCCGAGAGACTCGCCGCCCAGGGCCTGGGCGACACGCTCGGCGACGACATGGTGAAGGCGCAGCGCGCAGCCTTCGACGCCGGCAAGAACACCACCAATCCGGTGCTGACCAACTTCAAGAGCAAGTACGCGGTCGACTGGAGCCCCTTCCTCAACAAGAAGTGGACCGACGCCGGCGACACCGCCATTCCCACTGCGGAATGGAAGCGCCTGGCCGAGCGCATCACCAAGGCGCCGGAAAACTTCACCGTGCATCCGCTGGTCAAGAAGGTGCTCGACGACCGTGCGGCCATGGGCCGCGGCGACGTCAACGTCGACTGGGGCATGGGCGAGCACATGGCTTTCGCTTCGCTGGTCGCCAGCGGCTACCCGGTGCGCCTCTCGGGCGAGGACAGCGGCCGCGGCACCTTCACGCACCGCCACGCCGTGCTGCACGACCAGAACCGCGAGAAGTTCGACGAGGGCACGTACGTGCCGCTTTCGAACGTGGCCGACAACCAGGCGCCCTTCGTCGTCATCGACTCCATCCTGTCGGAAGAAGCGGTGCTCGCCTTCGAATACGGCTACGCGTCGAACGATCCGAATACGCTGGTGATCTGGGAAGCGCAGTTCGGCGATTTCGTCAACGGCGCGCAGGTCGTCATCGACCAGTTCATCGCCTCGGGCGAAGTGAAGTGGGGCCGGGTCAACGGCATCACGCTCATGCTGCCGCACGGCTACGAAGGGCAGGGCCCGGAGCACAGCTCGGCGCGCCTCGAGCGCTTCATGCAGCTGTCGGCCGACACCAACATGCAGGTCGTGCAGCCCACCACCGCGAGCCAGATTTTCCACGTGCTGCGCCGCCAGATGGTGCGCAACCTGCGCAAGCCCTTGGTCATCATGACGCCCAAGTCGCTGCTGCGGAACAAGGACGCGACCTCGCCGCTGTCCGAATTCACCAAGGGCAGCTTCCAGACCGTCATTCCCGACAACAAGGACCTGAAGGCCGAGAAGGTCAAGCGCCTCGTTGCCTGCTCCGGCAAGGTCTACTACGACCTGGCGAAGAAGCGCGAGGAAAAGGGCGCCGACGACGTGGCGATCATCCGCGTCGAGCAGCTCTATCCGTTCCCGCACAAGGCCTTCGCCGCCGAACTCAGGAAGTACCCGAACCTCGTGGACGTGGTGTGGTGCCAGGACGAGCCGCAGAACCAGGGCGCCTGGTTCTTCGTGCAGCACTACATCCACGAGAACATGCTGGAAGGACAGAAGCTCGGCTACTCGGGCCGCGCCGCCTCGGCATCGCCCGCGGTCGGCTATTCGCACCTGCACCAGGAACAGCAGAAGGCGCTGGTCGACGGCGCCTTCGCCAAGCTCAAAGGCTTCGTGCTGACCAAGTAAGAAGAACCACATTCACACCTACGAAGAAACACGAAGCGGAGCACATCAGTAATGTCTATCGTTGAAGTCAAAGTCCCCCAGTTGTCCGAATCCGTGGCTGAGGCCACGATGCTGCAGTGGAAGAAGAAAGCCGGCGAAGCCGTCGCGATCGATGAGATCCTGATCGAGATCGAGACCGACAAGGTCGTGCTGGAAGTCCCGGCGCCAGCCGCCGGCGTGCTGGCCGAGATCGTGGCGGGCGACGGTGCCACCGTCACCGCCGAGCAGCTGATCGCGAAGATCGACACCGAGGGCAAGGGCGCGGCAGCCGCGCCCGCCGCCGCACCGGCGGCAGCGCCTGCAGCCGCTCCGGCGCCGGCCGCCGCAGCCGCCACGGCCGGCGGCTCGAAGTCCGATGTCGCCATGCCCGCAGCAGCCAAGCTCTTGGCCGACAACAAGCTCACGACGGGCGACGTGGCCGGCACCGGCAAGGACGGCCGCGTCACCAAGGGCGACGTGCTCGGTGCAGTCGCCTCCGGTGCCACGGCCAGGGTCGCTGCGCCGGCGGCCATCCCCACGGGCGCGCCCAAGACGGCGCTGCCGCAGGTCGCTGCGCCTGCCCGCGCGCCGGATCTCGGCGAGCGTCCGGAAGAGCGCGTGCCGATGAGCCGCCTGCGCGCCCGCATCGCCGAGCGCCTGCTGCAGTCGCAATCCACCAACGCCATCCTGACCACCTTCAACGAGGTCAACATGGCGCCGGTGATGGAAATGCGCAAGCGCTACCAGGAGAAGTTCGAGAAGGAGCACGGCGTCAAGATCGGCTTCATGAGCTTCTTCGTGAAGGCCGCGGTGCATGCGCTCAAGAAGTACCCGGTGATCAACGCCTCGGTGGACGGCAACGACATCGTCTACCACGGCTACTTCGACATCGGCATCGCCGTCGGTTCGCCGCGCGGCCTGGTGGTGCCCATCCTGCGCAACGCCGACCAGATGAGCTTTGCCGACATCGAGAAGAAGATCGCTGAGTACGGCCAGAAGGCCAAGGACGGCAAGCTGGGCATCGAAGAGATGACCGGAGGCACCTTCTCCATCTCCAACGGCGGGGTGTTCGGCTCGATGCTGTCGACGCCGATCATCAATCCGCCGCAGTCCGCCATCCTCGGCGTGCATGCGACCAAGGACCGCGCCGTGGTCGAGAACGGCCAGGTCGTCGTGCGCCCGATGAACTACCTCGCGATGTCCTATGACCACCGCATCATCGACGGCCGCGAAGCCGTGCTGGGCCTCGTGGCCATGAAGGAGGCGCTGGAAGATCCGGCTCGCCTGCTGTTCGACATCTGAGGAGTCACTGATGTCCAACAAGCAATTCGACGTCATCGTCATCGGTGGCGGCCCCGGCGGCTACGTCGCGGCCATCCGCGCGGCGCAACTCGGTTTCAACGTCGCCTGCGTCGACGAGTGGAAGAACGGCAAGGGCGGCCCGGCCCTGGGCGGCACCTGCACCAACATCGGCTGCATTCCCTCGAAGGCGCTGCTGCAGTCGTCCGAGAACTACGACCACGCCGGGCATCACTTTGCCGATCACGGCATCAAGGTCGAGGGCTTGAGCCTCGATCTGGCCAAGATGCTGGCGCGCAAGGATGCGGTCGTGAAGCAGAACAACGACGGCATCGTGTACCTGTTCAAGAAGAACAAGGTTACGTTCTTCCACGGCCGAGGTTCCTTCGTGAAGGCGTCCGGCGCCGGCTATGAGCTGAAGGTGACGGGCGCGGCCGAGGAATCCATCGAGGGCAAGCACATCATCCTGGCGACCGGCTCCAATCCGCGCCCGCTGCCGGGCGCGGACTTCGACGAGGAAAACATCCTTTCGAACGACGGCGCATTGCGCATCCCCGGCGTGCCCAAGAAGCTGGGCCTGATCGGCTCCGGCGTGATCGGCCTCGAGATGGGCTCGGTCTGGCGTCGCCTGGGCGCCGAAGTCACGGTGCTCGAGGCCCTGCCGACCTTCCTCGGCGCGGTCGACGAGCAGATCGCCAAGGAAGCGCACAAGGCCTTCACCAAGCAGGGCCTGAAGATCGAGCTCGGCGTCAAGGTGGGCGAGGTCAAGTCGGGCAAGAAGGGCATCAGCGTCGCCTGGACGAACGCCAAGGGCGAGGCGCAGACGCTCGAGGTCGACAAGCTCATCGTCTCGATCGGCCGCGTGCCCAACACCATCGGCCTCAACGCCGAGGCGGTCGGCCTGAAGCTCGACGAGCGCGGTTCCATCGTGGTCGACGACGAATGCAAGACCAGTCTGCCCAACGTGTGGGCCATCGGCGACGTGGTGCGCGGACCGATGCTCGCGCACAAGGCCGAGGAAGAGGGCGTGGCGGTGGCCGAGCGCATCGCGGGCCAGCACGGGCACGTGAACTTCAACACCATCCCGTGGGTGATCTACACCTCGCCCGAGATCGCGTGGGTCGGCCAGACCGAGCAGCAGCTCAAGGCCGAAGGCCGCGCCTACAAGGCCGGCACCTTTCCGTTCATGGCCAACGGGCGCGCCCGTGCGCTCGGCGACACGACCGGCATGGTCAAGTTCATCGCCGATGCGACGACCGACGAGATCCTCGGCGTGCACATCGTCGGCCCGATGGCCAGCGAGCTGATCTCCGAGGCGGTGGTGGCGATGGAGTTCAAGGCCAGCGCCGAGGACATCGCGCGCATCTGCCACGCGCATCCATCGCTGTCCGAAGCGACCAAGGAAGCAGCTCTCGCAGTCGACAAGCGCACGCTCAACTTCTGACCCCTTGAGCGTCAAACAGGCATACGAAGCGGAGCTGGCTGCGCGGGGGTACCAGAGCGACCCCGCGCAGCTGCGCGCCGTCGAGGCGCTCGACCGCTGCGCCGGCGAATGGGCCGACTACAAGGCGCAGCGTTCCAACGCATTCAAGAAGCTGATCAACCGGCTGGAGATTCCGCGCGGCGTCTACATGTACGGCGGCGTCGGGCGCGGCAAGAGCTTCCTGATGGACTGCTTCTACAACGCGGTGCCGCTCAGGCGCAAGACGCGGCTGCACTTCCACGAATTCATGCGCGAGGTGCACCGCGAGCTGGCCGACCTGCAAGGTACGGTCAACCCGCTCGACGAGCTCGGGCGCCGGATCGCCAAGCGCTACAAGCTCATCTGCTTCGACGAATTCCATGTCGCCGACATCACCGATGCCATGATCCTGCATCGGCTCTTGACGGCGCTGTTCGAGAATGGGGTGGGCTTCGTCACGACCTCGAACTTCAAGCCCGACGATCTCTATCCCGGCGGGCTGCACCGCGACCGAATCCTGCCTGCGATCGCGCTTCTCAACGAGCGGCTCGAGGTGATCGGCGTCGACAACGGCACCGATTACCGCCGCCGGACGCTGGAGCAGGTGCGCCTCTATCTCACGCCCAACGGCGCGGCGGCCGACAAGGAGATGCGTCACGCCTTCGAGCGCCTTGCCGAAAGCGCGGACGAGAACCCCGTGCTGCACATCGAGTCGCGCGAGATCCACGCGCGCCGCAAGGCCGGCGGCGTGGTCTGGTTCGACTTCAAGACCCTGTGCGGCGGTCCGCGCTCGCAGAACGACTACCTGGAGATCGCGACCCAGTTCCACACCGTGCTCCTGTCCGACGTGCCCTACATGCCGGTGCGCATGGCCTCTGAAGCACGTCGTTTCACATGGCTGGTCGACGTGTTCTACGATCGGCGCGTGAAGCTCATCATGTCGGCGGAGGTTCCGCCGGAGGCGTTGTACACCGAGGGTCCGCTGGCCCACGAATTTCCACGCACCGTGTCCAGACTCAACGAAATGCAGTCGGCCGAATTCCTCGCGCTCGAGCGCCGCGTCGTCGACACCCGCCTCACATGAAGAACACCATCCTCGCCCTCTCGATGGCCTTGACTGCGCTGCCGTTGTGGGCGCAATCCACCGCTACGACCGGCAACACCGACTTCGAAGCGGAGCGCGCACGCCTGTCGCAGGAGCGCAAGGTGGTCGACGAGCGCTTCCAGGCCGAGCAGAAGGCCTGCTACCAGAAGTTCGCGGTCGAGGGTTGCCTGGAAGACAGCCGCCGGCGCCGGCGTGCCGCCACCGACGACATCAAGCGCCAGGAAGCCGCCATCAACGACATCGAACGCAAGCGCCGCGGGGCGGCCGCGCTCGATCGGCTGGAGGAGAAGAAGGCCAGCCCGCGGCCGCAGGACACGCCCTCGCAGCGCGAGCAGTCGATGAAGAACCAGGACGGGCGCGAGCAGCGCGCGGCCGATCATGCCGAGACGCGCGCCCGCATGGCTTCCGACGCAGCCTTGCGCAAACGCGAGTTCGAAGACAAGCAGCGCGCGCATGCCGAAGACCAGGCCAAGGCCGCTGCCCGGCGCGCCGAGGCGCCGGCCGAGCGCGAAGCCTACCAGCGCAAGCAGCAGAAGGCAGAGGAGCATCGCGCCGATCGCGAGCGCCGCAATGCCGAGAAGACGAAGGACAAGGCCCGCTCGGCGCCCTTGCCGACGCCGCCCTGAGCGCGTAGCGGCCGACTCGGCCTCAGTCGGCGGCGTCCGCAGCGTCCGTGGCCACCGGGAGCGCCTCGAGCTTCAGCACGACCAGCGAAATATTGTCCCCGGTGCCGCGGGCGCGGCGCCGCGCTTCCGAGACCAGCAGTTCGGCGGCCACGCGCGGCGATTGTTCGTGCAGCACCCTGCCCATCTCCTCCGGCGTGAAGTAGTGCCATAGCCCGTCGCTGCAGGCCATCAGCAGATCGTCGGGTTCCAGCTTGGGGACCAGGTGGATGTCGACCGGCGGCGGCGTGGACTTCATGCCGAGGCAGCCGAGCAGGATGTTCCCTTGCGGGTGGATATTGGCTTCCGCCTCGCTGATCTCGCCGCGGTCCACCAGCGCCTGCACGTAGGAGTGGTCCTTGGTGCGCTTGATCAGCTGGCCGTTGCGGAAATGGTAGATGCGCGAATCGCCCGCATGGATCCAGACGCAGTCGCCTCCCGGATTCATGAGGAACGCCGCCAGCGTGCTGTGCGGCTCCTCCTCGCTGGAGATCGCGGTGAGCTTGATCACCGTGTTGGCGTCTTCCAGCAGCTGCCGCAGTATGGCCACGGCCTCGTCGCGACCCGGCTTGTAGCGCGAGAACAACTGGCGTGCCGTCATCAGCACCTGGTCCGAGGCCTTGCGCCCCCCGCTGCGTCCACCCATGCCGTCGGCGACGACGCCGAGCACGCAACCCGGCGTGCGCGGGTGGTTCATGATCAGGACCTGGTCCTGCTGGTAGGGGCGGTCCCCCTTGTGAAGACCGGTGGCCGCTGCGAGTCGAAAGCCTGGGGTCGTGGGCGCGGAGGCGACGGTGGCTCGGTCTTTCATGTTGTCGTGTGGTGGAAACGAAGACGTATTATCGAGTCAACCCGCGCGAAGCCCGAATCGCCGCTGCATCGTCTTCGCACCGCCCCCGTTGGACTCCAATCTTCATTCCTTTTCCCGCCAGCTGATCGAACTGCGCATCGAGCACGCCGACCTGGACGCCACCATCGACCGACTCGTCGAGGCCGTTCCGCGGGACGAACTGCTGCTGCGGCGTTTGAAGAAAAGGCGACTCGCCCTGCGCGACCAGATCGTCCGCCTGGAGCGCATGCTCGATCCGCAAGAGCCCGCCTGATGTCGCTCGATCAATTGGTGCGCGACGCCTTCGCGCAGGACGGTGTGCTGTCGCACGCGGCCGAACAGTTCCGCGAGCGCGAGGGCCAGACCCAGATGGCACTGGCCGTCGCCCGCACCATCGACCAGGGCGGCGTGCTCGTGGTGGAGGCCGGCACCGGCGTCGGCAAGACCTTCTCCTACCTGGTGCCGGTGCTGCTGAGCGGCGAACGCGTGCTGCTGTCGACCGCCACCAAGACGCTGCAGGACCAGCTCTTCGGGCGCGACCTGCCGCGGCTTGTCGAGGCGCTGGGCTTGGCCGTGCGCACCGCGCTGCTCAAGGGGCGTGCGAGCTACCTGTGCCTGCATCGCCTCGACCTCGCGCGCCATGACGCCTCCCTGCCAGAGCGCGGCAGCGTTCGCACGCTGGCGAAGATCGAGCAGTGGTCGAAGGCCACCCGCACCGGCGACCTGGCCGAGCTGCCGGGGCTGGACGAGCGCTCGCCGCTGATCCCTCTGGTGACCTCCACGCGCGAGAACTGCCTGGGCGCGCAATGCCCGCAGTTCAAGCCCTGCCACGTCAACCTGGCGCGCCGCGAGGCGATGGCGGCCGACGTGGTGGTCATCAACCATCACCTGTTCTTCGCCGACCTGGCGGTGCGCGAATCGGGCATGGCCGAGCTGTTGCCGACCGTGCGCGTGGTCGTGTTCGACGAGGCGCACCAGCTCAATGAGACCGGTGTGCAGTTCCTCGGCGTGCAGCTCGGCAGCGGGCAGGCGCTGGATTTCGCGCGCGACATGCTGGCCGCGGGCCTGCAGCAGGCGCGCGGGCTGGCCGACTGGCAGCAGCTGGTGGGCGCGGTCGAACGCGGCGCGCGCGAATTGCGGCTCGCGGTCGGCAAGCAATGGCCCGGCGCCAAGCTGCGCTGGGCAGGCGCTTCACCCGAAGGGGTGCCAGCCGATGACTGGCAAGCCGCGCTCGACGCCCTGCAGCAGGCCTTCGGGCACGCGGCGCAGGCACTCGACACGATGAGCGAACTCTCGCCCGATTTCGTGCGCCTGCACGAGCGTGCGGAGCAGCTCGCGGAACGCGCGACCCGCTTTGCGCAGGCCTGCCCTGCGGAATCGGTGCGCTGGGTGGATGTGGGCACGCAGCTGCGGCTGGTGGAGTCGCCGCTCGACATCGCCGAGGCGGTGCGCACGCGCGTGCTCAAGGCCGACGCGAGCGACCCGCAGGAGCAGGGGCGCGCCTGGGTGTTCACCTCGGCCACGCTCGGCGACGATCCGAAGCTGCGCTGGTTCACCGAACCCTGCGGGCTCGACGACGCCGAGGTGCTGCGCGTCCAGAGTCCCTTCGACTACGCGCTCCAGGCTGCGCTCTACGTGCCGCGCGCATTTCCCAAGCCCAACGATCCGGCGCACAGCGCGCAGGTGGCGCAGCTCGCGGCCCGCGGCGCCGGCGTCCTGGGCGGACGCACGCTGGTGCTCACCACCACGCTGCGCGCGCTGCGCACCATCGGCGATGCCATCAGGCAGCAGTTCGAGCGGCTGGAAGCCGGGCGCCGGCCGGAGGTGCTGGTGCAGGGCGAGCTGCCCAAGCGCGTGCTGATGGACCGCTTCCGCGAAGGCGCGGCCGACGGGCGTACCGGCTGCGTGCTGGTGGCCTCGGCTTCGTTCTGGGAGGGATTCGATGCGCCCGGCGATGCCCTGCAACTGGTCGTGATCGACAAGCTGCCTTTTCCGCCGCCGAACGATCCGCTCGTCGAAGCGCGTTCGCAGCGCCTCGAATCGCAAGGCCGCAGCGCCTTCAGCGACTACTCGCTGCCGGAAGCGGCCGTGGCCCTGAAGCAGGGCGCGGGGCGCCTGATCCGGCGTGAAACCGACAAGGGCGTGCTGGTGATCTGCGACACGCGGCTGGTCTCGATGGGCTACGGACGGCGGCTGCTGGCGGCCTTGCCGCCGATGCGCAGGCTGGACAGCGAAGACGCGTTCGACGCAGCGCTGCTGGAACTCGCGGGCTGAAAATCAAAAGGCCCGGAAAGGGCCTTTGTTCGAGTCGTTACCAGAGCTTCCACCAGGGGTCGTCCTTGGCCCTGAAGCCGCGCGTCAGGTATTCGCTCTTCGGGTAGTTGCTGGTCAGCACGCGCTTGGCGTCATCGCGCAGGTCGGTCAGGCCGAGCGCGTCGTAGGACTGGACCATGATGTAGAGCGCCTCTTCGAGCGCCGGCACTTCGCGGTAGTCGGCCAGGGCCAGCTGGGCGCGGTTGATGGCCGCCAGGTAGGCGCCGCGCGTGTAGTAGTAGCGCGCCACGTGCACTTCGTACTGGGCCAGCGAATTGACGATGTAGTTCATGCGCAGGCGCGCATCGGGCGTGTAGCGTGATTCCGGAAAGCGGGTGATCAGTTCCTTGAACGCCTCGAAGGACTCCTTGGCCGCTTTCTGGTCGCGCTCGGACAGGTCTTGCCGCGTCATCCACGCGAACATGCCGAGGTCGTCGTTGAAGTTGATCACGCCCTTGAGGTAGAGCGCGTAGTCGAGCGCGGGGCTGGCCGGGTGCAGCTTCATGAAGCGATCGAGGGTCGCGATGGCGGCAGGCCTTTCGCCGGCCTTGTACTGCGCATAGGCCTTGTCCAGCTGCGCCTGCTGTGCGAGCGGGGTGCCGGCGGCGCGGCCTTCGAGCTTCTCGAACAGGGGCACGGCCTTGTCGTAGGCGCCCGAGCTGGATTCGTCCTTGGCTTCGGAGTAAATGCGGTTGGGGCTCCAGTTCGCGGTCCGATCGACAGTGGTCGACGAGCAGCCGGCCACGAGCCAAGCGGCCGCGCAAAGGGCCAGCCAGCCGGGGACAACCGATAATTTGGCGCGAAACATCACATAAGGCTTTCGTGAAACAGGTGCCGTCAATTATATCGGCCGACCCCCCGGACGAATTCGCGGGTGCGGTCGAGCACGACGAGGGCGCGGAGCTGTCCGAGCCGAGCGAGATCCGCAATTTTCTGATCGGCCAGGACGAGCATGGGCAGCGCCTCGACCGCGCGCTGGCCGCGCTGGTGCCCGAGTTCTCGCGCAGTTATTTGCAGCAGCTGATCGAAGCCGGCATGGTGGCGATCCAGGGGCGGGTGCTCACCAAGGCTTCGACCACGGTGCATGCGGGCGCCGCCGGGCGCATCGAGCTGCGGCCCACGCCGCAGAGCCAGGCCTTCCGGCCCGAACGGATGCCGATCACCGTGCTGCACGAGGACGAGCATCTGCGCGTCATCGACAAGCCGGCCGGCCTCGTGGTTCATCCGGCGCCCGGCAACTGGAGCGGCACGCTGCTCAACGGCCTGCTGGCCCTGGACCCGCGGGCCGCGCTGCTGCCGCGGGCCGGCATCGTGCACCGGCTCGACCGCGACACCAGCGGCCTGATGGTGGTCGCGCGCAGCCGCGCGGCAATGGATGCGCTGGTGGCGCTGATCGCGGCACGCGAGGTCGCACGCCAATACCTCGCGCTCGCGCATCGCAGCTGGCAGGGCGCCGCTGCGCGCCACGTGGACGCCGCGATCGGGCGCGATCCGCGCAACCGGCTGCGCATGGCGGTGGTCGATCTGCAGCGGCATTCGGGCAAGCCCGCCCGGACGCTGATCGATGCGCTGGACAGCAACGAGCAGGGCTGCGCGGTGCGCTGCACGCTGGAGACCGGGCGCACGCACCAGATCCGCGTGCACATGGCTTCGATCGGCCATCCGCTGGTCGGTGACACGCTCTACGGCGGTGCCGCGGCGGCCGGCCTCGCGCGGCAGGCGCTGCACGCCTTCAGGCTCGCGTTCGTGCATCCAGTCACGCATCAGCCGATGGAGTTTCGCGCGCCGCCCCCCCCCGATCTGGTGCAGGCTTTGCAGGCCTGGGGCCTGGATTACAATCGCGCCTGACGGCCCCGAGGGCCGCGCCGGCCACCCGATGCCGGCCTTGCTGCAAAGCGCCTGCGGGCCGGCAGCGCCTCTTCATCCTTCTGAAATCAAGCGTCCTTCGTGGCGCCTTTTCCCGGATACCGCGAACCATGAATACGGCGGATGCCAAGCGCATTCTCGAAACCGCCTTGATCTGTTCGACGCAGCCCTTGCCGGTGCGCGAACTGCGCGTGCTGTTCGACGACGAACTGGGCGCCGACACGATCAAGTCGCTGTTGCTCGAATTGCAGGAAGACTGGTCGCAGCGCGGCCTGGAGCTCGTGAGCGTCGCCACCGGCTGGCGCTTCCAGAGCCGCCCCGAATTGCGCGATCACCTCGATCGCCTGCATCCGGAGAAGCCGCCGCGCTACACGCGCGCCGCGCTCGAGACGCTCGCGATCATTGCCTACCGCCAGCCGGTCACGCGCGGCGACATGGAAGACATCCGCGGCGTCACCATCAACTCGCTGATCCTGAAGCAGCTCGAAGACCGCAACTGGGTCGAGGTGATCGGCCATCGCGAGACGGTCGGCCGTCCGGCGCTCTACGCGACCACGCGCCAGTTTCTCGACGACCTGGGCCTGGCTTCGCTGGACCAGTTGCCGGTCATCGAATCGCCGGCGCAGCAGGGTGCCTTGATCGACGCACTCGAACAGGCGTCCAGCGGCGACCAGCCGGCCTTGCCGATCGACGAGTCCTCCGTCGAGACGGCAGAGGCCGATAGCGGGGCCGAAACCGAGCCAATCGCCGAAACCTTGCCCGAGCCAGAGCCCGAATTCCAATCCTCGTCCCCCATCGAGCCCGATGCCGCGCCCGATGAGGTCGACACCACCGTCGTCTCCTCCGGAACCCGACCATGAGCCCATCCGATCCCGATGACGCAGCGACGCTGCCGGCCGAACCTGTTTCCGAAGATCAAGCGGCGGCGTCTGCCGCGCAGCCCGCGGAGTCCGTGACCGAGCCGAGCCCCGAAGGCGCAGGCGAGGCGCCTCGCAAGCGGCGGCCGCGCCGGCGCAAGCCCGCGGACCAGGCCCCCGTCGAGACGGCGGTGGAAGCGGCCGAAGTCACCCCGCCGGTGGCCGGCGAAGCGCAGGACGCGGCCGAGGACGACCTGGACGACGACGAAGAGCCGGACGAGGAAGAGGACGACCTCGACCGGGCCCGCCGCGCCGCCGAGCGCGAGCAGCGCAATGCACCGCCGCCCGAGCCGATCCGTTTTGCCGATGTCATCTCGGGCCAGTTCGACGCCGACGAGGAAAGCCCCGAGGTCCCGCCGCTCAAGCGCGTGCTGCTGCCGGAAGCCGATTCGCCCAAGCTGCACAAGGTGCTGGCGCAGGCCGGCCTCGGCTCGCGGCTCGAGATGGAGCAGCTCATCCTGCAGGGCCGCATCTCCGTCAACAACGAGCCGGCCCACATCGGCCAGCGCATCCAGTTCGGCGACCAGGTCAAGATCAACGGCAAGCCGATCCGCTACCGCATCGCACCGCCGCCGGCGCGCGTGATCGCCTACCACAAGCCGGTCGGCGAAGTCGTCACGCACGATGACCCGCAGAACCGGCCGACCGTGTTCCGCAAGCTGCCGCGCCTGCAGCAGGGCAAGTGGCAGTCGGTCGGGCGCCTCGACCTGAATACCGAAGGCCTGCTGCTTTTCACCAGCTCGGGCGAGCTGGCCAACCAGCTCATGCACCCGCGCTTCGGGCTGGAGCGCGAGTACGCGGTCCGTGTGCTGGGCGCCCTCAGCAGCGAGGAAAAGCAGCGCCTGCTCGAAGGCGTGCGGCTCGACGACGGCATGGCCCACTTCGGCACCATCGAAGAGGGCGGCGGCGAAGGCTCGAACTGCTGGTACCGCGTCACCATCTCCGAAGGCCGCAACCGCGAGGTGCGCCGCCTGTTCGAGTCGGTCGGCCATGCGGTCAGCCGCCTGATCCGCATCCGCTACGGTGCGATGGTGCTGCCGCGCGGCCTCAAGCGCGGCGCCTGGATGGAGCTCGACGAGCGTGACATCCGCGCGCTGTTCCAGGCAGCCGGCGGTGCCGGCGAACGGCCTGGACGCGCCGGTGGCGGCCCGAAGGGCCCGGGCCAGGAGGCTGGCGGCGGCCGCAACAACCGCAACCGCAAGCGCCGCGGCAACCGCAACGGCGGCGGTGCGCAGGCCGAAGGCCGCGAGCCGCCAATCCCGAATCCGTTGGGCAGCGGTCCGGCGCCCAGGGGCGACCGGAATCGGGGAGGCGGCAATGGCGGTCCGCCGCAGCAGGGCCGCCGCAACCGCCGCGACGACCGACAGGGCGGCAACCGCGGCGAGGATCGTCCGCCGAGCGGCGCCAACCAGCCCGATCCAATGAAGACCTCGCTCGGTTACATCGGTGCCGACAGCTTCTCGCGCCAGCGCAAGGAACAGCGTTCCGGCCCGCGGCGCGGCGGCCCGCCCGGCGGGGGCGGGGGCAATTTCGGCGGGCAGGGCGGCGGGCGCCGCCGCGGCCGCTGAAATCGCGCATCGGCCGCGGTCTTTCACCAGCCCGTCACGGGTGGTGTCGAGCGCGCCGGTTAAAATCAGAGGCTTTGTCAAGGCAGCGCAGCCGAAGCGCTTCGGCTTGACGGAACTCATCGAAATCCAAGCTCTCAGGAAATCAATTCAATGGCCATCGAACGCACCCTCTCCATCATCAAGCCCGACGCCGTGGCGAAGAACGTCATCGGCAAGATCGTCTCCCGCTTCGAGGCCGCGGGCCTCAAGATCGTGGCCGCCAAGCTGGTGCATCTGTCGCGCGCTGACGCCGAGCAGTTCTACGCCGTGCATAAGGAGCGCCCCTTCTTCAAGGACCTGGTCGAGTTCATGATCTCCGGCCCGGTGTTCGTGCAGGCGCTGGAGGGCGAGGACGCCATCGCCAAGAACCGCGACCTGATGGGCGCGACCGATCCCAAGAAGGCAGCCCCGGGCACCATCCGCGCCGACTTCGCCGACAGCATCGACGCCAACGCCGTGCACGGCTCCGACGCCGTCGATACCGCGAAGGTCGAAATCGCCTTCTTCTTCCCCGAGCTCAAGGCACGCTGAGGCGGAGCCTTCCCACGCAATGACCACGGCCAACCTGCTCGACTTCGATCTCGAGGGGCTGGCTGCGTTCTGCGAAAGGCTCGGCGAGAAGCGTTTCCGCGCCACCCAGCTATTCCGCTGGATCCACCAGCGCGGGGCGAGCGACTTCGCGCACATGACCGACCTCGCCAAGTCGCTGCGCGAGAAGCTCGCGGGCAGCGCGCGCGTCGAGGCGCTGCCGATGATCACGCAGCACGAGTCGGCCGACGGCACCATCAAGTGGCTGTTCGACGTCGGCGACGGCAACGCGGTCGAGGCGGTGTTCATTCCCGAGGACGACCGCGGCACGCTGTGCGTCTCTTCGCAAGCCGGCTGCGCCGTCGGCTGCCGCTTCTGCTCGACCGGGCACCAGGGCTTCAGCCGCAACCTGACGACGGGCGAGATCGTCGCCCAGCTGTGGTTCGCCGAGCACTTCCTGCGCAAGCATCTGAAGCGCACTCCCGATCAGGAAGGGCGCGTGATCTCCAACGTCGTGATGATGGGCATGGGCGAGCCGCTGCAGAACTATGCGGCACTGGTGCCGGCCCTGCGCACCATGCTCGACGACAACGCCTATGGGCTGTCGCGCCGCCGGGTGACGGTGTCGACCTCCGGCGTGGTGCCGATGATCGATCGCCTCGGCGCCGATTGCCCGGTGGCGCTCGCGGTGTCGCTGCATGCACCCAACGACGCGCTGCGCGACGACCTGGTGCCGCTCAACCGCAAATACCCCATCGCCGAACTGCTCGAGGCCTGCCAGCGCTACCTCGCGCACGCGCCGCGCGACTTCATCACCTTCGAGTACTGCATGCTCGACGGCGTGAACGACCAGCCCGAGCACGCGCGCCAACTGGTCGATCTGGTGCGCTCGCAGGGCATCTCCTGCAAGTTCAACCTGATTCCTTTCAATCCTTTCCCGGCGTCCGGCCTGCTGCGTTCGCCGCAGCCTCGCGTGCTGGCTTTCGCCAAGGTCCTGAGCGAGGCCGGCATCGTGACCACCGTGCGCAAGACGCGCGGCGACGACATCGACGCGGCCTGCGGCCAGCTGGCGGGCGACGTGAGGGACCGGACCCATGCGGCCGAGCGCATGGCGCAGCGGCGCACCGTCGTGCTGCACCCGGCCCGCAAGAAGGCCGCCACATCCACTGCCCAGGAGCCATGAACCGATGAGCCAGGCCTTTCCGATCGTGCACCAGCGAGTGATGCAAGCGCTCTTCGGCCTTGCGGCCGCGTTCCTGCTCGCCGGCTGCGCCACCAAGGACCCTTCCGCGCCGGGCACGGGCAGCAGCAATGCCGCCCCCATCATCACGGACTCGGACGAAACCAACGCCCGCAAGCGCGCCCGGCTGCGCGTCGAACTGGCCATCGGCTACTTCGAGCAGGGGCAGACCACCGTCGCGCTGGACGAGATCAAGCAGGCCCTGGCCAACGATCCGACCTTCGCCGACGCCTACAACCTGCGCGGCCTGGTCTACATGCGTCTCGACGATGCGCCCCAGGCCGAAGACAGCTTCCGCCGCGCGATCGCGCTGAACCCGCGCGAGCCGAACACCTTGCACAACTACGGATGGCTGCTGTGCCAGCAGAACCGGTTCGGCGACGCGCAGCAGCAGTTCTCGGCCGCGCTGGCCATCCCCACCTACGCCGACCGTTCCAAGACGCTCATGACGCAGGGCGTGTGCCAGCTGCGGGCCGGGCAGCGCGCCGAGGCGGAGCGCAGCCTGACGCAGGCCTACGAGATCGATGCCGGCAATCCGGTGGTCGGCTTCAACCTCGCCTCGCTGCTGGCGCAGCGCGAGGACTGGTCGCGCGCGCAGTTCTATATTCGCCGCGTCAACAACAGTCCGTCGGCCAATGCCGAGACGCTCTGGCTCGGCATCAAGATCGAACGCCGGCTCAACAACCGTGAAGCGATCGCGCAGCTCGCGAGCCAGTTGCAGCGGCGCTTCCCCCAGTCGCGGGAGGCGATGGCGTACGAGCGCGGGAATTTCAATGATTGAGAAGGCGAGTGAGTTCGGAGCCTCGGCCGCGGTGCCGCTGGTGAGCGGCGACAGCACCTTCATGACGGCCGGCGACATGCTGCGCGAGGCGCGCGAGGCCCACGGCCTGCACATCGACATGGTGGCGGCTGCGCTCAAGGTATCGACGCAGAAGCTGGCCGCTCTGGAGGCCGACGACATCGACGCCTTGCCCGATCCGGTGTTCGCGCGCGCCCTGGCCGCGAGCGTGTGCCGGGCGCTGCGCATCGATCCTGCGCCCGTGCTGGCCAAGCTGCCCGGCGCGCAGCCGGCAGGCCTGGCGGAGGCTGACCGCACCATCAGCAAGAGCCTGCGTTCGGCCGCGCCGCGCTCGGGCGGCGTCGGCGGTTCGAACGGGCAACCGTCGCGCGCGCTGCTGATCGTGGTCCTCATGCTGCTGATCGGCGCGGCGGTGCTTTTCTGGCTGCCGCAGTCGGTCTTCGATCGGATCGGCGAGTCGATCTCGCGCCTGACGGCCGCAAGCAGCAGCGCCGACGCGTCGGCGGAGCCGCCGGCGGCTGCCGCGCCGAGCGCGAGCGGGATGGTCGTCGAGGCGGTACCGCCGGCGGCACCGGTCGCCGCTGCGACGGCGCCCGTCGTGCCCGCTCCCTCGGCAGCGGTCCCGCCGGCGCCGGCGGCGGCCACGGCGCCCGCGGCTCCCGGTGCCAATCTGATCGTCTTCGTTGCGCGTGAGGATTCGTGGGTCACGGTGAACGAAGCGAACGGCAAGTCCTTGCTGCGGCGTACGGTGCAGGCCGGCGAGACCGTCGGCTTGACGGGCGCGCCGCCGCTGTCGGTGGTCGTGGGCCGCGCCTCGGGCGTCGAGGTGCAGGTGCGCGGCAAGCCGTTCGACCTGGCGCCCCTGACGCGCTCGGGCGGCGTGGCGCGTTTCGAGGTCAAGCCATGAACGACGACACATCGAGCCCGCTGAACTGTCTGCCGATCGAATCCGCCGCGCCGCGGCCGCGCCGTTCGCGGCAGGCCAGCGTGGTCTGGGGGCCGCGCACCGTCACGGTGGGCGGCGATGCGCCGGTGCGCGTGCAGTCGATGACCAATACCGACACCGTCGACGCGATCGGCACCGCGATCCAGGTCAAGGAACTGGCGCTGGCCGGCTCGGAGATGGTGCGCATCACCGTCAACACGCCCGAAGCCGCGGCGCAGGTGCCCTACATCCGTGAGCAGCTCGACCGCATGGGTGTCGACGTGCCGCTGATCGGCGACTTCCACTACAACGGCCACCGCCTGCTCACCGACTATCCGGCCTGCGCCGAGGCGCTCAGCAAGTACCGCATCAACCCCGGCAACGTCGGCAAGGGCGACAAGCACGACCGCCAGTTCGGCCAGATGATCGATGCGGCCATGCGATGGAACAAGCCGGTGCGCATCGGCGTCAACTGGGGCAGCCTCGACCAGGAACTGCTGTCCGGCCTGATGGACATCAACAGCCGGCGCCCCGAGCCGTGGGATGCGAAGCAAGTGATGTACGAGGCGCTGGTGAGCTCGGCCATCGATTCCGCGAAGCTCGCCGAGTCGATGGGCATGAACGGCAGCCAGATCATCCTGAGCTGCAAGGTCAGCGGCGTGCAGGACCTGGTCTCGGTCTACCGCGAGCTTGCGAAGCGCTGCGACTACGCGCTGCACCTGGGCCTGACCGAAGCCGGCATGGGCACCAAGGGCACGGTGGCTTCAGCCACGGCGCTGTCGATCCTGCTGCAGGAAGGCATCGGCGACACGATCCGCGTCTCGCTCACGCCGCAGCCGGGCGAATCGCGCACGCAGGAAGTACTGATCGCCAACGAGATCCTGCAGGCCCTGGGCCTTCGGGTCTTCGTGCCCAGCGTCACCGCATGCCCGGGCTGCGGCCGCACGACCAGCACCACTTTCCAGGAACTCGCCAAGGAGATCGACGACTACCTGCGCATGCAGATGCCGGTCTGGCGCACCAAGTACCCGGGCGTCGAGACGATGAAGGTGGCCGTGATGGGCTGCATCGTCAACGGCCCGGGCGAGAGCAAGCATGCCGACATCGGCATCAGCCTGCCCGGCACCGGCGAAGCGCCCGCGGCGCCGGTTTTCATCGACGGCGAGAAGGCGCTCACGCTGCGCGGCGAGAACATCGCCGCCGAGTTCCATCAACTGGTCGAGAACTACATCGAGAAGCGCTTCGGCGGCCACGCCGCCGAAGTCGCCTGAACCCCAAGAACAATGGCTGACAAACTGAATGCCGTCAAAGGCATGAACGACACATTGCCGCCGGAATCGGCGCGCTGGGAGTGGCTCGAGGCCACCGTGCGCGAGCTGATGGCGCGCTATGCCTACCGCAACGTCCGCACGCCGATCCTCGAGCACACGGCGCTCTTCGTGCGCGGCATCGGCGAAGTGACCGACATCGTCGAGAAGGAGATGTACTCCTTCCACGACCGCTCGGACAAGTACGGCGACAACGACCACCTGACGCTGCGCCCCGAGAACACCGCCGGCATCGTGCGCGCCGCGATCGAGCACAACATGCTCTACGACGGCGGCAAGCGCTTGTGGGCCATCGGCCCGATGTTCCGGCGAGAGAAGCCGCAGCGCGGGCGCTTCCGCCAGTTCCACCAGATCGACGTCGAGGCGTTGGGCTTCGCCGGGCCGGACGTCGATGCCGAACTGATCCTGTTGGCCAGCGGGCTGTGGAAGGCCATCGGCCTGACCGACGTGCGCCTGGAAATCAACAGCCTGGGCCAGCCGGCCGAGCGCGCCCAGCACCGTGCCCAGCTGATCGCCCACTTCGGGCAGCATGCCGACCAGCTCGACGAGGATGCCAGGCGCCGCCTGCACAGCAATCCGCTGCGCATTTTCGACACCAAGAATCCGGCGATGAAGGCGGTGGTGGAATCGGCACCGAAGCTGATCGACTTTCTCGGCGCCGAGTCGCTGGCGCACTTCGAGGGGCTGAAGGCCATCCTGGACGCCAACGACATCGCCTACACCATCAACCCGCGCCTGGTGCGCGGTCTCGACTACTACAACCTCAGCGTCTTCGAATTCGTAACTGATCGGCTCGGCTCGCAGGGCACGGTGTGCGCCGGCGGGCGCTATGACGGCCTGTTCGAACAGCTCGGCGGCAAGCCCGCGCCGGCGGTGGGCTGGGCCATCGGCGTGGAGCGTGTGCTCGAGTTGCTGAAGGAGCAGGGGACCGCGGTTCCCGTTTCGACCCCCGATGCCTATGCGGTGGTGCCGGATGCGGCGGCGATGCCGGTCGCGCTGCGCACGCTGCAGCAGCTGCGCGATGCCGGCGTGCGCGTGCAGATGCATGCGGCCACCGCCGATGGCCTCGGCAGCTTCAAGTCGCAGTTCAAGAAGGCCGACAGCAGCGGTGCCACCTATGCGCTGATCTTCGGCGCCGACGAACTCGCGCGCGGCGAGGTCACGGTCAAGGCGCTGCGCGACGGCAGCGGGGCGCAGACCGCCCGCCCGCTGGCCGAGCTGCCCGCCTGGGCCGCCACCCTACAATCCCCGGCTCCCAACAACTGACAGCGCATGGCAACCCATCTCGACCTCGAAGAACAGGAACAGCTCGACCAGCTCAGGCATTTCTGGAACACCTACGGCACGCTGATCACCTGGGGCGTGCTGCTGGTGGCCGGCGCCTTCATGGCGTGGAACGGCTGGCAGTATTTCCAGCGCGACAAGGCGGCGCGTGCCTCGGTGCTCTACGACGAGATCGAACGCAGCACACAGGCGGGCGACGTGGCCCGCATCGAGCGCGCGCTGGCCGACATGAAGGAGAAGTTCGCCGGCACCGCCTATGCCCAGCAGGCCGGCCTGCTGGCGGCCAAGACCTTGAACGAGAAGGGCAATGCCGACGCCTCGCGCGCGGCGCTCGCGTGGGTCGCCGAGCATGCGGTCGATCCGGGCTACCAGGCCGTTGCCAAGCTGCGCCTGGCCGCCGAACTGCTCGAAGCCAAGTCCTACGACGAGGCGCTCAAACAACTTTCGGGCAACGTGCCCAAGGAGTTCGAGGCGCTGGTGGCCGACCGCAAGGGCGACATCCACTTGGCCCAGGGCAAGCGCGACGAGGCCAAGGCCGAGTATCAGAAGGCCTGGGCCGCTTTCGGCCCCGGTACCGATTACCGCCGTCTGGTCGAAATCAAGCTCAACGCCGTCGGCGTCGACCCGAAGAGCCTGGCACCGGCCGCTGCCGGCGCCCCCCCTGTCAAGACCACACCATGAATTTCAAGCGCTTCGTGACTCCTGCATTCATCCTGCGCGGCGCTGCGGCTGCGGCCGTGGTCGGCGCGCTCGCGGCCTGCTCGGGGACGCCCAAGCCCAAGCCCGCCGAACTGCCGGCCAACCCGGCGCTGCTGGGCATTCGACAGGCGTGGAGCGTGCGCATGCCGGCGGTGAGCTTCCCGCTGGCGACCAACGTGAGTGGCGACATGGTGGCGGTCGCCGCCACCGACGGCACAGTGGTCATGATCGATTCGCGTTCGGGCCAGGAATCGTGGCGCGCCAGTGCCGGCGCGCCGCTGGTGGCCGGCGTGGGCAGCGACGGATCGCTGGTCGCGGTCGTCACCGTCAACAACGACCTGGTCGCCATGCAAAGCGGCAAGGTGCTGTGGAAGCAGCGCCTCACCGCCCAGTCGTACACCGCGCCGCTGGTGGCCGGCCGCCGCGTCTTCGTGCAGGCTGCCGACCGCAGCACCAGCGCCTGGGACGGCCAGAGCGGCCGCCGCCTGTGGGCGCAGCAGCGCACCGCCGAAAACCTGGTGCTGAAGAGGCCCGGCGTGCTGATCGCCGTGGGCGACACGCTGGTGACCGGCGTGGGCGGCCGGTTGGTCGGCATCAATCCGGTCAACGGCACCTCGCGCTGGGAATCGCCGATCGCTGCGCCGCGCGGCACCAACGATGTCGAGCGCCTGGTCGACCTGACCGGCAGCGTGAGCCGCGACGGCGACACCGTCTGCGCGCGCGCCTACTACGCGAGCGTCGGCTGCGTGGACACCACGCGCGGCGCGCTGCTGTGGAGCAAGCCCGCCACGGGCGCGGACGGTGTGAGCGGCGACGACCGCTTCATCTACGGCACCGAGGAAAACGGCAATGTGGTGGCCTGGCGCCGCGCCGACGGCGAGCGCGCCTGGCAGTCCGAGCGCTTCAAGTACCGCACCCTGACCGCGCCGCTCGCGGTCGGCCGCTCGCTGATCATCGGCGACAGCACCGGTCTCGTGCACGTGATCTCGCGCGAAGACGGCGCGCCGCTGAACCGGCTCACGCCCGACGGCTCGGCCATCGCCGCGGCGCCGGTGCTCGCCGGCAACACGGTCGTGGTCGTCACCCGCAATGGCGGCGTGTTCGGCTATCGGCCTGAATAATCGATCGAAAGCCCGACCATGAAACCGGTCATTGCGCTGGTCGGGCGTCCCAACGTCGGCAAGTCCACGCTGTTCAACCGCCTCACCCAGACGCGCGACGCCATCGTCGCCGACTTCGCCGGACTCACACGCGACCGCCACTACGGCAACGGCCGCCAGGGCAGGCACGAGTTCATCGTGATCGACACCGGCGGCTTCGAGCCCGACGCGGGCAGCGGCATCTTCAAGGAGATGGCCAAGCAGGCGCGCCAGGCTGTGGCCGAGGCCGACGTGGTGATCTTCGTGGTCGATGCGCGCGAGGGACTCTCGGCGCAGGACCACGACATCGCCAATGAACTGCGCCGGCTCGGCAAGCCCTGTGTGCTGGTGGCCAACAAGGCCGAAGGCATGCAGGACGGCACCAGGCTGGTCGACTTCTACGAACTCGGATTCGGCGAGGTGCACGGCATCTCGGCAGCGCACGGGCAGGGCATCCGCAGCCTGGTCGAACTCGCACTCGAACCGCTCGGCCTGCCCGATCCCGAGGACGAGGCCGAAGAGGAAGAGGCCAACAACAAGCCAGTGAAGCTCGCGGTCGCCGGCCGCCCCAACGTCGGCAAGTCGACGCTGATCAACACCTGGCTCGGCGAGGAGCGCCTGGTCGCCTTCGACCTGCCCGGCACCACGCGCGACGCGATCGCCGTGCCCTTCGAGCGCAACGGCCAGCGTTTCGAGCTGATCGATACGGCAGGACTGCGCCGCAAGGGCAAGGTGTTCGAGGCGATCGAGAAGTTCTCGGTGGTCAAGACCCTGCAGGCGATCGAATCGGCCAACGTGGTCCTGCTGCTGCTCGACGCCACGCAGGGCGTGACCGACCAGGACGCCCACATCGCAGGCTACATCCTCGAAAGCGGGCGCGCGGTGGTGATCGCGATCAACAAGTGGGATGCGGTCGACAGCTACCAGCGCGAGCAGATCCAGCGCCAGATCGAAACCCGGCTGCCCTTCCTCAAGTTCGCTGCGCTGCACTTCATCTCGGCCATCAAGCGCCAGGGGCTGGGGCCGGTCTGGCAGGCCATCGCCCAGGCCCACAAGTCCGCCACGCGCAAGATGTCGACCCCGGTGCTTACGCGGCTGCTGCTGGAGGCGGTGCAGTTCCAGGCACCCAAGAAGTCCGGCATGTTCCGGCCCAAGCTGCGCTACGCCCACCAGGGGGGCATGAATCCGCCGGTAATCGTCATCCACGGCAATTCGCTGGAACATGTCACCGACGCCTACAAGCGCTTCCTCGAGGGGCGCTTCCGCAAGGAGTTCGAACTGGTCGGCACGCCCTTGCGCATCGAGCTCAAGACCTCGCACAATCCGTACGCCCACAAGGAGGGCTGAGACCTGCGTGCCCCCGGATGGGGCGCGTCGGACGCGGTGCTGCGAAGCTTGGCCTCCATTGAGCGCCGTTGAGCGATGCCGACGCCCGAAGTTCCGGCTTTTAAGTGCCGTTATTTTTCGAAGGCCATTTGGGTTTGGTGCTGCAGTGCGGAAGTGCTGTGTTAAGGTGACTGGTCCAACAACTACTCTTGAACACGGAGAATATCGTGAGCAATAAAGGGCAACTCCTACAAGACCCCTTCCTGAACACCTTGCGTCGCGAGCACGTGCCGGTTTCGATTTATCTGGTCAACGGCATCAAGCTGCAAGGTCAGATCGAGTCGTTCGATCAGTACGTCGTGTTGCTTCGCAATACGGTGACCCAGATGGTTTACAAGCACGCCATCTCCACCATCGTGCCGGGTCGGGCCGTCAACTTCTCGGCTGCCGAGAGCGACGAAGCTGCCGCCTGAACGGCACGGAGCGCGGCGGTTTGCCCGCCGCGCTTTCTTCCAATTTGATTCCGCTTGTCTGAACTGATTTCCCGGAAAGAGGGCGCCGTCGTACTCGTCGGTGTCGATTTCGGGTTGCCCCATTTCGACGGCGAACTCGAGGAACTCGGTCTGCTCGCGCAGACCGCCGGTCTCGAGCCGGTCGCGCGCCTGGTGTGCAAACGCAAGGCGCCCGATGCGGCGCTGTTCGTCGGCAGCGGCAAGGCCGACGAGATTCGCGAACTGGCCGATCTGCATCGCGCCAGCGAAGTGGTCTTCGACCAGGCGCTGAGCCCTGCACAGCAGCGCAACCTCGAGCGCCAGCTCGGCGTGGCGGTGTACGACCGCACCTTCCTGATCCTGGAGATCTTCGCCCAGCGCGCACGCTCGCACGAGGGCAAGCTGCAGGTCGAGCTCGCCCGGCTGCAGTACCTGAGCACCCGGCTGGTGCGGCGCTGGTCCCACCTGGAGCGCCAGCGCGGCGGCATCGGCACGCGCGGCGGCCCGGGCGAAACGCAGATCGAACTCGACCGCCGGATGATCGGCGAGGCCATCAAGCGCACGCGCGAACGGCTCGCCAAGGTGCAGCGCCAGCGCGGCACCCAGCGCCGCCAGCGCGAGCGGCGCGACACCTTCAACATCTCGCTGGTCGGCTACACCAACGCCGGCAAGTCCTCGCTGTTCAATGCGCTGGTGAAGGCGCGCGCCTATGCGGCTGACCAGCTGTTCGCGACGCTGGACACCACCACGCGGCATCTCTACCTCGGCCACAACGAGGATGGTCGCCGCCGCAAGGTGTCGATCTCCGACACGGTGGGGTTCATTCGCGAGCTGCCGCACGGCCTGATCGATGCCTTCAAGGCCACTCTGCAGGAGGCGGTCGATGCCGACCTGCTGCTGCACGTGGTGGACGCTTCCAACCCCCACCATCCCGAGCAGATGGCCGAGGTGCAGGCGGTGCTGAAGGAAATCGGCGCCGACACCGTGCCGCAGCTCCTGGTGTTCAACAAGCTCGATGCACTTGAAAGTACGCAACATCCCCTGCATCTGCGCGACGAGTTCGACATCGACGGTGTGCAGGTGCCTCGCGTCTTCCTGAGCGCCCACACCGGCGAAGGCGTTCCGGCGCTCCGGGCCGAGCTCGCACAGCGGTCGCAATCGATGAACGAGGCCATGACCCCAGAGTACGACGCCGAATTGCACGATGCCGCCAACTGATTGGCACAATCCCCCCTCACTGACGAGAGAACAGAACCGAATGAATGCAAAGCCAGTGTGGAGACGATTTCAGGGCATGTTCAACCTGAACGACGGACGATGGGGTCGGGGCGATGAGCCCTCCTCGAACGGCGACCGTCCGAATGCGAACCGCCCCGACGACGAGCCGACGCCTCCGCCCGGCAACAACAATCGCCCGCGCGGCCAAGGCCCGAACCAGGGCCCGCCGGATCTCGACGAACTCTGGCGCGACTTCAATCGCAAGCTCGGCGGCCTGTTCGGCGGCCGCGGCAATGGCAACGGTGGGCGCCCGAACGGAGGCAACGGCGGTGGCCTCAAGCCCGACATGAAGAACGCGGGCGTCGGCCTGGGTCTGGTCGCCGCGGTCGCCGTGCTGATCTGGCTGGGCACCGGCTTCTTCATCGTCAACGAAGGCCAGCAGGCCGTGATCACGCAGTTCGGCCGCTACAAGGCAACCGTGGGCGCCGGCTTCAACTGGCGGCTGCCTTACCCGATCCAGCGCCACGAGCTCGTGGTCGTGACCCAGATCCGCTCCACCGACGTGGGGCGCGACACCATCGTGCGTTCCACCGGCCTGCGCGAATCGGCCATGCTGACCGAGGACGAGAACATCGTCGAGATCAAGTTCGCCGTGCAGTACCGACTGAGCGATGCGCGCGCCTATCTCTACGAGAGCAAGACCCCGGCCGATACCGTGGTGCAGGTCGCCGAGACGGCGGTGCGCGAAGTGGTCGGCAAGATGAAGATGGACGCGGCCCTCGCCGAGGAGCGCGACCAGATCGCGCCGCGCGTGCGCACCCTGATGCAGACCATCCTGGACCGCTACAAGGTCGGTGTCGAGGTCGTCGGCATCAACCTGCAGCAGGGCGGCGTGCGCCCGCCCGAGCAGGTGCAGGCTTCCTTCGACGACGTGCTCAAGGCCGGGCAGGAGCGCGAACGCACCAAGAACGAAGCGCAGGCCTATGCCAACGACGTGGTGCCGCGTGCCACCGGTACCGCTTCGCGCCTGAAGGAAGAGTCCGAGGCCTACAAGGCGCGGATCGTCGCGCAGGCACAGGGCGATGCGCAGCGCTTCGCCTCGGTGCTGACCGAATACCAGAAGGCGCCCCAGGTCACGCGCGACCGCATGTACACCGACGCCATGCAGCAGATCTACGCCAGCACGACCAAGGTGCTGGTCGACTCCAAGCAGGGTTCGAACCTGCTGTACCTGCCGCTCGACAAGCTGGTGCAGATGAGCGGCCAGGGCGCCGCCGGCACCCCGGTCGACGGCGCCAGTCCCAATGTCGCCGGCACCGCGCCGCCGCAGTCGTCCGTGATTCCGGTCGTACCGCCTTCATCCGGCGACGCGCGTGCGCGCGACGGCCGCTCGCGTGACCGCGACGTGCGCTGAGGAAACACTCATGAACAGAATCGGATTCATCGCATCGTCGATCCTCGTGGTGCTCGCGCTCCTGAGCTCCACGCTCTTCGTGGTCGACCAGCGCCAGTTCGGCATCGTCTACGCCCTTGGTCAGATCAAGGAAGTGATCACCGAGCCGGGCCTGAACTTCAAGCTGCCGCCGCCGTTCCAGAACGTGTCGTACATCGACAAGCGCCTGCTCACGCTGTCCAGCCTCGACCCCGAGCCCATGCTCACGGCGGAGAAGCAGCGCGTGGTGGTCGACTGGTACGTGCGCTGGCGCATCACCAACCCCTCGGAGTACATCCGCAACGTCGGCCTGGACGAGAACGCCGGCGCCATGCAGCTCAACCGCGTGGTGCGCAACGCCTTCCAGGAAAACGTCAACAAGCGCACCGTGCGCGACCTGATCTCCGTACGCCGCGAGGCCCTGATGGCCGACGTCCAGCGCGAAGTGCTGGCCGTGGTGAAGGGCGCCAAGCCCTGGGGCGTGGACATCATCGACGTGCGGATCACGCGGGTCGACTATGTCGAGGCGATCACCGAATCGGTCTACCGCCGCATGGAGGCCGAGCGCAAGCGCGTGGCCAACGAGCTGCGCTCGACCGGCTTCGCTGAAGGCGAAAAGATCCGTGCCGATGCCGACCGCCAGCGCGAGGTGATCGTGGCCAATGCGTACCGCGACGCGCAGAAGATCAAGGGCGAGGGCGACGCCAGCGCGGCATCTGCCTACGCCGGCGCCTTCGGCCGCGATCCGCAGTTTGCACAGTTCTATCGCAGCCTCGATGCCTACAAGCAGAGCTTCAACAAGAAGAGCGACGTGATGGTGCTGGACCCTTCGTCGGATTTCTTCCGCGCGATGCAGGGGTCGGGCGCCGCGGCGACTCCTCGTCGATAACCGTGACTGCCCCCCGGCTTGCCACTTCGTGTGCTTCGCCACCCCCCGAGGGGGAGGCTCGGCCGCCTTGGGGCGGCCCGGCGGCGACCTGGGCGTGAGCGCCGAGACTTTCTGGAGCGCGCTCGCGCTCGTGCTGGTGATCGAAGGCCTCCTGCCCTTCTTTTCGCCGGGCAGCTGGCGGCGCGGCTTCAGCCAGCTCCTGCAGCTGCGCGACGGGCAGCTGCGCTTCTTCGGCCTGTGCAGCATCCTGCTGGGTGTGTTCCTGCTCTGGATTCTGGGCTGACCCGGGGCCGGTAGAATCCCGGTTTAACCACGCCCCCGATCCCCATGTCCGCCTGGGTCCTCCCGGATCACATTGCCGATGTGCTGCCTTCCGAGGCGCGCCACATTGAAGAACTTCGACGCCAGCTGCTCGATACCGCCCGTGGCTATGGCTACGAGCTGGTGATGCCGCCTCTGCTCGAGCACCTGGAATCCCTTCTTTCGGGCACCGGCGAGGCGCTCGACCTGCAGACCTTCAAGCTGGTCGACCAGCTGTCCGGGCGCACCATGGGCCTGCGCGCCGATACCACGCCGCAGGTCGCGCGCATCGATGCCCACCTGCTCAACCGCCGCGGCGTGGCGCGCCTGTGCTACTGCGGCCCGGTGGTGCACACCCGGCCCGACCGCCCGCACGCGACGCGCGAGCCGCTCCAGTTCGGCGCCGAGATCTACGGCCACGCGGGGCTCGAAGCCGATACCGAAGTCCTGCTTCTCGCGCTTGACAGCCTGCATGCGGCCGGCGTGCAGGGCCCCGTCATCGTCGACTTGGCCGACGCACGCATCGTGCGCGCGCTGTTCGCCGGCGTGCCGGTCGATGCCGCGGCCATCGCGCGCGTGCATGCGGCGCTGGCGGCCAAGGACACGAGCACCCTGCGCGAGCTCACGGCCGACTTTCCCGCGGCCTCGCGCGAAGGGCTGCTCGCGCTCGTGCAGCTCTATGGCGATGCCTCGGTGCTCGAGGAGGCCGATCGCGTGCTCCCGGCCTCGGCCGGCGTGCGCGCCGCGCTGACGGACCTGAAGCAGCTGGCAAGCCGGCTCGACGGCGCCCGCGTCAGCTTCGACCTGGCCGACCTGCGCGGCTATGCCTACTACAGCGGCATGCGCTTCGGCATCTACACCGACGGCGCCAGCGACGCGCTGGTGCGCGGCGGCCGCTACGACGAGGTTGGCGCCGTGTTCGGCCGCAACCGACCGGCGGTGGGCTTCAGCCTCGACGTGCGCGAGCTGGTCGGCGTGCTGCCGGCGCGGCCGCTGCGGGCCGCCATCCGCGCGCCCTGGAGCGACGGCGCGGGCCTCGGCAAGACCATCGCCGAGCTGCGCAGCCAGGGCGAGACCGTGGTCTGCGTGCTGCCCGGCCACGAAAGCGAAATCGACGAATTCCACTGCGACCGCGAGCTCGTCGAGCGCAATGGCCAGTGGACCGTGCAAGCCATCTGAATCTTCTTAATCGGAACATCATGAGCGTTACCACCGGACGAAACGTGGTCGTCGTCGGCACCCAATGGGGCGACGAGGGCAAGGGCAAACTGGTCGACTGGCTGACCGAGAGTGCGCAAGGCGTCGTGCGCTTCCAGGGCGGCCACAACGCGGGCCACACGCTGGTCATCAACGGCGTCAAGACCGCGCTGCACCTGATCCCGAGCGGCATCATGCGCCCCGGCGTCAAGTGCTACATCGGCAACGGCGTGGTGCTCTCGGCGGCCAAGCTGTTCGAGGAGATCGAAGGGCTGGAAAAGGCCGGCGTCGAGGTGCGCTCGCGCCTGCGCATCAGCGAGGCCTGCCCGCTGATCCTGCCTTTCCATGCGGCGCTCGACATCGCGCGCGAGACCTACCGCGAGAAGGGCGGCGTCGAGAAGATCGGCACCACCGGCCGCGGCATCGGCCCGGCCTACGAAGACAAGATCGCGCGCCGCGCGCTGCGCGTGCAGGACCTGAAGCACCCCGAGCGCTTCGCCGCCAAGCTGCGCGTGCTGCTCGACCTGCACAACCACGTGCTGACGCAGGTGCTGAGCGCGCCGGCGATCGAGTTCGACGCCGTCTACGACGAGGCGATGCGCCACGCAGAGCTGCTCAAGCCCATGATGGCCGACGTCTCGCGCGAGCTCAACGACGCGCACCGCGCCGGCGCCAACCTGCTGTTCGAAGGCGCGCAGGGCACCCTGCTGGACGTCGACCACGGCACCTATCCCTATGTGACCTCCAGCAACTGTGTGGCCGGCAATGCGGCCGCCGGCTCGGGCGTCGGCCCCGGCATGCTGCACTACGTGCTGGGCATCACCAAGGCCTACTGCACGCGCGTCGGCGGCGGGCCGTTCCCGACCGAGCTCGACTGGGCGACGCCGGGCACCGTCGGCTATCACCTGAGCACGGTCGGCGCCGAGAAGGGCGTGACCACCGGTCGCAGCCGCCGCTGCGGCTGGTTCGACGCGGCGCTGCTCAAGCGCTCCGCGCAGGTCAACGGCCTCTCCGGCCTGTGCATCACCAAGCTCGACGTGCTCGACGGCCTCGAGGAGCTGCAGCTGTGCACCGGCTACCAGCTCGACGGCGAATACACCGACATCCTGCCGATGGGCGCCGACGAGATCGAGCGCTGCACGCCGGTCTACGAGAAGCTCGAGGGTTGGAGCGAGAGCACGGTGGGAATCACCCAGTACGACAAGCTGCCGGTCAACGCGAGGCTCTACCTGCAGCGCATCGAGCAGGTCACGGGCGTGCCGATCCACATGGTGTCGACCAGCCCCGATCGCGATCACACGATCATGATGCGCCACCCCTACCTTGCAGACTAACGGAGCCCATTTCCCATGTTGACCGAAGACGGCAAACACCTCTACGTGAGCTATGACGAGTACCACAACCTGATCGAGAAGCTCGCGATCAAGGTGCACCAGTCGGGCTGGGAGTTCGACACCATCCTGTGCCTGGCGCGCGGCGGCATGCGGCCGGGCGACGTGCTGTCGCGCATCTTCGACAAGCCGCTGGCGATCATGTCCACCAGCTCCTACCGCGCCGATGCCGGCACGATCCAGGGCCACCTGGACATCGCGCGCTACATCACCACGCCGAAGGGCGAGATCGCGGGCAAGGTGCTCCTGGTCGATGACCTTGCCGACTCGGGCTACACGCTGCATGCGGTGGTGGAGATGCTCAAGAGCAACTACAAGCCGATCACCGAGCTGCGCAGTGCGGTGCTCTGGACCAAGGCGCTGTCGACTTTCACGCCCGACTACTCGGTGGAATACCTCCAGACCAATCCATGGATCCATCAGCCCTTCGAGGGCTATGACTCGATGGGTGCTGAAAAACTTCTGGAGAAGTGGTCAGTCTAGGCATGACCCCCACGCTCTGTCGCTTCGTGTACTCGCTGCCCCCCGAGGGGGCCGCAGGCCGCCTTGGGGCGGCCCGGCGCCGGCCTATTTAAGCATCGCGGTGTAGCGCCGCTGCATCTCGTCGGTCGACACCTCCTCGATGCTGTGGCCGATGTTCCAGCGATGCCCGAAGGGGTCGCGAAACGAGCCGGAGCGCTCGCCGTAGAACTGGTCCTGTATCGGGATCTCGAGCGTGGCACCGGCCTTCAGTGCGCGCTCGATCACCGCATCCGCGTCATCGACGTGCAGATGGATGGTGACCGCGGTGGCGCCGATCGACTTGGCGCCGAGAATCCCGTACTCCGGAAACTCGTCGCTGAGCATCAGCGTCGCGCCGTCGAAGTCGAGCTCGGCATGGCCGATGCGGCCGCTGGGCTCGGTCAGCCTGAACTTCTCGCGCGCTCCGAACACCTCGCCGTAGTAGGCGATCGCCGCCGCGGTGTCGTGCACGCAGAGGTAGGCAAACAGTTCGTGGGTGGCCATCGGTGTCTCCTGTGGTGGACTGGTCGCGATTCTGCGCATGTTGCACGCTCGCCGTCTTGAACGAAATTGACCTCAGGCCCGGACGTGATTCGGCGAATCGGGCGAGGCTCGGGCGTAGGCCTGCGGCGTCATGCCGGTGATCTCCAGGAAGTCGCGGTTGAAGTGGGGCTGGTCGCTGTAGCCGGCCTGCAGGGCGAGGTCGATCCAGGGCAGGGTGTCCGTGCCGGTCCATGCCGCCATCACGCGCTGGAAGCGCAGCACCCGTTCCAGGCGCTTGGGAGGGAGCCCGGCAGCGTCCCGGAACAGCGAGATGAAACGCCGGTGGCTGTAGCCGCTGGCATCCACCAGTTCGTGGATGGGCGCACCGCCGCCCAGCCGGGCCAGGGCCTGCGCGATGGCGGGATGCATGGCCTGCGGGCGGGCCTGCAGGCGCTCGGTCAGCAAGGCCTCGAGCACGTCCAGTTGCGTTTCGAGGGTGCCGGCCGCATGAACGCGTTCCAGCGCCTCCTGCACGGCAGCAGCACCCCAGAGCGCATCCAGCGGTGTGTGCCGCTCGGCCAGTTCATGGGCGGGCAGGCCGAACAGCGCGCGTGCCGCGCCGGGCCGCAGCTGCACGCCCACCGAGCGGCTCGGGACGGACACGTCGCGCGCGTAGAAGGACGAGCGTGTGCCGCCCACGATCGCATAGCCCACCGTGTAGCCCGCGCGGTCCGCAGCATCGGCGAACAGCCGCAGCGGCGGACCGGAAAGCCGAAACACCAGGTGCATGTCGCCCGTCGGCAGCACGTGTTCGCGCAGCGTCGTATTCGACGCTTCGGCGGCAGGCTCCATCGCCCACATCGATCGGACGTAGGGGCGCAGCCAGGGGCCGGGTGTGCGCGTCAGCAGCATCGGGCCATTGTCCGGCACCCGGCTTTTCGCGTCGACTAGCATGGCGGCATGCGAAAGCCCATCACCGACCTGATCCACCATCCCTACACTCCGCCCGCGAAATTCGCCGCGCCCCAGCCCGGCGTGTTCAAGGCCTCCACCGTGTTCTTCGCCGACGTCGCGGCGATGCGCGCGCGCGACTGGAAGACCAAGGCCGGCTACACCTACGGCCTGCACGGCACGCCGACCACCTTCACGCTCGAGGAGCGGCTCGCCACGCTGGAAGGCGGCACCGAATGCCTGCTCGCACCGAGCGGTCTGGCGGCCATCGCACTGGTCGCTTTCGCCTTCCTGAAGACCGGCGACGAGGTGCTGATCCCCGACAACGCCTACGGCCCCAACAAGGCGCTGTGCAGCGGCGAGCTGGCCAACTTCGGCATCACCCACAGGCTGTACGACGCGATGAGTCCGGCCGATCTCGCGGCCAAGCTGTCGGATCGCACCAAGCTGGTCTGGGTCGAGGCCGCGGGTTCGGTCACCATGGAATTTCCGGATCTGCCGGCGCTCGTGGGCGCCTGCCGCGCGCGCGGCGTGATCACGGCGCTCGACAACACCTGGGGCGCCGGTCTTGCCTTTGCGCCCTTCGATTTCAACGGCAGCGGGCAGGGTGTCGACATCTCGATCCAGGCGCTCACCAAGTACCCCAGCGGCGGTGGCGACGTGCTGATGGGCAGCGTCATCACGCGCGACGAGAGGCTGCACCGCGCGCTCAAGCTGAGCCACATGCGCATGGGCTTGGGCATCGGCGTCGGCGACGTCGAGACGCTGCTGCGCTCGCTGCCGAGCATCGCGCTGCGCTACCAGGCGCACGACCGCAGCGCGCGCGAACTCGCGGCCTGGCTCGACGGCCGCGCGGAGATCGCGCAAGTGCTGCATCCGGCGCTGGAGGGCTCGCCGGGCCATGCGCACTGGCTGCGGTTGTGCGGCGCGAGCGACCTCGCGGCCGGCCTGTTCTCGGTGGTGTTCGACGCCCGCTACAGCGCCGAGCAGGTCGATCGTTTCTGTGACAGCCTGAAACTTTTTCGGCTTGGTTATTCCTGGGGCGGGCCGATCAGCCTGGTCGTGCCCTACGACATCGGCCTCATGCGCGATGCCAGCGTTGCGCGCTGGCCGCACAAGGGCACGCTGGTGCGCTTTTCGGTCGGGCTGGAGGACGTGGACGACCTGCGCGCCGACCTTGAACAGGCCCTCGCGGCTCTCTGAACCGCGCCGGTTATCGCGTACAGTCGGACACGCGCAGTCATCGTGACTGCCTCGCCTCAAGGAGAAGCAGTGGCAACACCCAATTACGGCTACGAGAAGCGCCAGAAGGAGTTGGCCAAGAAGAAGAAGAAGGAAGACAAGCTGCGGGAAAAGGCCGCCCGCAAGCTCAGCCCGAGCAGCGAAGGCCTGGCCCAGGGCGATCCGGAAACCGACGTGGCCTCGCTGGAGCACGATCCGCCCACCATCCCGACGCTGCCGACCAAGAACGGCTGATCCGTTCGGCCCGGATTCACGGCACCCACGAAAAAGCCGCCGCGGGCAGGGCCTGCGGCGGCTTTTTCCTTTTCAGATCACTTGCCGGCGAGCAGCTTGCGCAGCGCCGGCCACACGTTGTCCAGCATGCGCGGCTGCGCCGCTGCCGTCGGATGGATGCGGTCGGCCTGGAACAGGCCCGCCGCGTCGGGGCCGTCCGCCACGCCTTTGAGCAGAAAGGGCACCAGGGCCGCCTTGGTGCTGCCCGACACCTTGGTGAAGACCGCTTCGAAGCGCCGCGTGTAGTCGCTGCCGTAGTTGGGCGGGACCTGGATGCCGACGATCAGCACTTGCGCGCCGGCGGCCTGGGCCGCCTTGGCCATCTGCGTCAGGTTGTCCTCGGTGCTGGCGAGCGGCAGGCCGCGCAGCGCATCGTTGGCGCCCAGCTCCAGCACCACGTGCGTCGGCTTGTGCTGGGTCAGCAGGCCGGCGAGCCGGGCCCGGCCGCCGGCCGTGGTGTCGCCGCTGATGCTGGCGTTGATCACCGTGGCGACGATCTTCTGCTCGGCCAGCCGCTTCTCCAGCAGCGGGACCCAGCCCTCGCCGCGCTTGAGGCCGTATTCGGCGGAAAGCGAGTCGCCGACGACGAGAATCACGGGCTTCCCGCCGGCCGCCGTCTGGGCCTGGGCATGGAGCCATGACCCCGCACTGCCGGTGAGTGCAGCGCTCAAGATAAAGTGACGTCGATTCACCACGCGAAAACCTTTCAATGTCCAGCACCCGATCCGAAGAAGCAATTGTTGCCGTCGAACATGTTTTCAAGTCTGTCACCGACTCCGCCGGCACGCTGGACATTCTGCAGGACATCGACTTCACGCTGGGCGCCCGCGAGACGGCGGCCATCGTCGGCGCCTCGGGCTCGGGCAAGAGCACGCTGCTGTCGATCGTCGCCGGCCTCGACACGCCCACCCGCGGCACCGTGAGGCTCGCGGGCGAGGACCTGTTCGCAATCGACGAGGACGAGCGCGCCGCGCTGCGCGCCCGCAAGGTCGGCTTCGTGTTCCAGAGCTTCCAGCTGCTCGGCAACCTGAGCGCGCTCGAGAACGTGATGCTGCCTCTCGAACTGGCCGACCGCCGCGACGCACGCAAGGCCGCGACCGAGATGCTCGGCCGCGTCGGCCTCGGGCAGCGCCTGGGCCACTATCCCAAGGTGCTCTCGGGGGGCGAGCAGCAGCGCGTGGCGCTGGCACGCGCCTTCGTCGTGCAGCCCGCGCTGCTCCTGGCCGACGAGCCCACCGGCAGCCTCGACTTCGCGACGGGCGAGCAGGTGATGCGGCTGATGTTCGATCTCAACCGCGAGCTCGGCACCACGCTCGTGCTCGTCACGCACGACCGCGGCATCGCCACGCAGTGCGAGCGCCGCATCACGATCGAGGCCGGGCGCGTGGTCCCCGGGGACGAGAACGGGGTCTGAGCCCGGCTCGATAATCCCCGCATGTCTTCCCCCAAAGTGATCTTCGGCTTCCATGCCGTGGGCGTGCGCATCAAGTCCGCGCCGAAATCGGTGATCGAGGTGCTGTTCGATGCCAGCCGGCGCGATGCGCGCATGCGGCAGTTCGTCGCCCGGGCCCAGGAGGCCGGCGTGCGGCTGGTGGAGGCCGACGGCCTGCGCCTGTCCAAGCTGAGCGGCAGCCACGGCCACCAGGGCGTGGCTGCGCGCGTGGAGCCGATCCCGCAGACCCATTCGCTCGACGAGCTGCTCGAAGGCCTCGAGGCGGCCGGCACGGTGCCGCTGCTGCTGGTGCTCGACGGCGTTACCGACCCGCACAACCTGGGTGCCTGCCTGCGCGTGGCCGACGGCGCGGGCGCGCACGCGGTGATCGCCCCCAAGGACCATGCGGCCGGCATCAATGCCACTGTGGCCAAGGTCGCGAGCGGCGCGGCCGAGACGGTGCCGTACTTCATGGTGACCAATCTTGCGCGCACGCTGGGCGAACTCAAGGAGCGCAACATCTGGTGCATCGGCACCAGCGACGACGCGCCCGGCACGCTCTACCAGAGCGACCTGAAGCGCCCGCTCGCCCTGGTGCTGGGTGCCGAAGGCGAGGGCATGCGGCAGCTCACGCGCAAGACCTGCGACGAACTGGTGAGCATTCCGATGGCCGGCGCGGTCGAGAGCCTCAACGTCTCGGTCGCGAGCGGCGTGTGTCTCTACGAGGCGATGCGCCAGCGAAACCTGGCGGCCTAGAGGCTGACGAAGCCGGTGTTGCCCGAGTGGTCGCGGGAGCTCCAGTCGTCGACCCAATCCCTGGCCTTGCGTTCCAAGGCGTCGCAGGCCTGCGCGTCGTCCTCAAAGCGGCCCGACAGCGCAACGCGGCACAGGTGGGCCCCTTCTCGCCACAGATCGGCATGTCCGGCCGTCTGACCATCGACCCCCAGGGCACTCAGGCAGACGCGAATCTCCCAGTCCGCATAGACGAAGCGTTTGACTTCGCCGTCTTCATCCATGATTTCCTCGCTCAAGGTCTTTTTGTTCCGATGGCCGAATTGATCCATGCGGAAGCTTAAACGTTCCGCATGGACCTACTTTGCACTTTGACCGCCGGGGGCGGTCCGAGCGCTCAGGCTACCTTGACGTCGATGCGCCGCGGCTGCGCCTGTTCCACCTTGGGGATGCGCAGCGTCAGTACGCCGTTGGCAAGCTCGGCCGACACCTTCTCGGTGTCGAGCTCCTTGCTCAGCGTGAAGACGCGGTGGAAGCGCGCGAGGCCGACCTCGGCGTGGCTCGATTGCAGGCCTTCGGGGACGGTCAGGTCCGACTCGGCGTCGATGGTGAGCGTGTCGGACTCCACCTGGAGCCGCAGCTTGTCCTTGGAGACGCCGGGCAGATCGGCATAGAGCGTGATGCCGGTGCTGTCCTCCACCACGTCCACCGGCGGCGTGAGAACCGCCTCGCCGTAGCCCGCCTTGTCCTTGCGGGCGAGGGTGTCAAGCTCGTTCATGGCAAGTGCTCCTTTCATTGAATGGCAATGCGAAGGGGCTGCGCGGAAGCGCGGCGCTGGATCGTGATGTGCACGATGCCGTCGCGGTACTTGGCGTCGACGGCGTCGGGGTCCGCGTCTTCCGACAGCGTGAGAACGCGGCGGAAGCTGCCCGCGAAACGCTCGTGGATGTGCACGGTGGAAGGCGAGTCGTCTTCCGGCAGCAACGACTTGCGCTCGCCGGCAATGGTCAGCAAGCCGCGGTCGAGTTGGATCTCGAGCGTGGCCGGATCAATGCCGGGAGCGAAGGCGTAGATTTCTACCGTTTGCGGCGTGCCGCCGACATTCAGGGCCGGAAAACCGCCGCGGCCCAAACCTCGGATGCTCGGAGACAGATCGAAGGCCTGCTGCATTTCGCGTTGCAGGCGATCCACCTCGGCGAACAGATCGCGCGGGAACAAGGATCGATACATGGCGAAACCTCCATTTGGCTGATGAGACAAACGGAGCGCCGGAGACGCCTCCGGCGCTTCCGGTCAAGGAGGTAGGAGCGACCCGCGCGGATTTCAAGAGGGCGTCGAAACGCCAAACGCTCAGGAAGGATCCTTGCTGCGCGTGCGCCCCACGGCGGTGAAGATGCCGATGCCGAGCAGGATGAGCGCACCGATGCCGATGTAGAGCGTAGGCACGCCGGCTACCGAGGCGCCCCAGGCCACGCCGGCCAGGAAGATCAGAAAACCGATCAGGTAGAGCGCAAAAGACATGGTTCTCTCTCCGATGTTTGGATCGAGCCAGTGTGTCCGGGGAATCGGCCAGGCAGGGCGGCTGGCGCCGCCAATGCGTGTCGGAGGGTGCCTACCGTTGCGTGCTCTCGGCGCTCGCGGCGTCGAGCGCGGCGATGGTTTCGGCGTCGAGCGCGAAGCCGGCCGCGGCCACCAGCTCGTCGAGCTGCTTCTGCGAAGTGGCGCTCGCGATCGGCGCAGTGATGGAGGGGCGCGCGATCTGCCATGCGATCGCGACCTGGCCCGGCGTCGCGCCGTGCGCCTTGGCAGCCGCATCGAGCGCGGCCAGGATGCGCAGGCCGCGCGGGTTGAGGTACTTCTTCGTCGTGTTCGCGCCGCGTGCGCTCTTGGCGGCGTCGGCCTCGCTGCGGTACTTGCCCGTGAGGAAGCCGGCGGCCAGTGCGTAGAAGTTGATCACGCCGACGCCGCGTTCGAGGCACAGCGGTTCCAGCGTGTCCTCGAACACGGCGCGGTCGTAGAGGTTGTAGAGCGGCTGCAGACTCTCATAGCGCGGCAGGCCTTCGCGCTCGGCGACGTCGAGCGCCTCCGCCAGCCGCGGCGCGCTGTAGTTCGAGGCGCCGATGGCGCGCACCTTGCCGGCCTTGATCAGCTCGGCGAAGGCACCGAGCGTGTCGGCCAGGGGCGTCTCGGCATCGTCGTCGTGCGATTGGTAGAGGTCGATGTGGTCGGTCTTGAGGCGCTTGAGCGACGCATCGACCGCCTCGCGGATGTAGGCCGGCGAAAGCCCCTTCCTGCCTTCGCCCATCGGCTTGCCGACCTTGGTCGCGAGCACCACGCGGTTGCGCTTGCCGGTCTGGCGCAGCCACTTGCCGATGATGGCTTCCGATTCGCCGCCGTTGTGGCCGGGCACCCAGCTCGAATAGACGTCGGCGGTGTCGACGAAGTTGAAGCCGGCATCGAGCCAGGCATCGAGCAGCCGGAACGAGAGCGACTCGTCGACGGTCCAGCCGAAGACGTTGCCGCCGAAGGCCAGCGGCGAGACTTGAAGGCCGGAACGGCCGAGGAAGCGAAGTTGCATGGATGTTTCCTTGGGGAGGCTTACACGAAGCCCAGCGCGCCCAGGAGCGCGCCGGCGCCGAGCAGCCACAACAGATGGATGCGGGTGCGCCAGACGATAAATGCTGCGACGCCGGTGAGCAGCCAGAGGTGCCAGGCGGGCGCACCGCTGCCATGGTTACCGGAGGCGAGCACCCAGCCGGTCGCGATCAGCAGGCCCACCACCACCGGCGCCATGCCCTGCTTGAAGGCGCGCACCTCGCGCCGCGTGCGGTTGCGATGACCCCAGCGCGTCGCGACATAGGTCAGCGTGGTGCTCGGCAGCATGATGCCGACCATCGTGACCGCGAGCCCGAGCAGGCCGAGCCCCCAGGCCTGCGGGCCGGCGCCGATGCCGCCGCCGGCATTGAGGCCCACGTTCCATCCCATCAGCGCGACGAAGAGCACGTTGGGTCCCGGCGCGGCTTGCGCGATGGCGACCGAGGAGCTGAACTGCGCCTCGGTCAGCCAGCCATGCTGGGCGACCAGGTAGCGGTGCATGTCGGGCACGGTGGTGATGGCACCGCTGATCGAGAGCATCGAAAGCAGCAGGTACTGGCCGAAAAGGGCCAGCCAGTCGTGCCAGTGCATCACGATGATCATATGGCCCCCACGCTCGGCACTGACGTGTCCTCGCTGCCCCCCGAGGGGGCTCTCGCATCTTGGGGCGGCCCGGCGATGCTCATGACCCGATCTTTCTCCAGGTCCACACGCAGGCCACGCCGCCCACCGCCAGCAGCACCCACCCGAGCGGAATGCGCGCGAACGCGATGGCACCGAAGACCAGGGCCACGAAGCCCAGGCAGACGCCGAAGCCGAGCGGATGCCGGCGCAGCGCCGGGATCAGCTTGATGCCGGTGGCGGCGATCAGCCCGCCGGCCACCGCGCCCATGCCGCGCAAGGCGCCGGCCACCTGCGGGTTGCCGGCGTAGTGGGCGTAGAGCACGGCCAGCGCGAGGATCACGACCAGCGGTACAGCCAGCATGCCGGCTACCGCGGCAACGGCGCCGCGCAGGCCGAAGTAGCGGTCGCCGATCATCAGCGCCAGGTTGATGACGTTCGGCCCCGGCAGCACCTGGGCCACTGCCCAGTCCTCGAGGAATTCGTCCGCCGTGAGCCAGCGCTTCTTCTCGACCATCTCGCGCTGCACGATCGCGAGCACGCCGCCGAAGCCTTGCAAGGCGAGCCAGGTGAACGAAACGAAGAGGTCGCCGATGGATCGGGGTTGCGGTCGGTCGGGTGCCGCCGCATCGGTTGGGGCCGGGTGCATCGCGCCCGATTATGGGCGCAGAGCGGCCGGGCCGTTTGCCGACACGCCGGCGCTGCACATGCTGCGACACTGGCGCCATGCAGCCGCGCGAACTCTTCGATCTCTGCAAGCAGGCCCTCATGTCCTGGAAGGCCGACTACGCGCCGAGCATGGGCGCCGCGCTGGCCTACTACACGGTGTTCTCGGTGGCGCCCCTGCTGCTGATCGTGATCTCGGTGGCCGGCCTGGTGTTCGGCCAGGAAGCGGCGCGCGGCGAGATCATGACGCAGCTCTCGGGCCTCATGGGCGAGCAGGGCGCGCGGGCCGTGCAGGGCATGCTGGAGGCCGTCAACAAGCCGAAGGAAGGCATCGTCGCCACCGTGATCGGCATCGCCTTGCTGCTGATCGGCGCGACCACGGTGTTCGGCGAGCTGCAGGATGCGCTCGACCGCATCTGGCGCGCGCCCGCGCGCGACAACGGCAAGGGCCTGCTGAACCTGGTGCGTGTGCGCCTGCTGTCCTTCAGCATGATCATGGGCATCGGCTTCCTGTTGATGGTGTCGCTGGTGGCCAGCGCGGCGCTGGCGGCGCTCAGCAAGTGGTGGGCGCCGGTCTTCGGCGGCTGGGCGACGCTCGCGCAGGCGGTCAACTTCGTCTTCAGCTTCACGATGGTGACCGTCGGCTTCGCGATGATCTACAAGATCATGCCGCGCGTGCGCGTGCAATGGCGCGACGTGTGGGTGGGGGCCGCGGTCACGGCGCTGCTGTTCACCGTGGGCAAGCACCTGATCGGCCTGTACATCGGCAAGAGCAGCGTGGCCTCGGGCTACGGCGCCGCGGGCTCGCTGGTGGTGGTGCTGGTGTGGGTCTACTACTCGGCGCAGATCTTCCTGCTCGGCGCGGAGTTCACCTGGGTCTACGCGCACAAGTACGGATCGCTGTGCGGCGTCGCACGACCCGATGCGCCCTCGTCGCCGACGCGAGCTTAGCCCGCAAAGCCGCCCTCATCGAGGAACACCTGCTCCTCCGGCGTGGTCTCGCGGCCCAGTGCCTTGTTGCGATGAGGAAAACGGCCGAAGCGCGCGATGATGTCCCGGTGCAGCACCGCGAAGCGCTGCGTGTTGGCGTCGAGCTCGGCATTCAGTTCGACCGAGCGTTCCTGGTCCTGCAGCGATTCGGAATGCATGAAAGGCAGGTAGAAGAAGGGCCGCAGCGCGGCTTCGATCTGCCGATCCAGCCCGGTTGCGATCGCCGCACGCGCGACGGCCCGTGCCTTGCCGTCGGTGGCGAACATGTGGCCGCTGTTGCGCCACGCATTGCGCGGGAACTGGTCGAGCAGCACCAGGAGTGCGAGCGCGCCTTCGGCATCGACAGCCCAGGCATCGAGCGCGCCGGTGGCGGCAGCATGGTGGGCGGCCTCGAAGCGCGACTTGAATTCGGCATCGAAGGCCTCGTCCTTGGCGAACCATCGTTGCGGTCCGGCTTCGGTCCAGAAGGTCGCGACGTCGTGGGCTGAGGGCAGGGATTTCATGGATCCGATGATGCCATCGGGTGCCCCGAAGTCGGGCTCGTGGCCGACACGCTGCGCGCCGGGCGCTGTCTATGCTGGGTGCTCTTGAAACTGACGGAGATCGCAATGAACAGATATGGCACCCTCTTGCGCATGACCCTTGTGGCTGGCGCCGCGACCGCGGTACTCGCGGGATGCGGAATGATGTCGAGGTCCAACTCGGCGAGCTTCAGCGGCAGCATGAACGCGGCCAGCCAGGTGCCGCCAAACATGACGCGCGGCAGCGGCCTGGCCGAAGCCTGGCTGAACAAGGACACCAACGTGCTCAAGTACAAGATCGTCTATACCGGCTTGAGCGGTCCCGCCACCGCGGCGCACTTCCACGGTCCGGCCTCCGCTGGCACCAATGCCGGCATCGTGCTGCCCTTCGCGAATCCCGCCAGCCCGATCGAGGGACAGGCGACGCTGACGCCGGCCCAGGCGGCCGACCTCATGGCCGGCAAGTGGTACGCCAACGTTCACACCGCGGCCAATCCGGGCGGCGAAATCCGCGGGCAGATGCTGCCGAAGATGTAGCCCTGCGAGCCGCGGCGGCGCCGCGCATGGTGTCCAATCGATCCATGCCCGTCGCCAAGAAAACGAACTCGCGCGTCTCGCGCCCCTCCATCCCCCGCGTCGACATCACGACCGCCAAGAAAGCCCTGGTGCTCCAGGGCGGCGGCGCGCTGGGCGCCTACCAGGCCGGCGTGTATGCCGGCGTGTTCGAGAAGCACAAGGCGCTCGACTGGGTGGCCGGCGTGTCGATCGGCGCGGTCAATGCGGCGCTGATCGCGGGCAACGCGCCCGAGCTGCGCGTCCCCCGCCTGCGCGAGTTCTGGGACCTCGTTTCCTCGGGTCCGGCCCAGCGCCTGCCGCCGGGCTGGGGCGACCGCGCGCTGTTCAACCAGTGGAGCGCGACCTCGGCCGCAGTGTTCGGCGTGCCGGGCTTCTTCACGCCGCGCCGCAGCCCGGCGCTGCTGCTCGGCGGCGCGGCGCCGGTGCTGAGCTACTACGACACCGCGCCCTTGAAGTCCACGCTCGAGCGGCTGGTGGACTTCGACCGCCTCAACGACGGCGAGATCCGCTTCAGCGTCGGCGCGGTCAACGTGCGCAGCGGTAACTCGGTCTACTTCGACAACAGGAAGCAGCGCATCGGCCCCGAGCACATCATGGCCAGCGGCGCCTTGCCGCCCGGCTTCGCGCCGGTGCACATCGACGGCGAGGACTACTGGGACGGCGGCATCGTCTCCAACACGCCGCTGCAGTACGTGCTCGACACGCATCCGCGCAGCGAGCCGCTGATGGTGCTGCAGGTCGACCTGTTCAGCGCCCGCGGCACGATGCCGCGCACGCTGGCCGAGACCCTGGAGCGGCAGAAGGACATCACCTACTCGAGCCGCACGCGCATGAACACCGACGCCATGGCCTCGAACATGAACCTGCAGCAGGCGGTGGCCGACCTGATTGCCAGGCTGCCGGCCTCGCTGCGCAAGGACGCCAGCGTGGCCGCCGTGTGCGCCCAGCTGACGCACCAGCCGATCGAGATCGTGCACCTGATCTACCGCGACAAGCCCTACGAGCTCGACTCCAAGGACTACGAGTTCTCGCGCGCCTCGGTCGACGAGCACTGGGAGTCCGGCATGCGCGACATCTGCAACACGCTGGAGCATCCGGAACTGCTGCAGAGCGCTTCGCTGGTCAACGGCGTGACCACCTTCGACCTGACGCAGCCCAGCGCGCCGCGCGTTCGCCATCCGATGCGGGTGCCGGCCATTCCGGCCGGCCGCTGAGGTCAGCTTCGCCCAAGACTCCGGGCGCAAGCTGCGTCACAGGCACGCAGCTTGCACGCGCCATCTCTCTTCACCTTTCATCCCAAGGAGATCCCATGCAACTCAAGGACAAGGTCGCTTTCATCACCGGCTCGGCCAGCGGCATCGGCAAGGAGATCGCCATCCTGTTCGCGCAGGAAGGCGCGAAGATCGTGATCGCCGACCTCAACAAGCAGGCGGCCGACGCCACCGCCGCCGAGCTCAAGGAGAGCGGCGCGCAGGCGATCGGCGTCGGCGTCGACGTCACCAGCGAAGAGCAGGTCGATGCGGCCGTCGAGGAAGCCGCCCAGGCCTTCGGCGGCATCGACATCCTGATCAGCAATGCCGGCATCCAGATCGTGCATCCGGTGGAGGAGTTCAGCTTCGCCGACTGGAAGAAGATGCTGGCCATCCATCTCGACGGCGCCTTCCTCACCACCAAGGCCTGCCTGAAGCACATGTACGCGCAGGGCCGCGGCGGCAGCGTGATCTACATGGGCTCGGTGCATTCCAAGGAGGCCTCGCTGCTCAAGGCGCCCTACGTCACGGCCAAGCACGGCCTGATCGGCCTGGCCAAGACGGTGGCGAAGGAGGGCGCCAGGCACGGCGTGCGCGCCAACGTGATCTGCCCGGGCTTCGTGCGCACGCCGCTGGTCGAGAAGCAGATTCCCGAGCAGGCGAAGACGCTGGGCATCACCGAGGAACAGGTGATCAAGAACGTGATGCTCAAGGAGACGGTGGACGGCGAATTCACAACCACCGACGACGTGGCACGCGTGGCGCTGATGTTCGCCGCTTTCCCGACCAATGCGCTCACAGGGCAGTCGCTGGTCGTGAGCCACGGCTGGTTCATGCAGTGAGCTTGAGCTCCCAGGTCTCGCCGACCAGTTGCTGGCCGAAGCCCTCGTAAGGCTCGGACTTGACGAGCTTGAAGCCGCGGGCGGCATAGATGCCGCGCGCGGCGACGAGGCAGCTGTTGGTCCACAGCACCATCTTTTTGTAGCCCTTGTTGCGCGCGAAGGCGATGCATTCGTCGGTGAGCCGGGCGCCGAGACCCAGGCCGCGCGCCTGCGGCGTGAGGATCAGCAAGCGCAGTTGCGCCACAGTGGCCGACTTGCGCGTCAGGAACACGGCGCCGCCGCGCTCGCCGTCGAGCTCGGCGATCCAGCAGCGCTCCCATTCGGGCTGGAACTTGCGCAGGAACTGGCCCGCGATCTCGGCCACCAGCGCTTCGAATTCGCTGTTCCAGCCGTACTCGCGCGCATAGATCTCGCCATGCTGCTGCACCACCCAGCCGATGTCGCCGGGGCCAGGGTCGCGCAGCACGGCGGTGCGCGGCTTGGCTGGCGCATTCGCCGCGGGTTCGATCAGCGCCTGCACCGTGTGCATCGCATCGATCAGCCGGCGCTGCTGCGGTGCGGACAGCGCCGAGAGCAGGGCGCCTGCCTCGTCGCGCGACTTCTGCTGCAGCGGCGCGAAGGCCGCATGGCCGGACTCCGTAAGGCGCAGCAGGCTCTGGCGGGCATCCTTCGGATGCGTCTCGCGCGTGAGCCAGCCTGCGCTTTCGAAGCGGCGCAGGATGCGGCTCAGGTAGCCGCCGTCCAGGCCGAGGTCCTTGCCGATCTCGCTCGCTACCGCGCCCTCGCGATGCGCCAGCTCGTAGAGCACGCGCACGTCGGTCAGCGACATGTCGCTGCCGAGGTAGGGATCGAGGGCGCCGATGCGGCGCGTGTAGAAGCGGTTGAACTGACGCACCGCCTTGACGGCGGCCGCGTCGGAGGAGGGAGAGGGTTCGACAGACATGGTTGCCATTGTCAATCGAATGATTGACAATGGCAAGTATCGGTGGGCCCTGGCTGCACGCTCGCCATGGCCTTTAGGGCGACAGACCCACCCTGAACCCGTAAAATCGCGGGTTGCCCGAAACGGGCCACCGCGGCATGTCCTGCCGCCACGCCTCCCCCGATGAACGCCCCTGTCGACGTCTCCTTCTTCCAGCGCGCTGCGAAGCCGCTCTCCAGCTACCGCAAGTACTGGGCAGCCCGCTTCGGCACGGCGAAATTTCTGCCCACCTCGCGGGCGGAGATGGATGCGCTCGGCTGGGACAGCTGCGACATCGTGATCGTCACCGGCGACGCCTACGTGGACCACCCGAGCTTCGGCATGGCGGTGATCGGCCGCATGCTGGAGGCGCAGGGCTTCCGCGTCGGCATCATCGCGCAGCCCGACTGGCACAGTGCCGAGCCCTTCAAGGCACTGGGCAAGCCGAACCTGTTCTTCGGCGTGACCGCCGGCAACATGGATTCGATGATCAACCGCTACACCGCGGACCGCAAGATCCGCAGCGACGACGCCTACACCCCCGGCGACGTCGGCGGCCGGCGGCCCGACCGGGCGGCCATCGTCTATTCGCAGCGCTGCAAGGAAGCCTGGAACGAGGTGCCGATCGTGCTCGGCGGCATCGAGGGCTCGCTGCGTCGCATCGCCCACTACGACTACTGGCAGGACAAGGTGCGCCGCTCGATCGTGGTGGACGCCAAGTGCGACCTGCTGCTCTACGGCAATGCCGAGCGCGCGATCGTCGAGATCGCGCATCGCCTCGCCGCGCGCGAGCCCGTGGCGCAGATCACCGACGTGCGCGGCACCGCCTTCGTGCGACGCGACACGCCTGAAGACTGGTTCGAGATCGATTCGACCAGCGTCGACGAGCCCGGCCGCGTCGAAGCGCATGTGAATCCCTACCTGATGGTCTCGGAGCAGGCAAAGGCGAACGGCGCGACCTGTGCGAAGGAAGACGAGGCCGAGGCGGTGGCCGCTGCGGCGCAGGCGGCTGCTTCGGTCAACCCGGCCATCAAGCCGCTGAACTTCGTGCCCAACCCTGCCTTGCAGGGTCGCAGCAAGCTCAAGGTTCCGCCGCGCGACCGCTCGGTGATCCGCCTGCCTTCCTACGAGCAGGTGCGCGCCGACCCGGTGCTCTACGCCCACGCCAACCGGGTGCTGCACCTCGAGACCAACCCCGGCAATGCGCGCGCGCTGGTGCAGGCGCACGGCGAAGGCACGACCGCGCGCGACGTCTGGATCAACCCGCCGCCGATCCCGCTCACCACCGCCGAGATGGACCATGTGTTCGACCTGCCGTACGCGCGCAGTCCGCATCCGCGCTACGCCGACGAGCACGGCAGCCACGACGGCGCGACCAAGATCCCGGCCTGGGAGATGATCCGCTTCAGCGTGAACATCATGCGCGGCTGCTTCGGCGGCTGCACCTTCTGCTCGATCACCGAGCACGAGGGCCGCATCATCCAGAGCCGCTCGGAAGAATCGATCATCAAGGAGGTCGAGGCCATCCGCGACAGCGTGAAGGGCTTCACCGGCACCATCTCCGACCTCGGCGGGCCGACGGCCAACATGTACCGCATCGGCTGCAAGAGCCCCGAGATCGAATCGGCCTGCCGCAAGCCCAGCTGCGTGTATCCGGGCATCTGCCCGAACCTCAACACGAACCACGATCCGCTGATCAAGATCTACCGCCGCGCGCGCGCGCTGAAGGGCATCAAGAAGATCCTGATCGGCTCCGGCCTGCGCTACGACCTGGCCGTGCAGTCGCCCGAGTACGTGAAGGAGCTGGTGCAGCACCACGTGGGCGGCTACCTGAAGATCGCGCCCGAGCACACCGAGCAGGGCCCGCTCACCAAGATGATGAAGCCCGGCATCGGCAGCTACGACAAGTTCAAGCAGATGTTCGAGAGGTTCAGCGCGGAAGCGGGCAAGAAGCAGTACCTGATTCCGTACTTCATCGCCGCGCATCCGGGCACCAGCGACGAGGACATGATGAACCTCGCGATCTGGCTCAAGAAGAACGGCTTCCGCGCCGACCAGGTGCAGACCTTCTATCCGTCGCCGATGGCCACCGCGACGGCCATGTACCACACCAACAAGAATCCGCTGCGCAAGATCACGCGCGAGAGCGAGACGGTGGACATCGTGCGCGGCGACAAGCGCCGCCGCCTGCACAAGGCCTTCCTGCGCTACCACGACGCCAACAACTGGCCGCTGCTGCGCGAGGCGTTGAAGAAGATGGGCCGCGCCGACCTGATCGGCAACGGCAAGCACCACCTGATCCCGACCTATCAGCCGCTGACCGACGGCAGCTACCAGAGCGCGCGGCGCAAGAACTCGACTGCGGTCGCGTTGAAGCCCGTGCAGCCCGTGCAGCCCGTCAAGGGCCGCATCCTCACGCAGCACACCGGGCTGCCGCCGCGCGACAACGGCGCTGGGCGCGGCAAGCCGGTGCGCAAGGCGCGCTGAGTGCGCCACGGGTCTTTATGATTCGCGCGATGCAGATCCGTCGTTCTCCCCCTCCGCCGACCCTCGCCTGAGGTGTTGCGCCGCGAGCGCTGCGCCTGAAGGCCCGCATGGGTGGCCGTCTTCGCTCCTTCGTTGCGAGCGCGGGCGGCCGGCGTAAGGACGCCTGCCGCCAAGCGCGGCAGGCCTTGGAGAACTTTTCATGAACGAAAGAATGTTCGCCGCCCTGGCGTGGGGCGGCGTGTTGCTTGCCGGCGCCTTGTGGGGCGGCGGCGCGCTGGTGGCGCAATTCCTGATCGAGGGCGGCATCGCGCCGCAAAGCCTGTCTCTCGGGCGCTTTGCGCTCGGCCTGCCGCTCCTGTGGTGGTGGCACTGGCGCGCACGCGAGATGCCGCGCGTGCAATGGCGCGAACTGGCGTACCGCGAACGCTGGCAGGTCGTCGCCACCGGCGCGGCGATGGCGCTCAACGTGAGCTGCTGGTTCGCCGGCATCGCCCACCTGGGCGCGGCGCTGCCGACCGTGATCTCGATCTGCGGCGCACCCGTGATCGTCGCGGCCGTCTCCGTGCTGCGCGGCTACGAGCGCTTCGGCGGCCGCCTGCTGGCGGGGCTGGGGGCTGGCGTCGGCGGGCGTCGCGCTGGTCGTCTGGCCGGCGGCCGGTCCCGGCGCGCTGCCCGCAGGCTACCTGGCGGGCCTGGCCTGGTCCTTCGCTTCGGCCTGCTGCTATGCGCTCGTCGTCCTCGGCAATGCACGCATGCCGGTTCGCGTACCGGCCGTCACCGCATCGGCCTGGGGCATGAGCGTGGCGGCGCTGTGCATGCTCGTTGCCGCGATCTCGGCCGGCATGACGTGGCCGGCCGGCGCGATGCAGTGGCTCGGCGTAGGCTACACCGGCGTGGTGACGACCTCCGTCGCCTACCTCGCCTTTGCCTGGGGCGCACGGCGCCTGTCGCCGACGGTCGCCGTGGTCGGCACGCTGATCGAGCCGCTGGTGGCCGCCTTGCTCGCGGCCTGGCTGTTCGAGCAGGCGCTCGCACCGCGCCAGTGGCTGGGCGCGCTTCTGCTCGGCGCGGCCATGTGGCTCCTCACGCGGCGCGAGCGCAGCGGAGGCTGAAAGCCAAGCCGTTGTATGGTGTGGTCCCATGAACAGCTTTTTGGCCGCTTCGTGTCGCTGCGCCGCTCGCATGGCTCTGTGCATTGCATGGGGCGCCTGGGCGCTCGGCGCGCAGGCGGGCCCGCAAGAGGCCGGTTCTGCGCAGGGCTTGCGCGAGTTGCACCACAAGCTGGCCGGCCAGCTCGCGCGCAGCCCGCTGAAGCGGCCCATGCATCTGGAATCGGTCGAAACGGAGAACGGGCTGCAGGGCGATATCTATGCCGTCGTCGATCACCCGCTGGGGGACGTGCGCGCTGCACTCGCCAACGCGCCGCAGTGGTGCGAGATGCTGCTGCTGCACGTCAACAACCGGCGCTGCCGCGTGGCTCGGCGGCCGGATGGCGACGTGCTCACGCTCAGCGTGGTGCGGCGCTACGACCAGCCGGTGGAGCAGGCCTTCGAGCTCGACTTCGTCCATCGCACGGCCAGCGCCGCGCGCGACTATCTCGCGGTCGACCTGTCGGCGGAGGCGGGGCCGCTCGGCACCAGCCGCTACCGCGTGATGCTCGAAGCCACGCCGCTCGGCGCGCGCCAGACCTTCCTGCACTTCGGCTATGCCTACGAGCACAACATGATGGCGCGCTACGCCACCATGGCCTACCTCGCGACCTTCGGCAGCCACAAGGTGGGCTTCACCGTGGTCGGCAAGACGCCCGACGGCCAGCCCGAATACATCCGCGGACTGCGCGGCCTGATGGAGCGCAACGCGATGCGCTACTTCCTCACCCTCGATGCCTATCTGGCCGGCCTCGGGGTGCCGGCGCCGGAGCGCTCGGAGAAGCGCCTGCAGCGCTGGTTCGAGGCCATCGAGCAATATCCGGCGCAGTTGCACGAGGTCGACCTCGCGACCTACCTCGCGCACAAGCAAGAAGACCGGCAGCGAGACTCCGGCGCCGTGCGCTGAAGGGCCTGTTAACAGGCCCTACCGCAGCACCAGCACCGGCGTGTGCGAGTGCGTCAGCACGTGCAGCGTTTCGCTGCCCATCAGCAGGCGCTTGATGCCGCGCCGGCCGTGAGAGGCCATGACAATCAGGTCGCAGCGGTAGCTGCGGGCGGCTTCGATGATGGCTTCCGAGACCAGCTCGGACTTCATGACGACGGCCTTGGTGCTCTCGACGCCCTTGGCGAGCGCCTTTTCCTTCACCGCATCGACCACGCGCTGCGCTTCGGCATCGGCCTGCTCCTGCAGTCGCGTGACTTCCATCTGGTTCAACAGCAGCGAGCCTTCGAAGTAGCCGGTGGGGTAGTGGTGCACCACCTTGACGGCGACCAACTCGGCTTTCATCAGGATGGCCAGGTCGATCGCGCTGGTCACGGCTTGTTCCGAGAGCTCGGAACCGTCGGTGGCGACGAGTATGCGTTCATACATGGCGGTCTCCCGGGCGGGAGGGGCCCCGCCCCTGCTTGCAGATTAATGCGCGGACCGGCGCCGGGCAAGGCATCCGGCGTGTTCTAGATGGGCCAGCCTAGGGCCTGAACAGGCCCAGCGTTTCACCGCAGCGTCACAAATCTTCGCCTTAATCCTCGGGCTCACGCGTGGTGCGCGGGCGATTCAGCGGGAACAACAATGAACAAGCGATCGAGGATGGGGTGGCTGGCAGCGATGGCGGCCGGCGTGGTGGTGACGGCATGCGGCGGCGGGGGAAGCGGTGGCGGGTGACCTTGCCCCTGAAAAACGTACTCCATAGCTGATGGTCAAATCAGTGATTGGAGAGAAGAGATATGAGCAAGAGAAAAGACGGTCAGCCACGTGGCATGTACACGCTGGAATTCAAGCTGGAGGCCGTGCGACTGGTCAAAGGTGGGCAGGCGGCGTCGGTGACGGCCAAGG